>NZ_JBKGGX010000001.1:0-429655 GCF_052041925.1 Pseudomonas sp. SMN5
AACGGGGCGCTCAAGATCAAAAGCCAAAGCAAAGCAAAGCAAAACAAAGCGAGGCGGCCTAACGGCCGACCTGACTTTTCCGGCTGTACCTGAATCCTGAGGGAGCGGGCTTGCTCGCGAAGACGGCCTGACAGCCGACCAATCCTTTGCGGTTGTAACCCGATCCATTGTGGGAGCGAGCCTGCTCGCGATGGCGGCCTGACAGCCGACCAATCCTTTGCGGTTGTAACCCGATCCATTGTGGGAGCGAGCTTGCTCGCGATGGCGGCCTGGCAGCCGACGCCTCTCTCAGGGCTGTCCCCAGTGAAGCGAATGCGTGGTCGAGCAAAGCCATGGATTGCGACACTCAACCCCGTGGCGAGGGAGCTTGCTCCCGCTCGGCTGCGCAGCAGTCGTAGAACCGGCCATGCGGTTTGCCTGGAGAAATGCAGGGACCTGCTGCGCAGGCCAGCGGGAGCAAGCTCCCTCGCCACAGTGGTTTGTGTGGAGTCGAAATGAGAGATCGATCACAGGCTTCTGTGAACTGACTGGCGGTGCTTGTCAGAAAAAACCGACAGGAGTACAAATGTACTCCATGAAAACCCTGACCCCCCGCCGTACCGCCATCCTGACTTTCATCCGCAAACGCATCGCCGATCAGGGCCAGTCTCCCAGTCTCGCTGAAATCAGCGAGGCATTCGGTTTTGCCTCTCGCAGTGTGGCGCGCAAGCATGTGCTGGCGTTGACCGAAGCCGGTTTCATTGAAGTCAATCCGCACCAGGCGCGGGGCATACGGTTGCTGAACCAGCCACCGCGTCCGGAGTTGCTGGACGTTCCGGTGTTGGGGCGGGTGGCCGCCGGGGCGCCGATCGGTGCCGACGCCGAGGTCCACAATCGGTTGATGCTGGACCCGGCGATCTTTACCAAGGCGCCGGATTATCTGCTGCGAGTCCAGGGCGATTCGATGATTGAAGACGGCATTCTCGACGGAGACCTGGTGGGCGTACAACGCACGCCCCAGGCTTCCAATGGACAGATCGTCGTGGCGCGCCTGGACGGTGAAGTCACCATCAAGCGCTTCGAACGCGTGGGCGAGCGGGTGCGTTTGTTGCCGCGCAACCCGGCCTATCAGCCGATCGTTGTCGAAGCCGACCAGGACCTGGCGATAGAAGGGGTGTTCTGCGGCCTGGTGAGGCCAGGCTGATGGGCGCTGTCGTTGCGCTGGATACGCTGTTCAATGGCGGCCAGGTCTGGAAGGGCCGGCCTGCGCCTCCGGCCGCCAGTCCGCAACCCACCGGCCATGCCGGGTTGGATGCGGCGTTGCCCAGCGGCGGGTGGCCGGAGGCGGCGTTGACGGAAATCCTCATCGCCACACCGGGTGTGGGCGAGTTGCAACTGGTATGGCCGACCCTGGCGCGGCTGTCGGCAGCGGGGGAGCGGATCGTGCTAGTGGCGCCACCGTTCGTGCCTTATCCCCAAGCCTGGCAGAACGCCGGGGTCGATCTGCGCCAGTTGTCGGTGATCCAGGCCGATGAGCGCGATGCCCTGTGGGCCACCGAACAATGCCTGCGTTCAGGCAGTTGCGGCGCGGTCTTGTGCTGGCCGCGCCAGGTCGACGACCGGGCCCTGCGGCGCCTGCAAGTGGCGGCGGAAACCGGCCAGACCCTGGCGTTTACCTGGCGCTCGATCCAGGAGGCCATCAACCCGTCGCCAGCGGCGCTGCGCATTGCCATCGATGCCCGGCCCGCGCAATTGCGCGTGCTCAAGTCCCGGGGCGGGCTGGCCCGTTCGGCACCGATTGCCTTTGCCACACCTGCCTCACGAACCGAGCATTGAGGTTGCGATGCGCTGGGTGTGTATTCTCTTCCCGCAATTGGCGCTGGATGCCGCGTTGCGTCAGCGTCCGGATCCCAATGAGCCTCTGGCCCTGTTGACCGGCCCGGCCCAGCGCCGGGTGCTGCAAGCGGTCAATGCGTCGGCCCGCGCCCTGGGCTTGCGTCCCGGCCAGAGCATGACTGCGGCCCAGGCTTTGAGCAAAAGCTTCGCCACCGCCGAATACGACGCCGCACAGATCGAGCACTGGCAACAATTCCTGGCGGCTTGGGCCTACCGTTTCAGTTCCCAGGTCAGCGTGCATTACCCGCGCACAGTGCTGTTCGAGATCGAGTCGAGCCTGGGCCTGTTCGGACCCTGGCCGGTGTTCGAGGCACGGCTGCGGGCCGAGCTGACCGAGCTGGGTTTTCGTCATCGTATTGTCGCGGCCCCGAACCCAGTGGCGGCGCGGATGTTGGCCAATGCCTACGATGGCCTGGTGGTGCCCGATCCCGAGACCTTGCAGCAGTGCCTGGGCCAGATGCCGGTGGATCGCATCGGTCTGGAACCCGAGGTGGCTACGGCCTTGTCGCGCATGGGCCTGCGCCGCCTGAGCCAGGTCCAGGCATTGCCCCGCCACACCCTGGCGCGACGCTTCGAGGCCCAGGTGCTCAAGCACCTCGATGCGCTGACCGGCAGCCGCACCCTGGCGCTGTCGTTCTACCTGCCGCCGGACCGTTTCGACGTGCGCATCGAACTCAACTACGACGTCCAGTCCCACCAGGCGCTGCTGTTTCCGTTGCGCCGGCTGACCGGTGACCTGTCGACCTTCCTGTGCGGTCGCGACAGCGGTGTGCAGCGTTTTGACCTGCACCTGGAGCACGGCGGGTTGGCGGACACGGTGATCAAGGTCGGCCTGCTCAGCGCCGAACGTGAGCCTTCGATGCTCTTCGAACTGGCCCGTGGTCGATTGGAGCAGGTGCAGGTCGAGGCGCCGGTACGGGGCTTTCGCTTGTGCGCCGAAGACCTGCCGAGTTTCGTGCCCCAGCGCCTGGAACTGTTCGATGATCGACCCCAGCAGACCTTGCCCTGGGAACAGTTGCGCGAACGATTGCGGGCGCGGCTGGGGGATGACGCGGTGCAGGCCTTGGGCTTACGCGACGACCATCGACCCGAGTGCGCCTGGCAGATGACCGCCCAGCCTCGGGCCCAGGCCTGTCCGGTGCGCGATGGGAAACAGCGTCCCGGTTGGCTGCTGATTGAACCCCAGGCGTTGCCCGAAGGCCAGGCACAGATCCTCATGGGCCCGGAGCGCATCGAGACTGGCTGGTGGGACGGCGCCGATGTGCGTCGCGATTACTACCTGATCCAAACCCGTGCCGGACAACGGGCCTGGGCCTATCGAACGGTGGGCGAAGGCGGGCCGCTGTGGCTGCAAGGCTGGTTCGCATGAGCATCGAGTATGCCGAACTGCACTGCCTGTCCAATTTCAGTTTTCAGCGCGGCGCTTCCAGTGCGCTGGAGTTGTGCCGACGTGCAAAACAAGAAAGTTATCGGGCCTTGGCCATCACCGATGAATGCACCCTGGCCGGAATCGTCCGGGCCTGGCAGGCGGCCAAGGAACTGGATCTGCACCTGATCGTCGGCAGCGAAATCCAGATCGAAAATGGCCCGAAACTGGTGCTGCTGGTGGAAAATCTCGAAGGCTATCAAGCCCTGTGCCGGCTGATCACCCGCGCCCGGCGTCGCAGCGAGAAGGGTCGCTATCGCATCGTGCGCGAAGATTTCGCCGAGCCCTTGCCGGGATTGCTGGTGCTGTGGATAGCCGATGGGCAGGACGTCGACGAACAGAGCCGCTGGCTGCAATCGATCTTTGCCGGGCGGCTGTGGCTCGCGGTCCAATTGCACTGTGGTCAGGATGACCGGCGGCGATTGGCGGATTTGCTGGCACTGGCAGCACGCCTGAATCTTCCGGCTGTCGCCAGTGGCGACGTGCACATGCATGTGCGTGGCCGGCGTGCCTTGCAGGACACCATGACTGCCATCCGGCATCACGTCACGGTGGCCGAGGCCGGTCAGCGCCTGCACCCCAATGGCGAACGGCACTTGCGCAGCCGCAAGGATCTGGCCGATCTCTATCCGCAATCATTGCTCGACGAAACCCTGGTCATCGCCCGGCGCTGCACCTTCGACCTCAGTCAGCTGCACTATGAATACCCCCGCGAACTGGTGCCTGAAGGGCATGACCCGGCGTCCTGGTTGCGCGAGTTGACCGAACGCGGCATACGCCAGCGTTGGAAGAAGGGTGTCGAAGACAAGATCCGCAAGCAGATCGAGCATGAGTTGGAGCTGATCGCCGAGCTCAACTACGACAGCTATTTCCTCACCGTGCAGGACATCGTCAGCTTCGCCCGCCAGCGCAATATTCTCTGCCAGGGCCGCGGTTCGGCGGCCAACTCGGCGGTGTGTTATGCATTGGGCATCACGGAAATCGACCCGAGTCAGACCAACCTGTTGTTCGAACGGTTCTTGTCCCGTGAACGTAACGAGCCGCCGGACATCGACGTGGATTTCGAACACGAGCGCCGGGAAGAAGTGCTGCAGTACGTCTTCCAGCGTTACGGACGTCATCGTGCGGCGTTGACGGCGGTGGTCAGCAGTTACCACGGTGCCGGGGCGGTGCGGGACGTGGCCAAGGCCCTGGGCCTGCCGCCCGATCAGGTCAACGCACTGGCCGACTGTTGCGGCCGCTGGAGCGATGAAGCGCCGCCGCTGGATCGCCTGCGTGAAGGCGGTTTCGATCCGGACAGCCCGGTGTTGCGTCGGGTCCTGAGCCTGACCCAACAACTGATCGGCTTCCCCCGGCACCTGTCCCAGCATCCCGGCGGCTTCGTGATTTCCCAGCAGCCGCTGGACACCCTGGTGCCGGTGGAAAACGCCGCCATGGCCGAACGCACCATCATCCAGTGGGACAAGGACGACCTGGACGCGGTCGGGCTGCTCAAGGTGGATATCCTGGCGTTGGGCATGCTCAGCGCGATCCGGCGGTGTTTCGATCTGATCGAGCGCTATCGGGGCGAGCGCTACACCTTGGCGGGTTTACCCCGGGATGATGCGGCCACTTACGAAATGATCAGCCGCGCCGACACCATCGGCGTGTTCCAGATCGAATCACGGGCGCAGATGGCGATGTTGCCCCGGCTCAAACCCAGAGAGTATTACGACCTGGTGATCGAGGTCGCCATCGTGCGGCCCGGTCCGATCCAGGGTGGGATGGTGCATCCGTACCTGAAGCGGCGAAATGGCGAGGAGGCCGTCGTCTACCCTTCGCCAGAACTGGAGGAGGTGCTTGAGCGTACCTTGGGTATCCCGTTATTCCAGGAGCAGGTCATGCAGATCGCCATTGTTGCTGCCGACTACACCCCTGGCGAAGCGGACCAGTTGCGTCGGTCTATGGCGGCTTGGAAACGCCATGGTGGGTTGGAGCCGCATCGCGAGCGCTTGGCCGAACGGATGGATAAAAACGGCTATGCCCCGGAATACGCCGCGCAACTTTTCGAGCAGATCAAGGGCTTCGGCAATTACGGTTTCCCCGAGTCCCACGCCGCCAGTTTCGCCCTGTTGACTTACGTCAGCAGCTGGCTCAAATGCCACGAACCGGCGGCGTTCGCCTGCGCCCTGATCAATAGCTGGCCGATGGGTTTCTACAGCCCGGACCAGATCCTCCAGGACGCCCGTCGGCATCGCTTGCAGATTCACCCGGTGGACGTGCGCGCCAGCGATTGGGATTGCAGCCTCGAACCCATGGAAGGCCGGCAGCCGGCGATTCGCATGGGGTTGCGCTTGATCAAGGGGTTTCGCGAAGAGGATGCCCGCCGCATCGAAGCAGCCCGTCGGCAGCGGGCCTTCAGTGATGTGGCCGATCTGGGCGAGCGCGCCCGGCTCGATGCAAGGGCCCAGGCACAATTGGCCGACGCCGGTGCGCTGCAAGGCCTGGCCGGTGATCGCCATCGTGCTCGCTGGGAAGTGGCCGGGGTACAGAAACAACTGGGTTTGTTCGCCGATTTACCCCGCCAGGAAGAACCACCGGTGGCCTTGCCCAAGCCCACGGTGGGGGAGAACCTGTTTGCCGATTACGCCACGCTCGGCACAACGTTGGGACCGCACCCGCTGGCGTTGCTGCGCCCCGAACTGCGCGCCCGGCGCTGCCGCAGTTCGCGGGAATTGCAGACGGTGGAGCATGGCCGCAACGTCAGCGTCGCCGGGCTGGTCACCGGCCGCCAACGTCCCGGCACGGCCAGCGGCGTGACTTTTGTCACCCTGGAGGATGAATTCGGCAACCTCAACGTGGTGGTCTGGCGCGATCTGGCCGAGCGTCAACGCAAAGTGCTGGTGGGTTCGCAATTGCTAAAGGTCGACGGGCGCTGGGAAAGCGTGGGCGAGGTGCGTCATCTGATCGCCGGGCGGTTGAGTGATCTGACTGAGTTGCTGGCGGGCATTGAGGTGCAGAGTCGCGATTTCCGCTAGTTCTGCCGCACCTGCTTTTGTGGCGAGGGAGCTTGCTCCCGCTGGGACGGTCCGACGCCTCGGGCGAAGCAGACCTCAAGACCTTACGGTCGCTGCGCAACCGAGCGGGAGCAAGCTCCCTCGCCACAGAATCCTGCCCGGATCGATCAACATGAAACCAAACGCCAGCGCCGCGCTCGAAGCTCTGATCAACAAGTAATTTTTGCATGCCGATTCCCCGCAGGCATTTCGAGGCTCAGAGTCGACCTATGCAGTTTCTAACCCACAATCACGGGTGCCCTGGATGGGGTGGCGAAATGGCCCGGCGTATCCGGGCGTACGACTGGAGCCTGACCGAGCTTGGTCCTATCGAACAGTGGTCCGCCAGCTTGCGCAGCGCTGTTCAGGTTTTGCTGGCGTCCCCCTTGCCGATGGTGATGCTGTGGGGCCGCCAGGGCTTCATGATCTACAACGATGCCTATGCCGAGTTCGCCGGTGGCCGCCATCCGTACCTGCTAGGCTGCGCGGTGGAGCTGGGCTGGCCGGAAGTGGCGGACTTCAACCGTCATGTGCTGGACGTCTGCCTGGCCGGCGATACCTTGTCCTACCGCAGCAAGGAACTGGTGCTGCTGCGCGACGGCAAGCCCGAAGACGTCTGGATGGATCTGTACTACAGCCCCGTGCCGGACGATGACCAGACACCGGCCGGCGTGTTGGCGATTGTCGTGGAGACCACCGAGCGCGTATTGAGCGAGCGGGCCCGGCAGGAAGCGGAGCGGCGTTACCGGGCCGTCAACGAGCGTATCCAATTGGCGCTCTCGGCCGGGCCATTGCTTGGCTCATTTGTCTGGGATATTCCCAATGACGCGTTGTCGGGCGATGAACGTTTCGCACGTACCTTCAATTATCCGGCGGATTGTTCCCTGGACGCATTGCCCATCGGGATTGCCCGCCAGAGCATCCACCCGGACGACCTTGAAGAAGTGAACCAACGGGTCGAGCTGACTTTGCGCACCGGCATACCCTACAGCTCGGAATACCGCATACGGCGCCCGGACGGTGATTACCTGTGGGTTCAGGCCAGCGGTCGATGTGAGTTCGATGCGCTGGGCCAGCCTTTGCGTTTCCCGGGCGTGCTGATTGATATCAATGAGCGCAAGACAGCTGAAGCGTCACTGCTGAAGTTCACACGCAACCTGGAGCAGCGTGTCGCCGACGAGGTGCGGGCACGCTTGACCGCGGAAGAGCAGCTGCGCCAGGCGCAGAAACTTGAGTCCATCGGCGGACTCACCGGCGGCGTGGCCCATGACTTCAACAACCTGCTGCAAGTGATTGCAAGCAACCTGCACCTGCTGGCGCGCCACGAGCCCGACAATCGCAATGTGCAGCGAAGGGTCGGCGCGGCCATTGAAGCCGTGGAGCGGGGGGCCAAACTCTCATCGCAACTGCTGGCATTCGCTCGTCGCCAGCCCTTGTCACCGGCGGTCTATAATCCAGGGCGCATCTTTGATGGCATGGCCGAATTGCTGCAGCGGGCCCTGGGCGAAACCATTCAGATCGAAGTGGCCTTGCCCGACGAACCCTGGTGCATTCATGTCGATCGCAACCAACTGGAAAACGCGCTGTTGAACCTGGCGATCAATGCCCGTGATGCCATGAGCGGCGAGGGCATCATCCGGATGATCGGCGAGAACGTGGTCCTCGATGAGGCGTCGTGTGCCGGCAAGGACATCCCGGCGGGTGACTATGTGCGGCTGTCGGTAATCGATCACGGCGCGGGCATGCCCCCCGACATCCTGAATCAGGTGTTTGAACCTTTCTTCACCACCAAGACAGACGGCCAGGGCACCGGGCTGGGCCTGAGCATGGTCTTCGGGTTCGTCAAGCAGAGCGGCGGGCATATCGAGATTTCCAGCCTCCTGGGCGAGGGCACCCGGGCGCAGATGTATTTTCCCCGCAGCCTCCAGCCGGAAGCCAGGGATGAGGCGTTGCTGGAGCCGCTCCAGCCCGGTGGGCAAGAGACGATCCTGGTGGTGGAGGACAATGCCGAGGTGCGCAGTGCCTCGGTGGAACTGCTGGAGCAGTCCGGCTACCGGACTCTCACGGCCGCCAATGGTGATGAAGCCATGAAGCTGCTGCTCGATGGGGTTGCGGTGGATCTGATTTTCACCGACGTGGTCATGCCGGGGCTGATCAAGAGCTCGGACCTGGCGGCCTGGGCCAAGGTGCAGACGCCACCGGTGCCGGTGCTGTTCACTTCGGGACATACCCGCGACATCATTTCCCGCAACCACCTGCTAAGCCCCGACACCCATCTGCTGAGCAAACCCTACGGGCCCGACGCGCTCAAACAGATGGTGCGCTCGGTGCTCAGCGGCTGAGGGACATGCTGCAAACAAATGGAACCGAAGCCGTTGCGCTCCCTTCGAATGAACAAGGCCGGCCATTGACCCGGCGCTGTCATGAAGAGGTGTCCCCATGAGCGACGATCCTGCAAACACTCAGCAACAAGGCCAGACGCAAACCGCGTCCCCGCGCAACGACCCGGCCATCGATCCCCAGGGGGCGGGCGCCCCGTCGAGCAGCCAACCGGTCAGCCCGGCCGGGGCGGACCAGGCCCAGAGCGCGGCCAGCGAGGTCGACCAGAAGAATCATCATCAGGATAACGACAATACGTTCAGCCCAGGCTTTGAGCCGGACCCGGATCGTCCGGAATCCGACGACAGCACCGATGCCGACATCGACACCGACGGCGGCTAGCCAACAGGCCAAAAAAAGGCCGCCTTCCTGGGAAGGCGGCCTTTTTTGCAGCGCTTGTGTTATTTGCTTGGGTGAGCCGCCTGAAGCTTCTTGGCCGCATCCAGGTGATGCTGCAGGTCAGGCAGCATCTTCTGGGCGAATGCCTTGAGTTCGGTGTTGCCCGCCTTTTTGTCGTCGGTCACGGTCTCGGCTTCTTTCTTGAAGAGGGCGATGGTTTCTTCGTGGGCCTTGACCTGGTTATTGGCATAGGCTGCATCGAAGGACTCGTCGCGCATGTCGAGAATCTTGGCCTTGGCTTTCTTCACCAGCGTGGTTTCGTCAGGCACCTCGATGTCGTGCTTTTTCGCCAGCGCCATCAGTTCCTGATTGGCCTTGGTGTGATCGGTGATCATCTTGTTGGCGAACTCCTTGACGTCCGCCGAGGCGCTTTTTTCCAGCGCCAGTTTGCTGGTCTCGATTTCCGCGATGCCACCGGCCGCCGCGTTGTCGACGAAGTCGTTGGAAGACGCGGCCCAGGCGGCGCCCATGCTGGTACTGAGGGCAACTGCCAGGCCGAGCTGACGCAGGGTGAATCCGTCCATAAATAAGTCTCCAAACAGGTTATAAGAGCGATTCATGTCGTCTCTGTTCAATGGAGGGCAACGCGCGGGTAAAGGTTTAATCGCAAAGCGATACGGGACGACGAACGGTCACCGCTGGTCGGATGGGTGGTCGACAGAACGGGCCCGGCGAGGCCATCCTGATAATCGACAAGTGCCGCAAGCGGGAACCGCAAAGGCGTCTGCCGCGATCAACCAAAGGAGGTGTTCCATGCCAGTGACCCACGATTTGTGCCAGGATCTCAAATGCACAAAAGATCACATCCAGCAAAAACGCAGCGAGGATCCACGGCTCGACTCGTTACTTCAAAAATACTCCCAGCTTGACGCCGAGGTGGTGGACGCCGAGAAACCATCCTCTGCCGGTTTGCCCGACGATGCTCTCGAGACCCTCAAAAAGAAACGCCTGCTGGTGAAGGACAAAATCGTGATGCAATTGCAAAAGTGACCATCGCCAAGGCCCCTCCGGCGAAGAGGGGCTCTCTGGCTAATGGTGACCCTGTGGCGAGGGAGCTTGCTCCCGCTGGGCCGCGAAGCGGCCCCCCACAACCGGCCCCTCAGCTCAACGGATCCCAGCGCTGCGACCAGTCGCTCCCGCTCCTGACGATCTCGCGCAGCACCTCGAATGCCTGCTGCAAAGCCGCAGAGTCCCGGTCCCGGGGGTACACCAGATAGGTCGGGTAGTTGAATTCCGGCGCCTTGGGTACCCGTTCCAGAATGCCGCTGTCCAGGTAGCTCTGCACCACCCGGGTGCGGAAGTAGCCGCTGCCGCCATTCGCCAGAATGTACTGCAAGGCCAGCGGGCCGAGGTTGAAGGTCACGGCGGCCTTCGCCTTGTCCGGCAGCGCGGTGTCGTGCTGGCGCCGGAAGTCGCTGCTCCAGTCGATGTAAACATAAGGTTCGGGGCGGGCGGCCAGGCGCACCAGAATGAGTTTCTCTTCCAGCAGTTGTTCCACCTGCAACCGCGGCCAATATTCGGGCTGATAGACCACTGCGGCATCCAGCAGGCCCAGCTCCAGCTGTTGCAGCAGTTTCTCGCCGTCGCGCACGTCCATGCGCAGCGCGTGGCCGGGAATCTTCTGACGCAGCGCCCCGGCCCAGGCCAGCATCAGGGGATTGCACAGGCTGACCTCGCCACCCAGATGCAAGACGTTGCGATAACCCTCGGGCAACGGCAGGTCTCGACGGGCCGCTTCCCAGGTTTGAACGAGCTGGTTGGCATAGACCACAAAGGCCTCGCCGTCGGTGGTCAACCGTGCGCCGGCTCGGTTGCGTACGAACAACGCACAGCCGAGCTGGCTTTCGAGCTTCTGGACCCGAGCGGTAATCGCCGTCTGGGTGACATGCAGCTTTTCGGCCGCGGCGGCGAGACTGCCGTGGCGGACAATTTCCAGGAAGGTGCGGGCGAGGTCGATGTCCATGTTCAGGCCGTTGCGGGAGGAGCGGGCATTGTAAAAGCTGCCGGGCGGGCTCGATACCTGCAATCGTCAGAGCGTCATCCAGGAACACCACCGACCCCGTGGCGAGGGAGTGAATAATCCTCGAGTGAGCGGCATCACATCCAGAAACACGAATCCCGCCACAGGGGCGGGATTCGTTGCAGTCGAAAGGCTCGCGATGAACGCAAGCGCGTCTTAGCCTGGGAACAGCTCGGACAGTTTCATCGCCAGCATCATGTCGCCTTCGGTGCGCAGTTTGCCGGACATGAAGGCCTGCATGCCGTCAGTGCTGCCATCGACGATGCCTTCCAGGGTTTCGCCGTCCATCACCAATGTCACCTGGGCGTCCGGGTTTTCACCTTCGCGCAGCTCGCAGGTGCTGTCCTTGACGATCAGCGAGAAATACTTGGATTCGTCGATGCAAAAACCGAAGACCAGGTCCAGGCCGGCAGCGGCAGCTGGGTTGAACTTGGCTTTCATGGCTTGTACGGCGTCGGCTACGGAGGTCATGGTGTCGATCCTTATTTGGGTTGAATACAGCAAGGGTCTGCGGTAATTCGGCCTCAGCGAAAGGTGATGAGGTCCGGGGTCTTCAACAGCTGCAAGTGGGCATGAGCGTTGAAAGAAGCCAGGGCAACCTCGCTGCCCCTGAATTTCAGGTGGTTGAGCGAGGTGTTGACGATTTGCCAGTTCAGTTCGAAGGCCTGTCTGGCGGGTATCCGGGTAATCAGGTGGAGCAGGGCGGTGATGGTGCCGCCGGAGGTGAATACGGCGATTTTCTGCGAGGTGTCGGCCTGCTCCAGGATCCGCGAGAGACCGGCCTGGACGCGCTCGACGAAACCCAGCCAGCTTTCCAGTCCGGGCGGATCGTAGCGGCCGCTGAGCCAACGTTCGACGATCAAGGCGAAGAGGCGTTGGAACTCGGCGCGGTGCTGCGCGGCATTGCGCAGGGTCTCCAGCGCTTCGGGTTCTTCGGAGAGCATGTCGGGCAACAGGGCACGGATAACGGCATCGGCGTCGAACTCGTTGAACGCAGCGTCGATTTCCAGCGTGGGCACCGGCAGTCCGGCGGCGGCCATCTGGCCCAGCGCGCCTGTGGCGGTGTCCTGCTGGCGACGCAGGTCGCCCGAGAGGCAGCGGTCAAACACGATACCCAGCTCTGCCAGGTGATCGCCCAGCACTTGCGCCTGGCGCACGCCGTTGGGCGAAAGGACATCGTAGTCGTCCGCACCAAAGGAGGCCTGGCCATGTCGAATCAGATAGATGCTGCCCACGTCCGCGTCATCCCGGTACGTTGAAGGTCTGGCGAGGTTATGAGGATGGCCGTGAGCTGTCAATGAAAAAACATACGCTTGTTTGAAATGCCTGTTTACAGCCTTCGGCGCCAGCGTTCATCCGACTTGGAGCATAGGCGCTGATTTTCGCAACGCCAAGGTAACCGCAGGTTTCATGGCTGGTCGCGAGACGGGCGCATGAGTATGCTGGGAGCGATCGACACCCGATGTGAGGGGTGTGTTGAATTGACTAGGAGCCATTGTGGAGTTCTTCATCGAATACGCCAGTTTTCTGGCCAAGACCGTGACACTGGTGCTCGCCATCCTGGTGGTGCTGGCCAGTTTCGCTGCGTTGCGCAGCAAGGGCCGGCGCAAGTCGGCCGGGCAGTTGCAGGTGAGCAAGCTCAACGACTTCTACAAAGGCCTGCGTGAGCGCCTGGAGCAGACGTTGCTGGACAAAGACCAGCTCAAGGCCCTGCGCAAGACCGAGGGCAAGGCCGAAAAGGCCGAGAAGAAACAGAAGGCCAAGCCAGCCGCCAAGGCTCGGGTATTCGTGCTGGATTTCGACGGCGACATCAAGGCTTCGGCTACCGAGAGCCTGCGCCATGAAATCACTGCGCTGCTGACCCTCGCAACCCCCAAGGATGAAGTGGTGCTGCGCCTGGAAAGCGGCGGTGGCATGGTGCATAGCTACGGGCTGGCCTCGTCGCAACTGGCGCGGATCCGTCAGGCTGGCGTGCCGCTGACGGTGTGCATCGACAAGGTCGCGGCCAGCGGCGGCTACATGATGGCGTGCATCGGTGAGAAGATCATCAGCGCCCCGTTCGCGATCCTGGGCTCCATCGGCGTCGTCGCCCAGTTGCCTAACGTCAACCGGTTGCTGAAAAAGCACGACATCGATTTCGAAGTGCTGACCGCCGGTGAGTACAAGCGCACGTTGACGGTGTTCGGCGAGAACACCGAGAAGGGCCGGGAGAAATTCCAGGAGGATCTGGACATCACCCATGAGTTGTTCAAGAACTTCGTTTCCAACTATCGCCCGCAGTTGGATATCGATGAAGTGGCGACCGGTGAAGTCTGGCTGGGTGTCGCGGCGCTGGGCAAAGGCTTGGTGGACGAGCTGAAAACCAGCGATGAATACCTCGCCGAACGGGCCAAGGGCGCGGAGTTGTACCACCTGCACTATGCCGAACGCAAAAGCCTGCAGGAACGCATCGGCATGGCGGCCAGCGGGTCGGTGGACCGCGTGCTGCTGAGCTGGTGGAGCCGCCTGACACAGCAGCGGTTCTGGTAATCCTGGCCTCACCACCAATCCCTTGTGGGAGCGAGCTTGCTCGCGATGATGGCGGTACATCCAGCATCAATGTGGTTGGTCTACGGCATCGCGAGCAAGCTCGCTCCCACAGGTGGCTTCGGTACACAAAATGAAAAAGCCCTGGACCGGATTACCCGGCCCAGGGCTTTTCATTGGCGCAATCTCAGCGACGACGAAACAGCGGCAGCGGTTCGTCAGTGGCCGCCTGGTACGTCACAGAGAAGTCCTTGAGGCTTTCGAGGGCCTCGTACGGATCCTTGTCGGCGCGCAAGGCAAAGGCGTCGAAACCGCAGCGGCGCATGTAGAAGAGCTGGTCGCGCAGTACGTCGCCAATCGCCCGCAACTCACCCTTGAAACCATAGCGCTCGCGCAGCAGGCGGGCGTTGGAGTAACTGCGTCCGTCGGTGAAGGCCGGGAAGTTCAGGGCAATGACCTGCAACTGGTTGGCGTCTTCACCGATTTCTTCCGCTTCCTCATCAGCGTCCAGCCACACACCCAGGCCGCCGTCGCGGACTTTGAGTGCGCGGGCGTGATCACGCCACAGGGCCAGGGGAACGATCAGGTCATCGCAGTTGGAAATGCCATCGAGGGTCGCGTCCTTGGGCAGCAGATGCCAGGTTTCGTCGATGACCTCGTTGTTCTTAATGATTCGCTGCATAGACGCGTTCCTTGAAGAGGTCGATGCCAATACGTTGGTAGGTGTCGATGAAGCGTTCGTCTTCGGTACGTTGTTCAATGTACACGTCGATCAGCTTTTCGATCACGTCCGGCATGTCATCCTGGGCAAACGAAGGGCCGAGGATCTTGCCCAGGCTGGCGCCACGGGAACCACTGCCACCCAGGGAAACCTGGTAGAACTCTTCGCCTTTCTTGTCCACGCCCAGGATGCCGATGTGGCCGACGTGGTGGTGGCCGCAGGCGTTCATGCAACCGGAAATGTTCAGGTCCAGCTCGCCGATGTCGAACAGGTAGTCCAGGTCATCGAAACGGCGCTGGATCGATTCGGCGATAGGGATCGACTTGGCATTGGCCAGGGAGCAGAAATCGCCGCCCGGGCAGCAGATGATGTCGGTCAGCAGGCCGATGTTCGGGGTGGCGAAGCCTTGCTCGCGCAGCTCGCCCCACAGGGTGAACAACTGGCTCTGTTCGACGTCCGCCAGAATGATGTTCTGTTCGTGGGAAGTACGCAGGTGGCCGAAGCTGTAGCGGTCGGCCAGGTCGGCCACTGCGTCCAACTGCTTGTCGGTGATGTCGCCCGGCGCAACGCCGGTGGGTTTCAGCGACAGGGTCACCGCGACATAGCCCGGCTTCTTGTGGGCCAGGGTGTTGCGGGCACGCCAGCGGGCGAAGCCCGGGTGATCCTGGTCGAGCGCGGCCAGCTCGGCGTCCTGATTGCTCAGGGCCTTGTACTGCGGATCGACGAAATGCCTGGCGACGCGATGGACTTCGGCTTCGGTCAGGGTGGTCTGGCCGCCGCGCAGGTGAACCATTTCAGCTTCGACCTTCTCGGCGAACACTTCCGGTGTCAGGGCCTTGACCAGAATCTTGATCCGCGCCTTGTATTTGTTGTCGCGACGCCCATAGCGGTTGTAGACCCGCAGGATGGCGTCGAGGTAGCTCAACAGGTCCTGCCACGGCAGGAACTCGTTGATGAACGCGCCGACCACTGGCGTACGGCCCAGGCCGCCGCCGACCAGGACGCGGAAGCCCAGCTCGCCGGCGGCGTTATAGACCGCCTCCAGGCCGATGTCGTGGACTTCGATGGCTGCACGGTCCGAGCTCGAACCATTGATGGCGATTTTGAACTTGCGCGGCAGGTAGGCGAATTCAGGGTGGAAGGTGGTCCACTGGCGCACGATCTCGCACCACGGACGCGGGTCGATCAGCTCGTCGGCCGACACCCCGGCGAACTGGTCGGTGGTGACGTTGCGCAGGCAGTTGCCGCTGGTCTGGATCGCGTGCATCTGCACGGTCGCCAGTTCAGCCAGGATATCGGGCACGTCTTCCAGGGCCGGCCAGTTGTACTGCACGTTCTGGCGGGTACTGATGTGGGCGTAGCCCTTGTCATAGTCCCGGGCGATCTGGGCCAGCTTGCGCACCTGACGCGAGTTCAACTGGCCATAAGGTACGGCCACCCGCAGCATCGGGGCGAAACGCTGGATGTAGAGGCCATTCTGCAGGCGCAGAGGGCGGAATTCTTCTTCGCTCAGCTCGCCTGCCAGGTAGCGTCGGGTCTGATCACGGAACTGCTTGACGCGGTCCTCGATGATCCGCTGATCGTACTCGTCATATACGTACATATAAGTCTCGGTCTCAGGCTTGGGCCGATCAGAAACAGCTGCGTATTGGCTCGCTGGAATCGGGTTCTGCCTCGGCAATTCTGCGCGCACGGCCGCGCACTCCTAAAGGAGCCGGTGCACGATACCTGTTTTGAGTTATGCGCAAAAGTGATGTTTGAGTATATGTAAAGAACCAAATCGACTAATGAGATTGATTATTGGCTAACCCACATTTGTCGTACGGGCAATCATCGTCTTAACTGTGGTCGAGTCCCTATGCAATCACCTACAAAACCGACAAGAGGCGATGCAATGAGCAATCCGACCAAAGCAAGGAAAAGCGACAGTACCGTTGATGCCTGGGCCATTCTGTTCCTGATTATCCTGGTGGTGGGCACGGCGGTGTTCTGGGTCAGCCACCAATAATCGGTTGTCCAACGCAATGAAGAACCTGTGGGAGCGAGCTTGCTCGCGATAGCGATGGTTCAGTCAATACAGAGGCCGACTGACAAATCGCTATCGCGAGCAAGCTCGCTCCCACAGGGATATGCGTTGCAATTGGTTGCTTACATCCCCGCCAGATGCACCACCAGCTTGACGATGCCAAACAGCGTCAGGGCGAAGATCACCGTGAAGGCGATTCCCAGCATCACGAAGTGACTCGGTTTGCCGTGGGTGAAGTCACGGGCGCGGTTCTTGCCACTCTGCACGCCAAACGCGGCGGCCAGCACGCTGTGCATCATCTGCAACAGGGTAGGTGGCTTGTTGTCGATTGGGTCGTCCATAAATCCCTCGTCTACCATGGGGCTTGGATAAGCATAGACAAAAGATCGCAGCCTGCGGCAGCTTCGCCGTCAACGAACAAGAAGCCTCGTTGGTTTGCCCCGGTCGAGGTTAATGACGCAATCTAATGTCTGTGAGCTCATGTCGCTACTGACACTTCTGACAGTAGCCGTCCCGCTGCGATGCGATCAGTCTCATGGTGCTTGTCAGCCACAAAGGACATACGCCATGAACACTGGAAACTCGTTCGCAGCGGCGGGGTTTTCCTGTTTGGCAGCGCTTGTGTTTGCGCTGCCCATCCTCGTCAACGCGGACAACGATAGTCAGGAACATTCGCCACAAGCGACGTCTGCAAGCGTGTATGCCGAGGCGATAGGCGGTGCACGCTTTGAGCGTTCGGCGATCAAGATTGAGCAGGGGTACACGATAGAAAGCGGCAATTTGTACACTCGCGACGGCGATACAGGTTCGCTTGTCGTGGTCAGGTCGCCTGACGGTTCGGTCATCGCGAGGGTCGATGAGCCCAGCGGGAGCGGTTTGCTCCGTGTAGACGCGCAAGGTGCCAGTACGTTCACGACGGCCCCGGCGAATGACTCCAGGCAGTCGGACTACATCGAAACTCAAGAGCCGATGGGCCATGATACGACGGTATCAGAAGAACATCGCTACATTGACTTGTTGATGGCCTATTCCGCCTATGCGCTGAGTAGAATGTCGGTGGATCCCGTCGCATTCGCGTTTCTGCAGGTCGAGGAAGTCAATCTCAGATTACGAAATTCGCTGGTTGCTGATGTTTCCCTGCGGCTTGCCGCTGTTAACGTATTTGATGTGCCCTACAGTACTTCAGACGAGGGACTGGCAAGCTGGCAGACCCTATTGGGTCCCTATAGGCGCATGTACAGGACCGATTTAAATGCCGCTTTTGGCGGATGGGACGGTGGTAATGCTGGGAGGGCTTATAGACCCGGTTATACCAGTACTCTGGGTTGGACTTCATCCGTATCCGACACGTTTGCCCATGAGCTTGGGCACAACGCGGGTGGCCGGCATTGTTGGGAGCAAGACGGGGTCAATTATAATTTTGGTCATGATAATGGTAAGACCAAAACCAGTTTGTGTTATGGAACTCGCGCCCCGTATTATTCAAACCCGATGCTGAAGGATGCCCATGGTTTACCGTTGGGCAATGCTCGAACCGCCGATATGGCTCGCGTTTGGCGAGAGAATACGAATCGGCTGGTAAGCTATAATCCAGAATTACCGGGTTTGCGCATGATGCTTGTCAGCCCGTCCGGGGCATCATCACAAGCGATGTCAGAGCTGGACATTCCATTGCCGACAACCTTATTCGAAGCGGGTGTCGTTGCATTGAACTCGTCCGTAGGTCCCGTTGACTTGATATCGCTTCCAACCAGTACCTGGACCCAACTTACTGTGCCGCTGCGAAATGCGGGCGGAAACGATGTCGCTGTACTCCTGAAAGCGCAGCGCGTGCGTGGGGTCTGCGAAACGAATATGAATGTCACTAATTGTGCAAGCGAGCGGGCAATGAGTCTTCGGATACTCTATAGGCCTGAGGATAATCCGGTACGGGCAGGTTATTACAATGGCTTTCTACAACTTGAAGCCAGAAGCCCGAAAGTCGCCAGCTGGAAGATACCTATCAATATCGCGGTATCAGTCAGGAAGTAGGATGCTCGCTTTACGTCTCGGCTATATAAAGCATTTGCCAGGGGCGTTGTTTTCAGCGGGTTCGTCCATGATGCTCTCCACATGCACCCAAGGTTTTATGTGGAGAGCATGCCAACTCGATCGGCTTAGTTGTCATACCCCAAATTCGGCGCCAGCCAACGCTCGGTCACGCTCAAGTCCTGACCCTTGCGCGCGGTATAACTCTGCACCTGGTCCTTGTCGATCTTGCCCACGGCGAAGTATTGCGCCTGGGGATGGGCGAAGTACCAGCCGCTGACGGCCGCCGCCGGGAACATGGCGTAGTGTTCGGTGAGGAACACACCGCTGCGGCCGGCCTTGAGTTCGCTGGCCTCGGGGTCGAGCAGGCGGAACAAAGTGGCTTTTTCGGTGTGGTCCGGGCAGGCCGGGTAGCCTGGAGCAGGGCGGATGCCGGTGTATTGCTCCTTGATCAGCGCTTCGTTATCCAGGCTTTCGTCCTGGGCATAGCCCCAATAGTTCTTGCGCACTTGTTGGTGCAGCCATTCGGCGCAGGCCTCGGCGAGACGGTCGGCGAGGGCCTTGACCATGATCGAGTTGTAGTCGTCGCCGGCGTCCTGGTAGGCCTTGGCCACTTCCTCGGCGCCGATACCGGCGGTGGTGATGAAACCGCCCACATAGTCGGTCACGCCGCTTTCCTTGGGCGCGACGAAGTCGGCCAGGGAGAAGTTCGGCTTGCCGTCGGTCTTGATGATCTGCTGGCGCAGGTGATGCAGGCGGGCCAGGGGCTTGCCGTCGTCGCCGTACACTTCCAGGTCGTCGTCATGCACCTGGTTGGCCGGCCAGAAGCCGAACACGGCGCGGGCGCTGATGAGTTTCTCGTCGATCAGCTTGCGCAGCATGGCCTGGGCATCGGCGTAGAGCGCGGTGGCGGCTTCGCCAACCACTTCGTCGGTGAGGATGCGCGGGAATTTGCCGGCCAGGTCCCAGGAAATGAAGAACGGCGTCCAGTCGATGTAGTCGACGAGCACGTTCAGGTCGATGTCGTCCAACACCTTGGCACCGGTGAAGGTCGGTTTGACCGGTTGGTAGCCGCTCCAGTCGAACTGCGGTTTCTTCGCCACGGCGGCCGGGTAGCTCAGGCGCTCGGCGCGGGCGCTGCGATTGGCGGTGCGCTCACGCACGTCGGCGTATTCCAGGCGGGTCTTCTCGACGAACGCCGGCTTGAGCTCCTTGGACAGCAACTGGGTGGCGACACCGACCGCACGAGAGGCGTCGGTGACATAGACCACCGCGTCGTTGCTGTACTTGGGGTCGATTTTCACTGCGGTGTGGGCCTTGGAGGTCGTCGCACCGCCGATCATCAATGGCAGGTGGAAATCCTGGCGCTGCATTTCGCGGGCGACGTGCACCATTTCATCCAGGGACGGGGTGATCAGTCCGGACAGGCCGATGATGTCGCATTTCTCGTCCTTGGCCACCTGCAGGATCTTCTCAGCCGGCACCATGACGCCCAGGTCGACAATGTCATAGCCGTTGCAACCCAATACCACGCCAACGATGTTCTTGCCGATGTCATGGACGTCGCCCTTGACCGTCGCCATCAGGATCTTGCCCTTGGCTTCCGGCTTGTCGCCTTTTTCCGCCTCGATGAACGGAATCAGGTGGGCCACGGCCTGCTTCATCACCCGGGCGGATTTCACCACCTGGGGCAGGAACATTTTGCCGGCGCCGAACAAGTCGCCGACGATATTCATGCCGGCCATCAGCGGGCCTTCGATGACCTCGATCGGCCGGGCGAACGACAGGCGCGATTCTTCGGTGTCCTCGACGATGTGGGTGGTGATGCCCTTGACCAGCGCGTGTTCCAGGCGCTTGTTGACGTCCCAGCCGCGCCACTCTTCGGTTTCCGCTTCCTTGACGCTGCCGTCGCCCTTGTACTTGTCAGCGATGGCGAGCAGGGCGTCGGTGCCCTCGGGGGTGCGGTTGAGGATCACGTCTTCTACCGCATCGCGCAGTTCCTGCGGGATCTGGTCGTAGATCTCCAGTTGGCCGGCGTTGACGATGCCCATGGTCAGGCCCGCACGGATCGCATACAGCAGGAACACCGAGTGAATCGCCTCGCGCACCGGGTTGTTGCCGCGGAACGAGAACGACACGTTGGACACGCCACCGGAGGTCAACGCGTAGGGCAGTTCGTCGCGGATGTAGGCGCAGGCGTTGATGAAGTCCACGGCGTAGTTGTTGTGCTCTTCGATGCCGGTGGCGACGGCGAAGATGTTCGGGTCGAAAATGATGTCTTCCGGCGGAAAGCCTACCTCATTGACCAGGATGTCATAGGAGCGCTTGCAGATTTCCTTCTTGCGCGCCTCGGTGTCGGCCTGGCCGGCTTCGTCAAAGGCCATCACCACCACGGCGGCGCCGTAACGCTTGCACAGCCTGGCGTGGTGGATGAACTGCTCGACGCCTTCCTTCATGCTGATGGAGTTGACGATGCCCTTGCCCTGGATGCACTTGAGGCCGGCTTCGATCACTTCCCATTTGGAGGAGTCGATCATGATCGGCACGCGGGAGATGTCCGGTTCGCCGGCGATCAGATTGAGGAAGGTCACCATGGCCTTCTTCGAATCGAGCATGCCCTCGTCCATGTTGATGTCGATCACCTGGGCGCCGGCCTCGACCTGTTGCAAGGCCACTTCGAGGGCTTCGGTGTAGTTGTCTTCGCGAATCAGGCGGGCGAACTTGGCGGAACCGGTGATGTTGGTCCGCTCGCCGACGTTGACGAACAACGAGTTGCGATCGATGGTGAACGGTTCCAGGCCCGACAGGCGGCAGGCCCGTGGGATTTGCGGAATCTGCCGTGGTGCATAGCCGGCCACGGCCTTGGCGATGGCTTCGATGTGCGCCGGGGTGGTGCCGCAGCAGCCGCCGACGATGTTCAGGAAGCCGCTCTGGGCAAATTCTTCGATGACCTTGGCGGTGTCTACCGGCAGTTCGTCGTACTCGCCGAATTCGTTGGGGAGGCCGGCGTTCGGGTGCGCGGAGACGTGGGTGCTGGCCTTGTTCGACAGCTCTTCCAGGTACGGGCGCAGTTCGCTGGCACCCAGGGCGCAGTTCAGGCCTACGGAAATCGGCTTGGCGTGGGCCACGGAGTTCCAGAAGGCTTCGGTGGTCTGGCCCGAAAGAGTGCGGCCGGAAGCGTCGGTGATGGTGCCGGAAATCATGATCGGCAGCTCGACGCCCAATTCTTCGTACACGCCCTGCACGGCAAAAATCGCCGCCTTGGCATTCAGCGTGTCGAAGATGGTTTCGATCAGGATCAGGTCGGCACCGCCTTCGATCAGGCCCTTGGTGGCTTCGGTGTAGTTTTCCACCAATTCATCGAAGGTCACGTTGCGGTAGCCGGGGTTGTTCACGTCCGGCGACAGCGAGCAGGTGCGGCTGGTCGGGCCGAGTACGCCGGCGACGAAGCGTGGCTTGTCCGGGGTTTCCAGAGTCTTGGCGTCGGCCACCTTGCGGGCCAGGCGCGCGCCTTCCAGGTTCAGTTCGTAGGCCAGGCCTTGCATGCCGTAGTCGGCCTGGGATACCTGGGTGGCGTTGAAAGTATTGGTTTCCAGGATGTCGGCGCCGGCATCCAGGTAGGCTTTTTCGATAGCGCCGATCACGTCCGGGCGGGTCAGCACCAGCAAGTCGTTGTTGCCCTTGACGTCGCTCGGCCAGTCGGCGAAGCGCTTGCCGCGGTAGTCCTGTTCCTCCAGCTTGTAGCTCTGGATCATCGTGCCCATGCCGCCGTCAAGGATCAGGATGCGTTCCTTGAGGGCTTGCTGGAGAAGATAAAGGCGAGCGCTGCGATCAGACATAGGACTACCTGGAAAAAAGGATCATTACGAAGCCACGGATCATAGCAAACCTGCGCAGGATTTGATCGTAAAGGCCTTTTTCATGAATATCGCTCATGTTTGCAAGGCGATGCTGGCCCGGTAGAATCGCCACACTCTCTCCCAGGACCTAAGACATGCCGTACCGCGTCTTATTCGGCAGTCTGTTGCTGCTGTTGTCTTTCACCGCAGTAGCGAAGGATCCAGCCCCAGCGCTTTCCTACACACGCGACATCCAGCCGATCTTCACGGAAAAATGCGTGGCCTGTCATGCTTGCTACGACTCTGCCTGCCAGCTGAACCTGGGCAGCGGTGAAGGCGCGTCCCGTGGCGCTAGCAAGCTGTCGGTGTATGACGGCGAGCGCCGACAGGCTGCCGCTCCGACGCGCTTGTTCTATGACGCTTCCGGTAAGCGTGCCTGGCAGCAGAAGGGTTTCTACTCGGTACTCGACGCCCAGGGCAGCCAGGCGGCGTTGATGGCGCAGATGCTGGAGCTGGGGCACAGCGCGCCATTGCAGCCCAACGCCAAGTTGCCTGCGGACATCGTGCTGGGGCTCAACCGAGACAACAGTTGCCCGATGCCGGGGCAGT
The DNA here is from genome assembly GCF_052041925.1 of Pseudomonas sp. SMN5. Classification (NCBI taxonomy): domain Bacteria; kingdom Pseudomonadati; phylum Pseudomonadota; class Gammaproteobacteria; order Pseudomonadales; family Pseudomonadaceae; genus Pseudomonas; species Pseudomonas sp. SMN5. Next base: position 22,884 of record NZ_JBKGGX010000001.1, read on the forward strand.
TCGCCGAATACGCCGCTGCCCATCCCAAGGAGGGCATGCCCCTGGCCGTGACCGGCCTGACCGACCAGCAATACCAGACGCTGCAGCGCTGGCTGGCGGCAGGTGCGCCTATCGATCAGCAGGCCCTGGCGCCGAGCGCCGCCGAAGCCTTGCAGGTGGTGCAATGGGAAAATCTGCTTAACGCGCCCGGAGCTCGGGAAAGCCTGGTGGCGCGCTGGCTGTACGAGCACTGGTTCCTGGCGCACATCTATTTCAAGGACGGCGAGCCTGGGCATTTCTTCCAGTGGGTGCGTTCGCGCACGCCTACCGGCCAGCCCATCGACCTGATCAATACGCGTCGTCCGAACGACGACCCGGGCACCCGCGTGTATTACCGGCTGTGGCCGGTGCAAGGGGTGATCGTACACAAGACGCATATCACCTATGGCTTGAGCGCGGCGAAGATGGCGCGGGTCAAGAGCCTGTTCTACAGCGGCAAATGGCAAGTCAGCGCCTTGCCGGGCTATGGCCCGGAGCGCCGGGCCAATCCGTTTTCGACCTTCGAAGCGATCCCGGCCCAGGCCCGTTATCAGTTCATGCTCGATAACGCCGAGTATTTCGTGCGCACCTTTATTCGCGGGCCGGTGTGCCGGGGCCAGATTGCCACCGACGTGATCCGCGACAACTTCTGGGCGCTGTTCCAGGCCCCGGAGCACGACCTGTATATCACCGACCCGAACTACCGCGGTCAGGCCACGCCGTTGCTGGCGATGCCGGGACAGAATGACGATGTCGGCAGCGTCTTGAGCCTGTGGGTCGCCTACCGGGACAAGCGCAACGAGTACGAAGCCCTGCGCCGTGACAATTACGCCGACCTGCCGGCACCGAGCTGGTCGACGTTGTGGGCCGGTAACGACAACGCATTGCTGAGCATCTTCCGGCATTTCGACAGCGCCTCGGTCACCAAGGGCCTGATTGGCGAAGTGCCGCAGACCCTGTGGCTGTTCGACTTTCCGTTGCTGGAGCGCACTTATTATCAACTGGCGGTGAATTTCGATGTCTTTGGCAATGTGTCCCACCAGGCCCAGACCCGGCTTTACTTCGACCTGATCCGCAACGGCGCGGAGCAGAACTTCCTGCGTCTGATGCCGGCCGACTCCCGGGAAGGCTACCTGAACGATTGGTACCAGGCGGGCGGGCAATTCAAGATGTGGCTCGATTACGAGGCCATCGACGATGACAAGCCCACCGCCCTGAAGCTTGACGAGCACGACCCGAAACGTGATTTTGCCCGGCAACTGCTGGTCCGCTATGGCGATTTGAACGCCCGCCCCGATCCGATCAATCGCTGCGACGGCGCTTATTGCTCGCGCCCGAACATCGACCCGGCCCTGCAAAACGCCGAACAGGCCCTCAGTCGCCTGGTGTCGCGTCCGGCGGCGGGGCTCAGCGTGATCAACCAGTTGCCGGAAGCGACGATGCTGCGTGTCGAAACCGCCGGTGGTCATCGAGAGATCTACAGCCTGATGCGCAACCGTGCCCACAGCAACGTAGCGTTCCTGCTGGGCGAGGAGATGCGCTACCAGCCGGGGCTGGACACCTTGACGGTTTATCCGGGCGTGCTCAGCAGCTATCCGAATTTCATCTTCAACCTCCCGGCCGCACAGGTGCCGGCGTTCGTTGACGCGATGGAGAGCGCCCAGGATGAGCAGGCTTTCGAGCGGATCGTCGAGCGCTGGGGCATTCGCCGCAGCCATCCGCAGTTCTGGGTCTACTTCCATGACTTGAGCCAGTACATCCGTGAGACCGAGCCCCTGGAGGCCGGTGTGCTGGACATGAATCGCTATCAGAATCTTTGATCAGAGGGCGGCGGCGCACCTTGCGCCGTTGTCTGCTTTCCTGACAAAAATACTAGGACTTTGTCCGGCGCGACGATTGGCGTAAACTGCCGGCAAGCCTGTGAGGAGTTTCCATGACCGCCATTACGATTACCGATGCCGCCCACGATTACCTGGCCGACCTGCTGTCCAAGCAGAACACTCCGGGGATCGGGATCCGCATCTTCATTACCCAGCCCGGTACCCAGTACGCTGAGACGTGCATTGCCTACTGCAAGCCCGGGGAAGAAAAACCCGAAGACACCGCGCTGGGGCTCAAGAGCTTCACCGCGTACATCGATTCGTTCAGCGAGGCATTCCTGGACGATGCGGTCGTCGACTACGCCACTGATCGCATGGGCGGCCAATTGACCATCAAGGCGCCGAACGCCAAGGTGCCGATGGTCAACGCCGACAGCCCGATCAACGAGCGCATCAATTATTACCTGCAAACCGAAATCAACCCGGGGCTTGCCAGCCACGGCGGGCAGGTTTCGCTGATCGATGTGGTGGAAGACGGCATCGCCGTGCTCCAGTTCGGCGGCGGCTGCCAGGGCTGCGGCCAGGCCGATGTGACCTTGAAGGAAGGTATCGAGCGCACCTTGCTTGAGCGCATCCCAGAACTCAAGGGTGTACGCGACGTGACCGACCACACCCAGAAAGAAAACGCTTACTACTGATAGCGGCATGCCGGCCTGCCGCTATCGCGAGCAGGCTCGCTCCCACAAGCAATACCGTTCACTTAAGGACTTCACCGACCCGTGGCGAGGGAGCTTGCTCCCGCTGGAGCGCGCAGCGGTCCCAAGCTTTTGGGGCTGCTACGCCCGAACGCGGACCGGCCCAGCGGGAGCAAGCTCCCTCGCCACGACAAGTAATAAACCTTAAGTGCGCTCCTACAAGGGATTTGTGCTGTTCCTGCTGGCGTATCAAGGCCTGTAGAGGTGCGCATGCCCCGCACGATACAGCGATGACTCGCTGAACACGTCATTACCCAGCACCCGTCCCACCAGAATCAACGCCGTGCGGCGAAAGCCCTTGGCCTGCACTCTTGCGGCGATGTCCGCCAATGTCCCCATCACCCAATCCTGGTCCGGCCAGGTCGCCCGATGGATCACGGCGATCGGGCAATCCGCGCCGTAGTGGGGCAGCAGCTCGTCGACGATTTTTTCCAGATGATTGACCCCCAGGTGGATCGCCAGGGTCGCGCCGTGACGTGCCAGGCTGCCCAGTTCTTCTCCAGCGGGCATCTGGGTCTTGTCCGCATAACGGGTGAGGATCACGCTCTGGGAAACGTCAGGCAAGGTCAGCTCGGTGCCCAGCAGGGCGGCGCAGGCTGAGGTCGCGGTGACGCCGGGAATGATCTCGAAAGGGATGTCCAGCTCTCGCAAACAACGAATCTGCTCACCGATGGCGCCATACAGGCTCGGGTCGCCGGAGTGCACCCGGGCCACGTCCTGGCCGTTGAGGTGGGCCGTTTGAACCAACTCGATGATCTGCTCAAGGTGCAGTTCGGCGCTGTTGATCACCTGTTCGGCGCTATGCCCCTCGAGTACGGCGGCCGGCACCAGGGAGCCCGCATAGATAATGACCGGACAACGGCGGATCAGCCGCTGGCCTTTGACCGTGATGAGTTCCGGGTCGCCGGGGCCGGCGCCGATGAAGTAAACGGTCATGACCGGCTCCATTGAAAAGTTGAATGGGCGTTGCCCAGATGAAGATCGCTCATGATCCCGAAGAAGGATTATCGGATTTTACGATACTTGCGCCAATGCCAACGTGCTGCCGGTCCCTCGCTGGCGAGAGACCCGTAGCGTTGCGGACGCCGTCCCCAGGCGGTCGGCCAGGGCCAGGGCCGCGCTTTCGGCGACGCCGTAGCAGCCGGTACGCTCGAAGGCGATTTCGGAACGATGCGTGAGCCGGTGCTGATAGTCGACCAGCTGTTCGGCGCTGAAGCAGACCAGCGGCAGTACCAGTTGCTCGGCCAGTGCCAGCAACCCCGGTTCGTCACGCTTGAGATCAATGCTTGCCAGGGCCTGGAGCTGATGCTGCTCGATACGGTGGGCCAGCAACGTCTGCTCGAGCAAGGCCCGCAGCGTGCTGGCCGGGCAGCCGCGCTGGCAGCCCAGGCCGACCACCAGGATCGGCCCGTTGCTCATGCGTCGTGATGGGCTTGATCGGCGCGGCGAAACAGCCAGGTGCTGATCAGGCCCAATGCCAGCCAGAACGCCACGTTGGTCAGTTGCGAGGCGATCATGAACTGGCTCTCCAGCGCCTCGGGCGCCAGCATCGAGTGGACTTCCGGCTGCGGTGCGCCGATGACGTGGGGCACCAGCAACGTCGCCAGCCCCAGCAGCTTGAGCAGCCAGTGTTTGCCGAAGGCGATCAGGGCGATGCCCACAGCGGTAGACGCCGCCGTGCCGATCCACCACATCTGCCGCTGGGCCAGATCCGCGGCGGCTGTACCGGGCAACTCCGGCGGCAGGCCTAGGGTCGGCGCCAGGACGAACGTCGCATAGCCGGCCAGGCCCCAAAGCACGCCATGGGACGTGCGAGTCGGCGCACGCAAGGTGTAGAGGCCCGCGAGCATCAGGGCGAAGCCCACTGCTACCACCAGATTGCCGCCGGTGGTGGAGAGCACGCGCTGCCAGCCGTCTTCCGGCTCCCAGGCCTCGGCATCATGGGTATGAGCGACGCCGTCGGCGTGTTGATGGACTTCGGCGGCCGGGGCCTTTTCGTAGGTTTCGGCCTGCAGAATCAATGGCGACACCCAGAAGCTTTGCAGGAGTGTCAACAGCAGTGCGGCCAGCAATCCGCTGAACCCGGCAGTCTGGGCGATTCGCTTGAACATGGCGTCAGGTCTCAGTGGCAGGGGAAGGCGGCGCTGTGGCGGGTATCGTGGGCTGCGTTATGCACGGCTTCGATATGGGAGAAGCCGGCGAAGTACACGAGGGCGGCGCCCATGATCGAGGCGAGGATGGCCGCGCTCAGGCGTTGGCTCAGGGTCGTGGTATTGCTGGCGGAGCGGGCGGTGCTGCTGATGGTCGACATGGCGCTTCCCTCTGTTTTTGTCCAGTGGATGGCGTGAGCGCGATGAAACCCCGGGCGACAGCCCGCCAAGGTTCGAACAGCGCCCGCCCACCGCGGGTTTGTTGAGTATGTGTCATGGGCCGGTCTCCGGGCTCGCGAGGGGCAGGGCCTGGGCCGTGCCTGCAAGCGTCACCTTCCCATATCATCGGACACAGTGGATCAGACGCTTCGCTCGCTTACCGTTGCGGGGGCAGCACCGGACTGACGTGGCCTTGAAGTAAAGCACACGATTCACCGGTTTCCCGTTTCACCCTGTGAAGGGCACCCGTAACTAGGTGCACAGGAGAGCATGGGTGGGGGCGGGGCGTCAATGTACAAGGGCAGACGAGCAGGCTTTTGTGGCGAGGGAGCTTGCTCCCGCTGGGCTGCGAAGCAGCCCCGACAAAAGCCAGGGCCGCTTCGCGCTGGAGCGCCAGCCCGGCCCAGCGGGAGCAAGCTCCCTCGTCACAACGATGTCCATCCATAACAATTTCCCGTGTCATGGAAAAGCAGCAGACATTGACCCGCCCCCACACCCTGCGTAGCCTTGCGCCTTCGAGGTTCTTCGACACGCGTCGAAGCTAAGAAGGGAACGCGGTCCAAGCCGCGGCTGCCCCCGCAACTGTGAACGGTGATGTTGCTGCAAGGCCACTGTAGATGCCTTTATCCAGGCACACGGGAAGGCGCAGCGAACGCCAGTGCCAGGCTTTGTTTGAAAAGCCGGGACCGGCCCACCGTCAGCCAGGAGACCTGCCTCGAGACAGATTCTCACTACAACCGGGCGGGGTGATCCGGTGGCGAAATCTTCCGCGCACGCCTGTGCCTGCGGTTGTCGTCCCGTTTGCCCGCCACCTTGCCAAAGGGCATCCGATGAAAACACTGGCCAAACTTCCCGTCACCATCGTCACCGGTTTCCTCGGCTCGGGTAAAACCACCTTGCTGCGACACATGCTCGATAACGCCCAGGGCCGGCGTATCGCGGTGATCGTCAACGAGTTCGGCGAGCTGGGCATCGACGGGGAGATCCTCAAGCAGTGCTCCATCGGTTGCAGCGAAGAAGAGGCCAACGGCCGCGTCTACGAGCTGGCCAACGGCTGCCTGTGCTGCACGGTGCAGGAAGAGTTCTTCCCGGTGATGCGCGAACTGGTGGCGCGGCGTGGCGATCTTGACCATATCCTCATCGAAACCTCCGGCCTGGCCCTGCCCAAGCCGCTGGTGCAGGCCTTCCAGTGGCCGGAAATTCGCAGCGCCTGCACCGTCGACGCGGTGATCACGGTGGTCGACAGCCCGGCCGTGGCCGCCGGCACCTTCGCTGCATTCCCCGATCAGGTCGATGCCCAGCGCAAGCTTGACCCGAACCTGGATCACGAATCCCCGCTGCACGAGCTGTTCGCCGATCAACTGGCCAGCGCCGACCTGGTGATCCTCAACAAGGCCGACCTCATCAGTCCCGAAGACCTGGCGAAAGTGCGCCTGGAAGTCGCCGAAGAGCTGCCACCGGCGGTCAAGGTCATCGAAGCCAGCAGCGGTCGCCTGCCGCTGGACGTGCTGATCGGCCTGGGCGCCGGCTCCGAAGAGCACATCGACAGCCGCCACAGCCATCACGATCATCACCATGACGGCGACGAGGACGATCACGATCATGACGCCTTCGACTCCATTTCCATCGAACTGCCCGAGGCCGACGAAAGCCTGCTGCTGGATGCGCTGACGCAACTGGTGGTCGAGCACAACGTGTTGCGGGTCAAGGGATTCGCGGCGATCCCGAACAAGCCGATGCGTCTGCTGATTCAGGGGGTTGGCACGCGTTTCGACAAGCATTTCGACCGCCAGTGGGGCGCCGGGGAAGCGCGGGTCACCCGTCTGGTGTTGATCGGCCAGACGCTTGACGCGACGCAGCTTGAAGCGCAGTTGCGCGCCGCCCTCAGCGCCTAAGCCATGCACCTGCTCAGGACCCAGCCCGGCGGCTTCGTATCGGACGACAACATTGCCGACCTGGGGCAAACCCCCGCCGAGCTGGTGATCCTGTGCAGCGGCGATTCCAGCCTGGCGCTGCTGGCTGAAGCGGCGCGTCAGTTGCCGGACGATTACCCGCCGTTTCGCCTCGCCAACCCGATGCAGGTACAGAACCATGCGTCGGTGGACCTGTATGTCGAAGACGTGCTGCGTCACGCCAAGGTTATCCTGCTGTCGCTGCACGGCGGCATCGGCTATTGGCGCTACGGCATCGAGCGCCTGATGGAACTGGCCGGACGCGGTGTGAAGTTGATCCTGGTGCCGGGGGATGATCGACCGGATCCGGAACTCAGCGACCTGAGCAACGTGCCCGTCGAGGACCGCGACCGGCTCTGGCAGTTTCTGCGCCAGGGTGGGCTGGGCAATGCCCTGGATCTGTTCCACAACCTCGCCAGCCAATGGTTCGGCCGCGATTATCCGTGGGGCGAACCCCAGGCCTTGCCGCGCACGGCGATCTACCATCCAGGGAAAACCGCCGCGACCCTCGCGGACTGGCGGGCCGACTGGCACGCCGGGCAACCGGTGGCGGCGCTGCTGTTTTATCGCTCCCACCTGCAAGCGGCCAACACCGCGTTCATCGACGTATTCTGTCAGCGCCTGCAAGCGGCGGGGCTCAATCCGCTGCCGATTGCCGTGGCGAGTCTCAAGGAGCCCGGTTGCCTGGCATCGGTCGAAGACTGGCTGGATCAAGTCGAAGCCGCGGTGATCCTCAACACCACCGGATTTGCCCAATCCAGTCCCGAGGCCCCACACCTGCGGCCGTTTCGTCGCGACATCCCGGTGATCCAGGCGATCTGCGCCCAGGACAACGAACCGGGCTGGCGCGCCAGCGAGCAAGGACTCGGCCCGAGGGATCTGGCAATGCACATTGCCTTGCCCGAGCTGGATGGACGGATCATCAGCCGTCCCATCAGCTTCAAGGACCTGGCCTGGCGCAGTGAGCGCAGCCAGAGCGACGTGGTCTGCTACCGTGCGGTGCCTGAGCGCATGGATTTTGTTGCCGAACTGGCCCGGCGCTGGACCCGCCTGGCACGCTTACCCAATGCAGAAAAGCGCGTGGCGCTGATCCTCGCCAATTACCCGACCCGGGACGGGCGCATCGGCAACGGCGTCGGCCTGGACACCCCGGCGGCGGCGTTGAACATCCTGCGGGCGTTGCAGGCCGAAGGCTATCCGCTACCGGCGCAACTCCCTGCCAGCGGCACGGCGTTGATCCAACAACTGCTCGGCGGCGTCAGCAATGACCTGGACAGTCTCGACCTGCGACCCTGCCATCAGAGCCTGGCGCTGGACGCCTACCAGACAATGTTCGACGCGCTGCCCGAGGCCAATCGCCAGGCGGTGCTGGAACGCTGGGGCCCGCCCGACCACGACCCGATGTTCCGCGACGGGCGCCTGATGATCGCCGGCCTGCGCCTGGGCCTGACCTTCGTTGGCATCCAGCCGGCCCGGGGCTATCAGGTCGATCCGAGTGCGGTTTACCACGATCCGGACCTGGTCCCGCCCCATGGTTACCTGGCGTTCTATTTCTGGCTGCGCCACACCTACGGTGCCCACGGGGTGATCCACGTCGGCAAGCACGGCAACCTCGAATGGTTGCCGGGCAAAGGCGTCGGGTTGTCCGAGCATTGCTGGCCGGACGCGTTGCTGGGACCGCTGCCGAACATCTATCCGTTCATCGTCAACGATCCGGGCGAGGGCGCCCAGGCCAAGCGGCGCACCCAGGCGGTGATCATCGACCACCTGATGCCGCCGCTGACCCGAGCCGAGACGTACGGGCCGCTGCGCAATCTGGAGCTGTTGGCCGACGAATACTACGAGGCGCAACTGCTCGACCCACGCCGCGCCCGGGAATTGCAGCGGGACATCCTCAACCTGGTGCGCGAGACCCACATCGACCGCGAGCTGCAACTGGATGCCAGCCTCGATAGCGATGCGGACGCAGCGATCTGGTTGCCGCGCCTGGACACCTACCTGTGCGACTTGAAAGAGTCGCAGATCCGCGACGGCCTGCACATTTTCGGCGAGTCGCCCAGCGGACGCCTGCGCATCGACACCCTGCTGGCGTTGCTGCGCATCCCCCGTGGCGATGGCAAGGGCGCGCAGTCGAGCCTGCTGCGGGCGCTGGCGAAGGCGTTCGAGCTGGGTTTCGATCCGCTGGATTGTGCCTTGGCCGAGCCGTGGACTGGCGTCCGTCCCCCGGCGTTGGTCGAGGTCAGCGCGGAGCCCTGGCGCACCGTCGGCGATACCCGCGAACGCCTGGAATTGTTCGCCGGGCAGTTGATCGAGCAGGCCCTGGCGGGGGAGGTCGAGCGACTGCACGCACCCGGCTGGGAGACGGTGGGGAGCATCGTCGAGCATCTGCGCTCGGTCGTGGCGCCGCGCCTGGACGCCTGCGGTCCGGCGGAGATCAGCGGCCTGCTCGATGCGCTGAACGGGCGTTTTGTGCCTGCTGGCCCCAGCGGCGCACCGAGCCGTGGGCGTCTGGATGTGTTGCCCACCGGGCGCAATTTTTTCTCGGTCGATGTGCGTAACCTGCCCACCACTACGGCGTGGCGCATCGGGTTTCAATCGGCGAACCTGATTCTCGAGCGGCACTTGCAGGACCACGGCGACCACCTGCGCCAGCTCGGCCTCTCGGTATGGGGCACTGCCACCATGCGCACCGGCGGCGACGACATTGCCCAGGCCATGGCGCTGATGGGCGTGCGTCCGGTGTGGGCCACGGGAAGCCAACGGGTCGACGACTTCGAGATCCTGCCGTTGAGCCTCTTGGACCGGCCTCGGGTCGATGTCACGTTGCGGGTCTCCGGATTTTTCCGCGACGCCTTCGCCAATTTGATCCGCCTGTTCGATGCGGCGGTTCAGGCGGTTGCCGGGCTCGATGAGCCGGCGGACATGAACCCGCTGGCAGCCAAGGTGCGCAGCGAGCGCGATGCGTTGTTGGCGTCTGGCCTTGAACCTGCGGTCGCTGCGCGTCAGGCCGGTTGGCGGATCTTCGGCGCCAAGCCCGGGGCCTATGGCGCGGGCGTGCAGGGCGCCGTTGACGGTCGGTTGTGGCAGAGCCGTGAGGACCTGGCCGAGGTCTACTTGAATTGGGGCGGTTACGCCTACGGCGGCAGCGATGAAGGCACTGCGGCCCGCGATCCGTTCTCCCGGCGTCTGAGTCAGGTGCAGGCGGTGCTGCAGAACCAGGACAATCGCGAGCACGACCTGCTCGATTCCAACGATTACTACCAGTTCCAGGGTGGCATGCTGGCGGCAGTGGAGACCCTGAGCGGTGCCGCAGCGGCCAGTTACCATGGCGATCACAGTCAGCCGGATTTGCCCAAGGTCCGCACCCTTAAGGAAGAACTCAACCGGGTCATCCGCTCCCGTGCGGCCAATCCGAAGTGGATCGAGGGGGTCAAGCGCCACGGCTATAAAGGTGCATTCGAACTGGCGGCCACCGTGGACAACCTGTTTGCGTTCGACGCCACCACGCAGTTGATCGATGATCACCAGTACGCCTTGTTGGCCGATGCCTACCTGCTGGATCCCGACACCCGGGAGTTCGTCCGCCAGCACAACCCCGATGCCTTGCGCGACATGACCGAGCGCATGCTCGAAGCGCAGCAGCGGGGGATGTGGCAGGCGCCGGGGGAGTATCGCAAGGCGCTGGAGAATCTGTTGTTGGATATCGAGGAAGACAGCTAGTGGCAGCGACAGACGCACCCCTGTGGCGAGGGAGCTTGCTCCCGCTGGGCTGCGAAGCAGACCCATGATTTCAGCCATCGCGTAGCAACGGGCGCTGGCGCGCCCAGCGGGAGCAAGCTCCCTCGCCACGACGGCCCCTTCACCCTAGTAAGCTACTGCCTACAGGAACCACCGATCACCCATGAGACATCACCCATGACCCACACCCCACATTTCCCGCTCTGCGCCGTGGTCGGCGCCGATGACCTGAAACTGGCGCTGTGCCTGGCTGCGATCGATCCGAAAATCGGCGGCGTGTTGATCGAAGGCCCACGGGGCATGGCAAAGTCGACGCTGGCTCGCGGCCTGGCGGATCTGCTCGCCAGCGGTCAATTCGTCACCCTGCCCTTGGGCGCCACCGAGGAGCGGCTGGTGGGCACGCTGGATCTCGACGCGGCGCTGGGGGAAGGGCGTGCGCAGTTTTCTCCCGGCGTGTTGGCGAAGGCCGACGGTGGCGTGTTGTACGTCGATGAAGTGAACCTGCTACCCGATCATTTGGTGGACCTGCTGTTGGATGTGGCCGCCAGCGGCACCAACCTGATCGAGCGCGACGGCATTTCCCACCGACATCCGGCGCGCTTTGTGCTGATTGGCACCATGAACCCGGAAGAGGGCGAGCTGCGTCCGCAACTGCTCGACCGGTTCGGCCTGAACGTGGCCCTGAGCGGCCATGCCGCGCCTGCCGAGCGGGGGCAAATCATCCGCCGGCGGCTGGATTTCGACAGCGATCCGCTGGCGTTCTGCGCGCAGTGGGCAGCGGCTCAAGAGCAATTGCGCGAACGTTGCCGGCAGGCCCGGGAGCAACTGGCCGCGATCCCCCTGGATGATCAGGCCCTGGAGCAGATCACCGAGCGCTGCTTTGCCGCCGGGGTCGATGGCCTGCGCGCCGACCTGGTCTGGCTGCGTGCGGCGCGGGCTCATGCCGCATGGCGCGGGGCCGAGGCCATCGAGGCTGAAGACATTGACGCAGTGGCGGAGTTTGCCTTGCGTCATCGCCGACGCGGGCATTCGGCGACCGCGCCGGCGACGTCCCAGGCACCGCCGACGGCTGACAGCGCCTCGCAGCCACAGGAAGGCCGGGGCCAGTGGGGCGACTTGCCGGCCCGGGCGTTACCGACCGGCGACCGGCGTGACGTGCCGAGCTGGCCAAAAAAGCCCTAGGCATTCGTCCCCGCTCGGCTGCGGGGGCGGATGCCAGACCCCGGGCAGGCCGGCTGGACCAGGGGCGCCAGGGCCGCAGCAAAGCCGCCGCCAGTGGTGCGGTGAACTGGCCGGGAACCTTGCTCAAGGGCCGTCCACGGTTCCGGGAGGATTTGCTGTTTCAGGCTCGGCATCGCTCGCCCCATGAGCTGTGGCTGGTGATCGTCGATGCGTCGGCATCGACCCGGCGCCATCACGCGCTGAGCGACGGCAAAGGTCTGTTGGCGCAACTGTTCGACGACGCTTACCGAAAGCGCGCCCGCTTGGCACTGCTGACGGCCAGCGGTAGTGCGCCGAACTGGCAGGTCCAGGGCCTCAAGGCCTGCGCCGGGCTTCGGGACTGGCTCGACAGCCTCGGCGCCGGTGGCGGTACGCCGTTGCTGGCGGCGCTGAACGAGGCCGGACGCTGGCTGGCGGCCCGGCGCAAGCGCTATCCGGCGGAGCAGCAACGGGTGCTGGTGATGACTGACGGACGGGTGAAGGACGGTCTCTCGCCGCCGTTGCTGGATTGCCCATGCCTGCTGATCGACATTGAGCGCGGCCCGATCCGTCTGGGTCGGGCCCGGCAGTTGGCGCAGGGATTGGGGGCCGAGTATCGGCATCTGGATGAGGGGTTGCCTGGCTAAGGCATCTGTGGGCTGAAGGGCCTCATCGTCGGATCGCCGCCCGGAGCAAGCTCTCTCCCATGAGGATCTGTGGGGTGAATCAGTTATGTATACACAACACATCCTATGTGGGAGCGAGCTTGCTCGCGATAGCATCACCTCGGTACTTGGTTCTGCCTACCCAAATCGAATCGCTGAACTATCCTCAGCCAGCCCTCACAAGGAGTGAACCATGCGCACCCTCGTCACCAACCCCCAGGACGATTTCCGGGTCAAGGCCTACGCCGGCACCAACGGCGTGCTGCTTGCCATGGACCTGGCTGAAAACCGGCGCAAGGGCTTGCTGGGCTTTGCCATCGAGAAACAACAGGGCGACAAGCCGTGGTTGTTCCTGTTCAACAGCCTGACCTTTCCCGGCAAGGCTCACACCTTTCCCCAGTTCCACGCCACCCCCAGCGACAAGGCACCCCTGCAGAAATTTCGCTGGGCTGACTACGCCGTCAATTCGGGCGTGACGATGCACTACCGCGTGCATCTGGCTTATGGCAGTCCCGATGCACCGCAACTGGGCGAATTCCTTGAAGTCACGGTCACCAGCGACGACGGCCAGCCGGCCAACCAACAAGTGATCTTCAACCGCGCCGTGGCCGCGAGCCAGGCTTTCCAGCGCAAATTCCCCGAGCTGGATGCGCTGATCAGTGCCAACCGCAACCTGTCCATCGAGGACTGGCCCGATGCGCCGCGCCGTTGGCTGGAAAATGGCCTGCTGGGGCGCTTGATCGGTTTTATCGACCGGGCGCTGGATGCCGCTTGGGCCCTGGACGTCGCGATCTATGAGTACGAGCTGCCGGTGATTGTCGACGCGGTCAACGCGGCCCATGCTCGCGGCGCCCGAGTGCGGGTGCTCTATCACGCCGAGCCGGGCGACGACACCACGCTGCGCAATGAGGCCAGCCTCGAAAAGCTTCCATCGGCCAACAAGCGGGGCCGGGTGACCCAGAGCATTTTCCACGACAAGTTCATTGTCCTGAGCAAGGTCGACGGCAATGGCGCGTTACAACCCGAAGCCGTGCTGTGCGGCAGCACCAACTTCACCGCCAACGGCGTCTACCGTCAGGCCAACGTGGTCCATGTACTGGACGATGCACGGGTCAGCGACAGTTATCGCCAGGTATTCGAACAGATCTGGGCCGCGCCGCAGGACGTCGATGCCACTCGCCAATGGTTGACCCTGAACAACCCCATGGCGCCGGAGCAGCCATTGTTCGCCGGCTTCTCGCCACGTACGGGGCAGGGGGACCTGGACCGTTTCGTCGACATCATCCATGCCGCCCGCAAGGACTTGTTGTTCGTCACCGCGTTCGTGTTGCCGGACCGGATCCTCGACGCCTTGCTCGGCCAGCCCAATGACGATGTGCTGCGCTACGGCCTGCAAAACACTGCCAGCCGCATCACCGGGTTCCACGCCGACCGCACCGCCGAGTTCGCTGCCACCGCGTTGCTCAACACCGGTCTGGAAGGCTGGCTGCGGGAAAACATGAAAGGCCAGAAAGGCAACCTGCTGGTGCACACCAAGGCCATCGTCACCGACTTCACCAGCGACACGCCGACCATCATCAGCGGCAGCCACAACCTGAGCGCCGCGGCCAGTGGCAGTAATGACGAGAACTACCTGATCATCCAGGGCGACACCGACCTGGCCGACCGCTACGGGTTGGAACTGTTGCGCTTCTACGAGCATTACCGGTTTCGCTACTTCGCCAGGAAACTCGCGCTCAAGCAGGTCAATCCGCTGGCGGTGGATGACAGTTGGAGCGATGACTATTACCGGGATGGGGATCTGAGGATGTTGTCTCGGGTGAGGTTTTGCGGGCGCTGAGCAGTAGCGGGGGATGGTTCAGGATGCTATTTTTAGCACCATTAAAAGTACTCGAGGGTCATCCCCATGACGCATATCGTCCTTTCTCAAGTAGTCGCCAGCATTTCCGAACTTAAGAAGAATCCGATGGGTACCGTTGCCGCTGGCGGAGGATTATCGGTAGCGATCCTCAACCGTAACGAGCCAGCTTTTTATTGCGTCCCTGCCAAGGAGTACGAGGCCATGATGGACCGACTTGAGGACATGGAGCTGGTCGCTCTTTGTCGCGAGCGGGAAAACGATCCGACGATCAAGGTTTCTCTTGATGACCTATGAGCTGGAGTTTTCCGATAAAGCCTGGAAGGAATGGCAAAAGCTGGGAGCAACGCTGAGAGCCCAGTTCAAGAAAAAGCTTGAGGAGCGGCTGGCGAATCCTCATGTCCAGGCTGACCGTCTCAGTGGGATGGGAAACGCTTATAAGATCAAGCTGCGCAACGCAGGTTATCGATTGGTTTATCGTGTGTTGGATGATGTATTGGTTGTGACCGTGATTGCGGTGGGTAAACGCGAACGCGGCCAGGTTTATGATGAAGCAGCCAAGCGCTAAGTGTGGAAGCGAGCCTGCTCCCACAGGCGCACACCATAGCTCCGATTTGGGGCTTTGCTACCCGCCTACCCGTTGCCAACGGTAGCAGCCGGGGTGCAACCTGAGCAGGCCACCAGTACCTCGCTTTTCCCATCCTCCTGATTTTCCTCAATTTCCTTTTTTCCTCCCCAAACACCTCGCCCCTGTGGCACACTTTCTGCTGTCTATTCCGTTGTTACATACCACGTTCCGGTATAGCGGAATAAACCCATCCTGGAGTGCTTGCCATGCAATGCCGACCTTCCTTGTTCAAAGCGTGTGTTTTTCTCTTCGCGGCCACGACGGCTGCCATGGGTGTCGCTCAGGCGGCCGACAGCAAGCTGGACAGCGTGCTGCAACGAGGGAAATTGATAGTGGGCACGGGCAGTACCAACGCGCCGTGGCACTTCCAGGGAGCGGATGGCAAGTTGCAGGGCTTTGATATCGACATTGCGCGAATGGTCGCCAAAGGGTTGTTCAACGACCCGGAGAAAGTCGAGTTCGTGGTGCAGTCTTCCGATGCGCGCATTCCCAACCTGCTGACCGACAAGGTCGACATGAGCTGCCAGTTCATCACCGTCACCGCCAGCCGTGCCCAGCAGGTGGCGTTCACCTTGCCGTATTACCGTGAAGGGGTTGGCCTGTTACTGCCGAACAACAGCAAGTACAAGGAAATCGAAGACCTGAAGGCGGGCGGTGATGGCGTCACCGTAGCGGTCTTGCAGAACGTGTACGCCGAAGAACTGGTGCACCAGGCGCTGCCCAAGGCCAAGGTCGACCAGTACGACAGCGTCGACTTGATGTACCAGGCAGTGAACTCCGGTCGCGCCGATGCCGCCGCCACCGACCAGTCTTCGGTCAAATACCTGATGGTGCAGAACCCTGGCCGCTATCGCAGCCCGGCCTACGCCTGGAGCCCGCAGACCTACGCCTGCGCGGTCAAGCGCGGCGACCAGGACTGGCTGAACTTCGTAAACACCACTTTGCATGAAGCCATGACCGGCGTGGAGTTCCCCACCTACGCCGCGTCGTTCAAGCAATGGTTCGGTGTCGAGCTGCCATCGCCGGCCATCGGTTTCCCTGTCGAATTCAAATGACCCCGTGAGCCCGGAGCGTCGTTTCAGGGCGCTCCGGCGCAGGTACTGCGAACCATGAATTATCAGTTGAATTTTGCCGCTGTCTGGCGCGATTTCGACACGCTGCTGGCGGGGCTCGGCCTGGGGTTGTCCCTGGCGCTGGTGTCGATCGCCATCGGTTGCGTGATCGGCCTGGCGATGGCCTTCGCGCTGCTCAGCAAGCATCGCGTCTTGCGGGTGCTGGCGTCGGTGTACGTCACGGTGATCCGCAATACGCCGATCCTGGTGTTGATCCTGCTGATCTATTTCGCCTTGCCCAGCCTGGGCATCCGCCTGGACAAGCTGCCGTCGTTCGTTATCACTCTGTCGCTGTACGCCGGAGCCTACCTGACCGAAGTGTTCCGGGGCGGGTTGCTGAGCATCCACAAGGGGCAGCGCGAAGCGGGACTCGCCATCGGACTGGGCGAGTGGCAGGTCAAGGCCTACGTCACCGTGCCGGTGATGCTGCGCAACGTGCTGCCGGCGCTGTCGAACAACTTCATTTCGCTGTTCAAGGACACCTCCCTGGCGGCCGCGATTGCCGTGCCGGAGCTGACCTACTACGCCCGCAAGATCAACGTGGAAAGCTACCGGGTGATCGAAACCTGGCTGGTGACCACGGCCCTGTATGTCGCGGCCTGTTACCTCATTGCCATGGTGTTGCGGTATTTCGAGCAACGCCTGGCGATCCGCCGTTAGGAGCGTTCCATGTACGAATCCCCCAGTTGGTTGCATGAGTTGTGGGTCGCCCGGGACACCCTGTGGGCGGGCTTCCTGACCAGCGTGCAGTGCTCGCTGCTGGCGATTTTGCTCGGCACCCTGATCGGCCTTTTTGCCGGGTTGGTGCTGACCTACGGTCGGACCTGGATGCGCGCGCTGTTTCGCTTTTACGTCGACCTGATTCGCGGCACACCGGTGTTCGTGCTGGTGCTGGCCTGTTTCTACATGGCGCCGGCCCTGGGCTGGCAGATCAGTGCGTTCCAGGCCGGGGTACTGGGTCTGACGCTGTTTTGCGGCTCGCACGTGGCCGAGATCGTGCGCGGTGCCTTGCAGGCGCTGCCGCGTGGCCAGATGGAAGCGAGCCAGGCCATCGGCCTGACGTTTTTCCAGGCGTTGGGTTATGTGCTGTTGCCCCAGGCGTTGCGGCAGATCCTGCCGACCTGGGTCAATTCCTCCACTGAGATTGTCAAGGCGTCGACTCTGCTGTCGGTGATCGGCGTCGCCGAACTGCTGCTCAGCACTCAACAGATCATCGCCCGGACCTTCATGACCCTGGAGTTCTACCTGTTCGCCGGGTTTCTCTTTTTCATCATCAATTACGCCATCGAGTTGCTCGGGCGGCACATTGAAAAGCGGGTGGCCTTGCCATGAGTGAAGTTTCCAATCTTTCGAACGCGCAACCGCTGCTGGATATTCGCGGCCTGCGCAAACAATACGGCCCGCTGGAGGTGCTCAAGGGCGTAGACCTGAGCATGCAACGCGGCAACGTGGTCACCCTGATCGGCTCCAGTGGCTCGGGCAAGACCACGCTGCTGCGCTGCGTGAACATGCTGGAAGAATTCCAGGGCGGCCAGATCGTGCTCGATGGTGAATCCATCGGCTATGAGGAAGTCGGCGGTAAGCGTGTTCGCCATCCTGAAAAAGTCATCGCGCGGCACCGGGCCATGACCGGCATGGCCTTCCAGCAATTCAATCTGTTTCCTCATCTGACCGCGTTGCAGAACGTGACCCTGGGCTTGCTCAAGGTGAAGAAAATGCTCAAAGACGAAGCAGTGGTCGTGGCCGAGAAATGGCTGGATCGGGTCGGGTTGCTGGAACGCCGCGATCATTTTCCCGGTCAGTTGTCCGGCGGCCAGCAGCAGCGCGTGGCGATTGCCCGCGCCATTGCGATGAACCCCAGCCTGATGCTGTTCGACGAAGTCACCTCGGCCCTGGACCCGGAACTGGTCGGCGAGGTGCTCAACGTGATCAAGGGCCTGGCCGAGGATGGCATGACCATGCTCCTGGTCACTCACGAGATGCGCTTTGCCTTCGAAGTGTCGGACAAGATCGTGTTCATGAACCAGGGCCGCATCGAAGAGCAGGGCCCGCCAAAAGAACTGTTCGAACGCCCGCAGTCCCCGCGTCTGGCGGAATTTCTCAAGAACACTCGTTTTTAATCCCATTCAACAAGGAGATACACCCATGAGTATTACGCGCTATGGCACCGGCAGCACCGCAGGCGGCGGTCAGCCACGCCCATTCGCTCGCGCGGTGGAAGCCGATGGTTGGCTGCACGTGTCTGGCCAGGTGCCGGCGGTGAACGGCGAGATCATTGTCGGCGGGATCGTCGAACAGACGCACCAGACCATGAAGAACCTGATCGCCATTCTTGAGGAAGCCGGTTATGGCCTGGAGGATGTGGTGCGCTGCGGCGTGTGGCTGGACGACCCGCGGGATTTCTGGAGCTTCAACAAGGTGTTCGGCGAATACTTCAGCCCCGAACACGCCCCGGCCCGCGCTTGTGTGCAGGCGAGCATGATGGTCGATTGCAAGGTCGAGATCGATTGCATTGCCTACAAGAAAAAGACCTGAACCCAGTGACAACACTGTTACTCAAGGCTTGTTTGATTCATCGTGGCGAGGGAGCTTGCTGTGGCGAGGGAGCTTGCTCCCGCTGGGTGGCGTAGCCGCCCCAAAAAGCTCAGGGCCGCTGCGCGCTGGAGCGCCAGCCCGGCCCAGCGGGAGCAAGCTCCCTCGCCACAGTGAAGACATGCAATCTACGAGTGACTGATCGGGAACCCAAGACATGACCGAAGACACCATCAAACGCCGGGCCCGGGGACTGGATCGGGCGTTCGATATCCTCGATTTCCTCAAGGAAATCGGCCAGCCGTTGCGCCCGAACGATATTGCCAGTGGCATCGGCAGCCCCAAGTCCACGGTCTATGAACTGGTGGCCTCGCTGCTGGAACGGCGCATCCTGGAGCCCGTTGGCAAGGACGGCCATGTCTACCTGGGACGTCAATTGTATTTCCTCGGGCAGGCGCACCTGCGGCATTTCGACTTGAGCCGCGAGGCCGACCATGCGTTGCAGGAGATCGTCAGCCAGACCCGCGAGACCGCCCAGATGTGCCTGCTCAACGGGCGCAAATACACCGTCGCGCTGATGAAGGAGGGCGAGCGGCATTTCCGCATTTCTTCGGACGTCGGTGAAAACGCGCCCATCCCCTGGACGGCCTCCGGTCGCCTGCTGCTGGCGCATTTGAGCGACCAGCAGATCGTCGACTTGATCGACCCTGACGACTTCATCCTGCCGGACGGCGAACGCCTGCCCCTTGAGCAATTCCTCAAGGAAATCCGCCAGGCCGGACTCGATGGATTCTTCTCGTTCGACAGCGTGGCCGACACCTTCACCCATTGCTTCGCCGCGCCGGTCAAAGACCCTAGTGGCGTCGCCATCGCGACCCTGTGCATCGTCGCCCCCCGGGCCGACGCCAAAAACAACTACGCCGACTACCGCCGGGTGCTGATCGAAAGCGCCAACAACCTGGCCCGGCGCATCAATGATTAGATAACCACGGCTGTTCACGGCCGTGCGTGAGGAGTTCGACCATGTCTTCTGCCATTCATAACGCCAACGTGGAGAAGGGCGCGGCCAGCGTCGGTGCGCATCTGCTGCGCGATGTCAGCCTGCCGGCGTTGGTCCTACACCGTGAGGCGCTGGAGCACAACATTCGCTGGATGCAAAAATTCGTCAACGACAGCGGCGCCGAACTGGCCCCCCACGGCAAGACCAGCATGACCCCGGCGTTGTTTCGCCGCCAGCTCGAGGCCGGCGCCTGGGGCCTGACCCTGGCCACTGCGGTGCAGACCCGTGCCGCGTACGCCCATGGCGTGCGCCGGGTGCTGATGGCCAACCAACTGGTCGGCGGGCCGAACATGGCCCTGGTCGCCGATCTGCTGGGCGATCCGACGTTCGAATTCCATTGCATGGTCGATCACCCGGACAACGTGGCCGACCTGGGGGCGTTCTTTGCCGCTCGCGGTCTGAAGCTCAATGTGATGATCGAGTACGGTGTGGTGGGTGGCCGCTGTGGTTGCCGGACCGAGGCCGAGGTGCTGGCCCTGGCCGAGGCGATTGGCGCACAGCCGGCGCTGGCGCTGACCGGTATCGAAGGCTATGAAGGGGTGATCCACGGTGACCACGCCATCAGCGGCATCCGTGGGTTCGCCGCGTCCCTGGTACGCCTGGCGGTGCAATTGCAGGACAGCGGCGCGTTTGCCATCGACAAGCCGATCATCACCGCCTCGGGTTCGGCCTGGTACGACCTGATCGCCGAATCCTTCGAGACCCAGAACGCCCAGGGACGTTTTCTCAGTGTGCTGCGCCCCGGCAGTTACGTGGCACACGACCATGGCATTTACAAAGAAGCCCAATGCTGTGTGCTGGAGCGCCGCAGCGACCTGCACGAAGGTTTGCGCCCGGCCCTGGAGGTCTGGGCCCATGTGCAATCGCTGCCGGAGCCGGGCTTCGCGGTGATTGCCCTGGGCAAGCGCGACGTGGCCTACGACGCCGGGCTGCCGGTGCCGCTCAGGCGCTACAAGGCCGGTGCCGATGCGGTGCCGGGGGATGACGTGAGCGGCTGCAAGGTGACGGCGGTGATGGACCAGCATGCATTCATGACCGTGGCGCCGGGGGTTGAGCTGCGGGTGGGCGATGTGATTGCGTTTGGTACTTCTCATCCGTGCCTGACCTTTGACAAGTGGCGGGTGGGCTGCCTGGTGGATGAGGGGTTGCGGGTGGTTGAGAGTATGGAGACTTGTTTCTAGGGCTTGAGACCGTGTTGCGGCTATCGCGGGCAGGCTCGCTCCCACAGGGCTCGTGGTGATTACAGAGAATGTGTTCACACAGTCCAGAGTGGGAGCGAGCCTGCTCGCGATAGCGGCCTGCCAGACACCACAGAATGATCAGGAACCCCCATGAGCAACCCCACCCCCCGCATCGCCCTGATCGGCGAATGCATGATCGAACTCCAGCAACGCGCCGACGGCAGCCTGCAGCAAAGCTTCGGCGGCGATACCCTCAACACCGCGGTGTACCTGGCCCGCGCCTTGGGCGACAAGGGCTCGGTGGATTACGTCACGGCCCTGGGCGATGACAGTTTCAGCGACGCCATGTGCCGCAGCTGGGCCGAGGAAAACGTTGGCCTGGAGCGGGTCCAGCGCTTGCCCGGACGCTTGCCGGGTCTGTACTGCATCCAGACCGACGCAGCCGGCGAGCGGCGGTTTCTGTACTGGCGCAACGAGGCGGCGGTCCGTGATTGTTTTACCACGCCGGCTGCCGCGCCGATCCTGGCGGCGCTGGTGGACTACGACGTGCTGTATTTCAGCGGCATTACCCTGGCGGTGCTCGGCGAGCAAGGGCGCGCCAGGCTCATCGAAACCCTGGTCGAAGCGCGGCGCCGTGGCGCCCAGGTGGTGTTCGACAACAACTACCGGCCCAGGCTCTGGGCGTCAGTCGAGGCCGCCCGCGCGGCGTATGGCAGTGTCCTGCCGTACGTGGAGCTGGCGCTGTTGACGGTGGACGACGAGCAGGCGCTGTTCGGACATGCCGACACGCAGGCGGTGTTCGCCGCCTATGAGCGCTTCGGCACGCCCGAGGTGGTGCTCAAGCGCGGCGCCGAGGCCTGTCTGATCCGCTGCGACGGCCAGTCCTATGAAGTGCCCGCTCAGCGCGTCGAACGGGTAGTGGACACGACTGCGGCGGGGGATTCCTTCAGCGCCGCGTACCTGGCGAGCCGCTTGCTCGGTGGTAGCCCGACCGAAGCGGCCGAGGCGGGGCATCTGTTGGCGAGCCGGGTGATTCAGGTGCCGGGGGCGTTGATTCCCAAGGACTGAAAACACCGAAGCCTGGGGCGGCCCCTGTGGCGAGGGAGCTTGCTCCCGCGGGACTGCGCAGCAGGCCCAAAAAACTGGCGGCTGCTGCGCACCCGAGCGGGAGCAAGCTCCCTCGCCACAGGGGCGCTGCTCCATGCTAATCCCGGTAGAACACCTGCACCAGGTGATACCCGAACTTGCTCTTGATCGGCCCATGCACCACCCGCAGCGGTTTCTTGAAGATCACCGCATCGATCACCCCGACCATCTGCCCCGGGCGCACTTCGCCCAGGTCGCCGCCGCGTTTGCCGGAGGGGCAGGTGGAGAACTTCTTCGCCAGCACGTCGAAGGCTTCGCCCTTGGCGATGCGTTGCTTGAGCTGTTCGGCTTCTTCGGCGGTTTTCACCAGGATATGGCGCGCTTGGGCTTTCATTGCTGCGGTGACCTGAACGTAACGGGGCGGCGATTATGCCTCAAGTCAGGAGACATGGTTGATCATCGCTCGGATCTTGGTCGCCAGCAGGTCCAGGGTGAAGGGCTTGGCAACCATGTCCATGCCATGTTCGAGGAAGCCCTGACGCTCGGTGGCTTTCTGCGCATACCCGGTCATGAACAGCACTTTCAGATCGGGCCGGTGCTGGCGAGCGATCTCGGCCAGTTGTCGGCCATTCATTCCCGGCAGCCCCACATCGGTCACCAACAAGTCGATTCGGCGGTCGGTTTCCAGCCATTCGAGGGCCTTTTTCGCGTCCTGGGCTTCCAGAGCCGTGTAGCCCAACGCTTCCAGTAGATCGAAAACCAGCATCCGCACCGCGGGTTCGTCTTCCACCAACAACACGGTTTCCCCGGCGATGGCCGCCGGCACGTCGGTCGTTTCCACCGCCGCAGGCTGTTCGACGGGCGTTACGTGCAGTCGCGGCAGGTATAGCTGCACTCGCGTGCCCTGGCCTGGCACGCTGTCCAGGCTCAAGTGCCCGCCGGACTGCTGGGCGAACCCGTAGATCATGGACAAACCCAAGCCGGTGCCCTGGCCGATGGGTTTGGTGGTGAAGAACGGATCGAAGGCCTTGGCCAGCACAGCGGGGGTCATGCCGCTGCCGTTGTCGCTGACGGCGATCATCACGTAGTCCCCGGCCTTGACCGGTTCCAGGGTGCTGATATCGCTGCCGTCGAGGTAGACATTGGCGGTCTCGATGGTCAGCTCGCCGCCGTCGGGCATGGCGTCCCGAGCGTTGATGACCAAGTTGAGCAGGGCGTTTTCCAACTGGCTGGCATCGGTGCTGACTGGCCACAGTTCGTCGGTCAGTTGCAGGCGCAGCAGGATGTGATCGCCGGTGGTGCGGCTCAGCAAGTCTTCCAGTGACTGGACCAGTTCATTGGCGTCCAGCGGCTTGCGGTCCAGGGACTGGCGCCGGGAGAAAGCCAGCAGGCGATGGGTCAGCGCCGCGGCGCGGTTGGCCGAGGACACCGCTGCTTCGGTGAAGCGACCGATCTCGGCAGCCCGGCCGTTGGCGATGTAGCGCTGGATCAGGTCCAGGCTACCCAGAATGCCGGTAAGCATATTGTTGAAGTCGTGGGCGATGCCACCGGTGAGCTGGCCCACCGCTTCCATTTTCTGCGCGTGGCGCAGCGCTTCTTCGGCACGCTCGCGCTCGAACATCTCGCTCTGCAGACGCTGGTTGGCTTCGGCCAGTTGCTGGGTGCGGGCGATGACCCGCTCTTCCAGCGTTTCGTTGAGGTTGCGCAGCGCCTCTTCGGTTTTCTTGCGCTCGGTTTCATCGATCACAAAGATGTAGAACCCGTTCACCGCGCCGTCTGCCCCGTGGCGGGGCAAGTAGTTGGTCAGCGCGTGACGTGGGCGGCCGTCACGATGCGCCGCTTCTACGGGGAAGCTGCAAGGCTTGCCCGCCAGCGCCCCGGCGATCTGCTCGGCCCGGACTGCGTAGGCTTCTTCGCCCAGCACCTCGCGGATGGTCTTGCCGTAGAGCTCCTGTGGGGTCAGGCCGTACCAGTCCAGGTAGGCGCTGTTGTTCAGCCGGAACCGCTCTTCCCGGTCGACGTAGCTGATGAGGATCGGCATAGCGTTGATGATCAGTTGCAGCTCAGTCTGGCTCTGGCGCAGCGCCTGTTCGGTGCGCTTGCGCTCGCTCAGATCCAGGGCGGCGCCGAGAAAGCGCTTGGGCCGCCCGTGACGGTCCTTGTAGCAGCGGCCGCGCACATACACCCAGCGCAGTTCGCCGTCGGGCTGCAGCAGGCGATACTCCTCGGCGTATTCGGTGCCGTGGGTGATGCAATGCTTGATGCTGCGGGCAACGGCGGCCCGGTCTTCGGGATGCACACCCTCCAGGTAAGCGCTGATAGGCAACTGTCGCGACAGGCTCGGATCGACGCCATGCAGCAGGGCGAAGTGCGCGTCGGCAACGAAACGATCCTCGCTGATGTCCCAATCCCAGGTCCCGAGTGCGTCGGCGGCGGCCAGGGCCAGTTGCAGGCGTTCCTCGCTTTCCTGCTGGGCCTTGAGACTGGCCTCCGAGCGCCGTTCGAACTCCAGGGCCAGGCGACGTCGTTCGCTGGTCTCGATGGCAGTGATCAGGACGCCGGCGACGCTGGCATTTTCGTCGTGTACCGGGCTGTAGGTCAGGTCCAGCCAGACATCGCAAAGGCGACCGGCAAAGGGGACGCGCCAGAGTTGATCGCGACAGGTGTGGGTCTGTCCTTGCAACACGCGCTGGTAGATCGCTTCGGTCACGCCCTTGAGTTCGGGCCACGCGCTATGCGTAGGTTGGCCAAAGGCATGGGGATGCTTGTCGCCGGCCAGACGGGAAAAGGCATCGTTGTAGAGCTGGACCAACTGCGGCCCCCACAGCAAGGCCATCGGCATCGGCGAATGGAGCACCATGTCCACCGCGGTGCGCAGACTCTGCGGCCAGGTTTGGCTGGCGCCCAGCGGGCTTGAGGTCCAATCCATTCGGGCAAGCAGGCGTTGTGTATCGCTGCCGGCGGGTATTGCGTTCATCACGGAATCCCTGGATGTCGTGGTGTGTCGACTATCCTCTGAAGAAGGAAAGCGCGGGTTGGTCTGTAAGGTCGCATGTTCGGGTCAGCTTGTTTCATTGATGTCTCGCGGAAGCTTCAGTCCATGGAAATCGATCCATTGTTACGAATCCTGGCCAGCCAGGATGGTTCCGACCTCTACCTGTCCACCGGTGCGCCGCCGTGCGCAAAATTCGAGGGTGTGCTCAAGCCGTTGGGCACCCAGGCGTTCAAGGTCGGCGACATTGCCAGGCTCGCCGAGTCATTGATGGACGCCGAACAGCGCCTTGAGTTCGATCGAGAACTGGAAATGAACCTGGCGATCTCCCTGGCCGGCGTCGGGCGGTTCCGGGTCAATATCTTCAAGCAGCGCAACGATGTGTCCATGGTGATCCGCAACGTCAAGCTGGACATCCCGCGTTTCGAGGACCTGAAACTGCCGTCGGTGTTGCTCGAAAGCGTCATGCACAAGCAGGGCTTGATCCTGTTCGTCGGCGCGACTGGCTCCGGCAAGTCTACCTCGCTGGCGGCGCTGATCGACTTTCGCAATCGCAACAGCAGCGGCCATATCATCACCATCGAAGACCCGGTGGAGTATATCCACCGTCACAAGAAATCGATCATCAACCAGCGTGAAGTGGGTGTCGACACCCGCAGTTTCCATGCAGCCCTGAAGAACACCTTGCGCCAGGCGCCGGACGTGGTGTTGATCGGCGAAATCCGTGACCGCGAGACCATGGAACATGCCCTGGCATTTGCCGACACCGGGCATCTGGTGATCTCCACCCTGCATGCCCATAACGCCAACCAGGCCCTGGATCGAGTGATCAATTTCTTCCCGGAAGAGCGTCGGCCGCAATTGCTCCATGACCTGGGCAACAACCTCAAGGCTTTCGTGTCCCAGCGATTGGTACGCACCCGAACCGGCGGACGCCGGGCGGCGGTGGAGGTGTTGCTGGGCTCACCGACGGTGGGCGACCTGATCCGCCGCAACGAACTGGGCGAACTCAAGGGCATCATGGAAAAGTCCGAAGAGATGGGCATGCAAAGCTTCGATCAGGCGTTGTTCAACCTGGTGGTCGAAGGCGCCATTGATGAGGAAGAGGCGCTGAAAAACGCTGATTCGGCGAATAACCTGCGCCTGCGCTTGAAGCTGCATGCCGAGTCCGGCGCGGCGGCTGCACCTGATAGCGCGGCGGGGGATTGGGGGTTGGTGGAGTGATTTGATTCGGGCAGGATTTCCTGTGGCGAGGGAGCTTGCTCCCGCTCGGGTGCGAAGCAGCCGCAAGAAGGCCTGCTCCGCAGTCCAGCGGGAGCAAGCTCCCTCGCCACAACAGCGTCTTGCAGTGCCTATGTAGCCAGCTCCGGCCGATCCCGAAACTGCTCCAGCGCCTCGGGGTTGGCCAGCGCATCGGTGTTCTTCACCACTTCGCCATGCACCACATTGCGCACCGCCAGTTCCACCACCTTGCCACTGATGGTCCGCGGGATGTCGCTGACCGCCAGGATCTTCGCCGGTACGTGACGGGGCGTGGTGTTGGCACGGATGACCTGGCGGATCTGCGCCTCCAGGTTTTCATCCAGCGTCACGCCGTCGCGCAACCGCACGAACAGCACCACCCGCACATCGCCTTGCCACTGTTGACCGATGGCGACGCTGTCCAGTACCTGTTCGACCTTTTCCACCTGGCGATAGATTTCCGCGGTGCCGATGCGCACGCCACCGGGGTTGAGCACCGCGTCGGAGCGGCCGTGGATCAGTAGGCCGCCGTGGGGCAGTTCCTCGGCGTAGTCGCCTTGGGCCCAGACACCGGGGAACTGGCTGAAGTAGGAGGCGCGAAGTTTTTCCTGCCGGGGATCGTTCCACAAACCGATGGGCATCGCCGGAAAATGCCGGGTGCACACCAGTTCGCCTTTCTCGCCGATTACCGCTTTGCCAGCCTCGTTCCAGACCTGCACCGCCATGCCCAGGCTCTTGCCTTGCATCTCGCCACGCCGTATCCCGGACAGCGGGTTGCCGTTGATGAAACACGACACGATGTCGGTGCCGCCGGACATCGAGGCCAGGCACACGTCGGGCTTGAAGTCGCGGTACACGTAGTCGTAGCTGTGGGGCGCCAGTGCTGAACCGGTGGACAGCAGTGTCTTGAGGCTGCCCAGATCGTGGCTTTGCCGAGGCTTGAGACCCTGGCTTTCCAGGGCCGCGAGGAATTTAGGGCTGGTGCCGAACACCGTGATGCGCAGCTCATCGATCAAGTCCAGCAGGCGCTCGGGACCGGGGTGGAACGGCGAGCCATCATAAAGCACCACGGCGCTGCCGACGGCCAGGGCCGAGACCAGCCAGTTCCACATCATCCAGCCGCAGGTGGTGTAGTAGAACAGTCGGTCCTCGGGGCCGAGATCGACGTGCAGGGCGTGTTCCTTCATATGCTGCAGCAGCACGCCGCCGGTGCCGTGGACGATGCATTTCGGCACGCCGGTGGTACCACTGGAATAAAGGATGTACAGCGGATGATCGAACGGCACGCTGGTGAATTCCGGGGCGCCGCCGGGTTGGTAAAACCCGTCCCACAACGTTACGTCGGCCGTGGTCCTGAAGTCGTCCACGGTGGCATCGATGCGGGCGTAAGGCAGCACGATCAACTGCTGCAACGACGGCAGGCGTTCGAGGATTTCATTGACCTTGGCCCGCTGGTCGATGACCTTGCCGGCGTAGCGGTAGCCGGCGCAGGTGATCAGCACCTTGGGCTCGATCTGGCCGAAACGGTCGATAACGCCCTGGGTGCCGAAATCCGGTGATGAACACGACCAGATCGCCCCCAGGCTGGTGGTGGCGAGCATGCCCACCAGGGTCTGCCAGGTGTTGGGCATGCACGCGGCCACTCGGTCGCCCTGGGTGACACCGGCGGCCCGCAGGCTTCGTTGCAGGCCAGCGACGTGGGCGGCGAGTTCGGTCCAGGTCAGCTGTTCCTGGCCGCCACTCTCGTCGACCGCCACCACCGCCACGGCGTCATCGCGACGGCGCAGCAGGTGCTCGGCAAAGTTCAGCGTCGCCCCAGGGAACCAGCGGGCGCTGGGCATCTGTGGGCCTTCGACCAACACCTCGGTGGGCACCTGGTGGAAACGGATCTCGAAGAAATCGACGATGGCCTGCCAGAAGGCCTCGCGCTGGTCGATGCTCCAGGCATGCAGGGCGGGGTAGTCGTTCAATTGCAGTGAGTGTCGTGCGTTGACGAACCGGCGGAAGGCGTCCATGCGTGACTGGGCGATGCGTTCGGGGGCGGGTTGCCAGAGGAGATCGGACATGGGGTGCCTCTTATTCTTTTATCAAGCTTATAAACATTGCAGCACAAGGCGACCTTCGTGGCGAGGACACCCTTGTGACGAGGGACGCTTCTGTGGCGAGGGAGCTTGCTCCCGCTGGGTGGCGCAGCCGCCCCAAGAAGCTTAGGGCCGCTTCGCGCCCCAGCGGGAGCAAGCTCCCTCGCCACGGAAAGTCCCTTGTTACAGTGGTAACGGCATGACGTTACTGAGCCAACCACCCACCATCGATATTCCACGCCGCGCCGCGCACCTGACTGCCCGCTTCGCTGCACAGGAACAGCACCAGCTCGCCCAGTTGCGGCGGGGTGACGAACTCCAGGGACGGTTGTTTCTCGGCCAGCAGGTCATGCTGCGCCTGTTGCGGGTCGACGCCGCTGGCAATCCGGTCGTCGATCTGTTTCTGCACCAACGGTGTCAGCACCCAGCCGGGGCAGATGGCGTTGCAGGTGACGCTGCTGGTGGCGGTTTCCAGGCCGACCACTTTGGTCAGGCCGATCACCCCATGCTTGGCCGCGACGTACGCCGCCTTGCCCACCGAC
This sequence comes from Pseudomonas sp. SMN5, assembly GCF_052041925.1. NCBI lineage: Bacteria > Pseudomonadati > Pseudomonadota > Gammaproteobacteria > Pseudomonadales > Pseudomonadaceae > Pseudomonas > Pseudomonas sp. SMN5. The sequence continues at coordinate 51,715 of NZ_JBKGGX010000001.1, forward strand.
CCCACCTGGCCGTGCACTGAGGCGACGTTGATGATTCGTCCCCAGCCTTTGGCGCGCATGCCCGGCAGGCTCAGGCGCGTGGCGTGGAACACCGAGGACAGGTTGATGGCGATGATCGAATCCCAGCGCTCCACCGGAAAATCTTCCACGGCGGCCACGTGCTGAATGCCGGCGTTGTTCACCAGGATGTCGACGCCGCCGAACTCACGCTCGGCGTAGGCGAGCATCTCGGCGATTTGTGCCGGGTCGCTGACGTCGGCCGGATGATGACCGACCTTGCCGCCAAACTGTCCCACTTCGGCAATCACCGCTGTGGCGTCGCCGAAGCCGTTGAGGATCAGGTTGGCGCCGGCCTTGGCCAGGCTCAGGGCGATGCCCAGGCCGATGCCGCTGGTGGAGCCGGTGACCAGGGCGGTCTTGCCCGAAAGAATTGTCATCATTGCAACCTCACACAATGCCAGTGGCGTAGAACACACCGATCACTACGAAGACCGCCAGGGTCTTGATCAGCGTGATGCAGAAGATGTCTTTATAGGCTTCCCGATGGGTCAAGCCGGTCACGGCCAGCAGGGTGATCACCGCGCCGTTGTGGGGCAGGGTGTCCATGCCGCCGCTGGCCATCGCGGCCACCCGGTGCAGCACTTCCAGCGGGATGTTGGCGGCGTGGGCGGCGCTGATGAAACTTTCGGACATCGCCGCCAGGGCGATGCTCATGCCGCCCGACGCGGAGCCGGTGATCCCGGCCAGCAGCGTGACCGTCACCGCTTCGTTGACCAGCGGGTTGGGAATGCTCTTGAGCCAGTCGGCCAGGACCAGGAAGCCGGGCAGGGAGGCGATGACCGCGCCGAAACCGTATTCCGAAGCGGTGTTCATCGCCGCGAGCAAGGCACCTCCTACCGCGCTTTTGCTGCCCTCGGCCAGTTTGCTGCGGATCGCCCGGAAACCGAACACCAGCACGATGATGATGCCCACCAGCAGAGCCGCTTGCACCGCCCAGATCGCGGTGAGCTTGGCGACGTCGCTGGTCACCGGCGCGGCCATGCCCGGCAGCGCCAGGCTGTGGCTCTTGCCGTACCACTGGGGAATCCACTGGGTGAACAGCAGGTTCATGACGCCCACCGCCAGCAGCGGTGAAAGGGCGATCCATGGATTCGGCAGCTTGAGGTCTTCGGCGGTTTCCGGTTCGTTGCGCAGTTCGGTGCCGTAGCCTTCGCCCAGGCGCTGGGCCTTGTTGCGTTGGCGTTGCAGGAACAGCATGCCGATGCTGAACACAAACAGCGTGCCGATTACCCCCAGCCATGGCGCGGCCCAGGCCGTGGTGTTGAAGAACGTGCTGGGGATGATGTTCTGGATCTGCGGCGTGCCGGGCAAGGCGTCCATGGTGAACGAGAACGCGCCGAGGGCGATGGTCGCCGGGATCAACCGCTTGGGAATATTGCTCTGGCGGAACATCTCGGCGGCGAACGGATACACCGCGAACACCACCACGAACAGCGATACGCCGCCGTAGGTCAGCACGGCGCAAACCAGCACGATCACCAGCATCGCCTGGCGCGTACCGAGCAAACGGATCGCCGCGGCGACGATGGAGCGCGAGAACCCCGACAATTCGATCAGCTTGCCGAACACCGCGCCGAGCAGGAACACCGGGAAGTACAGTTTGATGAAACCGACCATTTTCTCCATGAACACCCCGGTGAAGGCGGGTGCAACGGCCGAAGGATCAGTCAGCAGGACGGCGCCGAGGGCGGCGATGGGGGCAAAGAGAATGACGCTATAGCCACGGTAAGCGGCGACCATCAGCAGCGCGAGGGCTGCCAAGGCAATGATCACACTCATGGTGTGTCTCCTGGGATTGTTATTTTTGTGGGTGAAGCGGTGGGAGGGCTTTAGCGAGTTTTGTGCCAGGTACGTAACTTGTTGAAATACATAGGGAATTTATAAGTATGATCAAGTCGAAATGAAGGTTTGTCTCTGTTTTGAGATTTTCGGAAGGCTGCTGGCCTCATCGCGAGCAGGCTCGCTCCCACAAGGGGTGAGGGAAATTTCTGACGGACGCGTCCCACTGTGAGAGCGAGCCTGCTCGCGATGAGTGCGAAGCACTCCAAAAAAAACCGTCTACGAATAGAGATAGATCGTCTCTCTAGGGAGATTCCGCAATTCCCAGCGCCACCATCTTCTTATACAGAGTCGACCGTCCCAGCCCCAACCGCTGCGCCGCCTCAACCACCTTGCCTCCACATTGCGCTAGGGTGGTTTCGATCAGTTGCCGGTCAAATCGGGCCCGGGCCTGGGCGAAGGTTTCCTGGGGCAATGGCTCCAGGTGTGTGCTGGCTGAGCGGGTCACCGGTGTGAAGGTTCCGATGGCGGCGCGGATGTCTGTGGCGGTCAGCAGCGAGGTGTCGCTCAGTAGCGCGGCCCGTTCCAGCACGTTGCGCAGTTCGCGGATGTTGCCCGGCCAGGCATGTTGCCGCAGCAGGCTCAGTGCGTCGTCGTTCAGTTCGTGCTGGCTGCGCAACTCCTCGAGGATCGCTTCGCTCAGGGCCGGCAGGTCGTCCAGGCGCTCGCGCAGCGGCGGAACCTGGATTGGCAGCACGTTGAGGCGGTAATACAGATCGGCGCGGAACTCGCCACGCTTGATTGCGGCTTCCAGGTCCGTGGAGGTGGCGGCGATCACCCGCACATCGCTGTGCAGCACCTCGTTGGAACCCACCGGTTCGTATTCCTTTTCCTGGAGCACCCGCAGCAGTTTGCTTTGCAGCGGCAACGGCATGTCGCCGATCTCGTCCAGGAACAGCGTGCCGCCCTGGGCAATCTGCAACTTGCCGGGACGGCCCTTGCGATCAGCGCCGGTAAAGGCGCCGGGTGCGGTGCCGAAGAACTCGGCCTCCAGCAGCGATTCAGGAATGGCCGCGCTGTTGATACTGACGAACGCCTTGTTCGCCCGCGGCGAGGCGCTGTGGATCGACTGGGCCAGCAATTCCTTGCCCGTACCGGTTTCGCCGAGCAGCAGCACCGGCGAATCGGTGCTGGCGCTACGCCGGGCGCGGCGCTTGACCTCCAGGCTGGCGCTACTGGTGCCAATGAAGTGCGCGAAGTTGTACTTGGTCTGGCGTGCCCGCAGCAGCGAACGGGTGGAGGCCAGTTCTTCCTGCATGCTCTGGTAGCGTTTGAGCATCGGCGACAGGCTGTGCAACTCCCCGAACAAGGCAAAACCGATGGCGCCGATTACCGCGCCCGCACTGTCGTGGATCGGCAGGCGCATCACCACCAGTGGCTCCTTGGGCATGTCTTGCATGTCCAGCAGGATCGGTCGCCCGGTGCGCACCACTTCGCGCAGCAGGCTACCGGGGATCACGCTCTCGCAGGCCCGCCCAATCGCCTCCTGCGCCGAGTCCAGGCCGAAGCGCCGGGCGTAGCGTTCGTTCATCCAGACGATGTTCGCATCACGGTCGACAATCACCGTGCCTTCGCTGGATTGCTCGATGATCTCGAACAGCGAGCGGATCGCCAGGGTGCGAACCCGTTTGTAGTCCTTGAGGTTTTCGGTGGGGTTCATCAGGCATTCCAAAGAGGGATTTGCCACACCCGCGGACGGGCTGCCAAGAGCATGCATTATGCCGGGGAAATTGCAGCACCGAAGCTTCGCCGCGTTTTTTTGGGTAATCTTGTACATCTGTCATTGGGTGTACATGATTTTTTCCGTCTTTTTCTGTAGGGCATATGAACATATTCAATCCCCGCAAGCTGAAACTCTCCAAATGGACGGCCTGCGTGCCAGTCAATCGAGAGAAGCACTTTCTGGTCACTCGAGTGATCTGTGATGAAACGGATCGCCCCATTAGCGTTGAGCTTCAGGCGGTGCACAGCGGGCGCGCGGAACTGCTCGACTGGACGGAGCTGCGGGATGAGAAACGTTGGAGAATGGGTTGGCATTGAAATGCCTGTGGCCGTTACGTCTTCATTTATCTTGTACAAAAAATAAAAACTGTACAATTTTTCAGGAATGATGGCTTAATGACTCCTCCCAGTTAGAGGCATCGTGCCTTCAGGTCGGCTACGGCCTGGCACCCTACGTTTCCGGAGCGGCATCGCCATGTTCATTCGCACCCGCAAGCATCAGGAAGTCTTGCGTCCGATCCAGGCCAGGCAGGCCGCGCTCGAGGCCGAACGGGCCGCTTTCCATCAAGCCATGTCGATCATCGAACTCGATCCGTTGGGGCAAGTGCTCGACGCCAATTCACTGTTCTTGAAAATGACGGGCTACACCCTGGCGGATATCCGGGGCAGACACCACAGGATGTTCTGCGAGCCCGCTTATGCGGGCAGCCGGGAATATGCGTCGCTGTGGCAGCAGTTGGGGCAGGGCCTGAGTGTCGATGCGCAGTTCTTGCACCTGACCCGCGAGGGGCACTGGCTCTGGGTTGAGGCCAACTGCGTTCCAGTACTGAATCCGCGAGGAATACTGCAGCGCATCATCGTAGTGGTGCGTGACGTCAGCGAGCGTGTCCTTCGAAGCCAGACCGAGTCCAGTTTCAGGGGGGCGATCGACCGTTCCATGGCCGTCATCGAGTTCGATCTCAGTGGCCAGGTGGTGAATGCCAATGCGAATTTCCTGAAGGTGATGGGCTATCGGCTGGAGGAGGTCTGCGGTCAGCACCACCGTCTGTTCTGTCAGCCTGGCGAAGTACAGAGTGATGCCTACCGCAGATTCTGGGCGGGATTGAATCGCGGTGAGTACGTGACTGGACTGTTTCAGCGCATCGACAAGCAGGGTGCGACGGTCTGGCTGCAGGCGACCTATAACCCGCTCTACGACGCCCAGGGGAGACTGTACGGGGTGGTCAAGTTTGCTACCGATCATACTCGTGAGGTGGAGCAGCGCCGGAACGAATCGAACGCGGCGCGACTGGCCTTCGAGACATCGCGCCAGACCGATGCGCACACCCAGCGTGGCACGGCGGTGGTGCAGGAGACGGTGACCGTGGTGCAAAGCATCGCCGATGAACTCCAGCAGGTGGCGACGGGAATCAATGCACTGAGCGCTCAGTCCGAGGAAATAGGCAGCATTGTCGATGCCATCCGCGGCATCGCCGAGCAGACCAACTTGCTTGCGCTCAACGCGGCCATTGAAGCGGCGCGTGCGGGAGAGCAGGGACGCGGTTTCGCAGTGGTTGCCGATGAAGTGCGCAACCTCGCACGTCGCACGAGCCAGGCCACCGTCGCCATCACCGAGGTTGTAGGCAAGAACCGCGACCTCGCCAGGCAAGCCGTGACCAGCATGCAATCCAGCACGCACAAGGCGGAGCAGGGCGTGAAGCTGGCGAACCAGGCGGGCAGCGTTATCCTCGATATCCACCAAGGGGCCCAGCAGGTCGTGGGGGCGATTGGCGAATTTGCCCAGGCGTTGGATCAGCGACGCGACAACTGAGTCCCAGGGGCGGGGCCCTTTACCGGGGATGCGCCGCCGCCAACAGTTCTTTGGTGTAAGGATGCCGTGGCGATTCGAACACCTCGTGGCTGGCGCCTTGCTCCACCACCTTGCCGTCCTTGACCACCACCAGGTCGTGGGCCAGGGCACGTACCACCGCCAGGTCATGGCTGATGAACAGATAGGTCAGGCCGTGTTTTTCCTGGAGCTGGCGGAGCAGGGCGACCACCTGTTTCTGCACGGTGCGGTCCAGGGCCGAGGTCGGTTCGTCCAGCAGGATCAGGGCCGGCTTGAGTACCAGTGCCCGGGCGATGGCGATGCGTTGGCGCTGGCCGCCGGAGAATTCATGGGGGTAGCGGTGGCGGCTCTGCGGATCGAGGCCGACCTCCTTGAGGGCCTGGATCACCTGGGCTTCGCATTCCTTGGGGTTGGACGGGCTGTGGACTTCCAGGCCTTCGCTGATGATCTGCTGCACCGACATCCGTGGGCTGAGGCTGCCGAACGGGTCCTGGAACACCACCTGCATCTGCTTGCGCCATGGCCGCAGTTCCTTTTGCGACAAATGATCCAGCGCCTGGCCCTGGAAGCGAATGCTGCCTTCGGATTCGATCAGTCGCAGGATCGCCTGGCCGAGGGTCGACTTGCCGGAGCCGGATTCGCCAACGATGCCCAGGGTCTTGCTGCGCTGGATGTTCAGGCTGATGCCGTCCACCGCGCGCAGGTATTCCTTGCGCCGGAACAGCCCGCCGCCCAGCGCAAAGCTCACTCGTAGGTCCTGCACTTGCAGCACGTCTTCGCGCTCGTCGCGGGGCAGGGCTTCGCCTTCCGGTTCGGCGTGCAGCAGCTCGCAGCTATAGGGGTGTTTCGGCGCACTGAAGAGCGTTTCGCACGGCGCCTGTTCGACGATTTCCCCGGCCTTCATCACGCAGACTCGCTGGGCGATGCTGCGTACCAGGTTCAGGTCGTGGCTGATCAGCAGCAATGACATGCCGAGCCGCTGTTGCAACGATTTGAGCAGCAGCAGAATCTTGCGCTGCACCGTCACGTCCAGTGCGGTGGTCGGTTCGTCGGCAATCAGCAGCTCCGGCTCACAGGCCAGGGCCATGGCGATCATCACACGTTGGCGCTGGCCGCCGGACAGCTGATGGGGATAGGCCTTGAGTCGCTCGGTGGGTTTTTGAATGCCGACCAGGGCAAGCAATTCGAGGATGCGCTGACGGGCCGCCTTGCCACCCAGGCCCCGGTGCAGCATCAAGGTTTCGCCGATCTGCTTTTCGATGCTGTGCAACGGGTTCAGCGAAGTCATCGGCTCCTGGAAAATCATCGCGATCCGGTTCCCGCGCAGTTCGCGCAACGCCTTGGCCTCGGCGCCCACCAGTTCCTGGCCGCGATAGCGAATGCTGCCGGTAGTGCGGCTGGCATTTTCGGGCAACAGTTGCAGGATCGAATGGGCCGTCACCGATTTGCCGGACCCCGACTCGCCGACCAGGGCCAGGCATTCACCGGGGCGAATGTCCAGGCACAGGTTGCGCACCACGGTGTGGTCGTTGAAGGCCACGTTCAGATCGCGGATCTCGATCAGGTTTTCGCTCATTTCAACGGTCCGCTTCATGCTCGTGGGTCAAAGGCGTCACGCAACGCCTCTCCAATGAATACCAGCAGAGAAAGAATCAACGCCAGTGTGAAGAAAGCCGTCAGCCCCAGCCAGGGTGCTTGCAGGTTCTGTTTGCCCTGGCCGATCAATTCGCCCAACGATGCACTGCCTGCCGGCATGCCGAAGCCGAGGAAGTCCAGGGCCGTAAGGGTGGAAATTGCCCCGGTGAGGATGAACGGCAGGTAGCTCAGGGTGGCGTTCATCGCGTTGGGCAGGATGTGCCGCACGATTACCTTGCGGTCGGACAGGCCCAGGGCGCGGGCGGCTTTCACGTATTCGAGGTTGCGCCCGCGCAGAAACTCGGCGCGAACCACGTCCACCAGGGCCAGCCAGGAAAACAGCGCCATGATCCCCAGCAACCACCAGAAATTCGGTTCCACGAAGCCGGACAGAATGATCAGCAGGTAGAGCACCGGCAGCCCGGACCAGACCTCCAGCAAGCGTTGCCCCAACAGATCCACCCAGCCGCCGTAGTAACCCTGCAACGCACCGGCGGCGATGCCGATCAGCGCACTGATGGCGGTCAGGGCCAGGGCGAACAGGATCGACACCCGTGCGCCGAAGATCACCCGGGCCAGCACATCCCGGGCCTGGTCGTCGGTGCCCAGCCAGTTCACTGCCGAGGGCGGGCTCGGCGCCGGTTGAGTGAGCTCATAGTTAGGCGTGTCGTCGCTGAAAGGGATCGGCGGAAACAGCAGCCAGCCGCCATCCTTGCGGATCAGATTCTGCACATAGTTGCTGCGGTAGTCGGCCTGGAATGGCAGTTGTCCGCCGAATTCCTGCTCGGTATAGCGCTTGAACACCGGGAAATACAGCGAGCCTTGGTAGCTCACCAGCAGCGGCTTGTCGTTGGCGATCAATTCGCCGCCCAGGGTCAGGATGAACAGGCCGACGAACAGCCACAGCGACCACCAGCCCCGGCGGTTTTTCTTGAAGCGCTCGAAGCGCCGACGACCCAACGGAGAGAGCAGCAACATCAGGCGTTCCTCGCGGCGAAGTCGATGCGCGGATCCACCAGGGTGTAGCAGAGGTCGCCGATGAGTTTGATGAGCAGGCCGAACAGCGTGAAGATGAACAGCGAGCCGAATACCACCGGGTAATCCCTGGAGACGGCGGCCTCGTAACTCATGCGTCCAAGGCCATCAAGGGAAAAGATCACCTCGATCAGCAGCGAGCCGGCAAAGAACACGCTGATGAACGCCTGGGGAATGCCCGACACCACCAGCAACATCGCGTTGCGGAACACGTGGCCATACAGCACCCGACGTTCGCTCATGCCCTTGGCTCGCGCCGTGACCACATACTGGCGGGTGATTTCGTTGAGGAACGAATTCTTGGTCAGGATCGTCAGCGTAGCGAAACCGCCGACCACCAGCGCCGTGACCGGCAGCACCAGATGCCAGAAATAGTCGGCGATCTTGCCCAGGGTCGACAACGACTCGAAGTCATCGGACACCAGCCCGCGCACCGGGAACCAGTTCAGCGACGTGCCGCCGGCGAACACCACGATCAGGAACATCGCGAACAGAAACGCCGGCATGGCGTAGCCGATGATGATCGCCGTGCTGCTCCACACATCGAATGCCGAGCCGTGTCGCACGGCCTTGCGGATTCCCAGGGGGATCGACACCAGGTAGGTGATCAGTGTCGCCCAGAGCCCGAGGGAAATGGTCACCGGCATTTTTTCCAGAATCAGGTCAGTGACCGTGGCGCCACGGAAGAAGCTCTTGCCGAAGTCCAGCCGGGCGTAGCTGCTGAGCATCAGCCACAGGCGTTCATGGGCCGGCTTATCGAAGCCGTACTGTTTCTCGATGTCCTTGATCAACTGTGGGTCCAGCCCTCGACTGGCACGCGAGCTGCCGGTCATGGCGTTGCCCGAACTGCCGACGGTGCCGCTGCCGATGCCTTGCAGGTGGGCGATGGCTTGTTCCACCGGCCCGCCGGGAGCAGCCTGCACAATGACAAAATTCACCAGCAGGATGATCACCAGCGTCGGAATGATCAGTAGCAGGCGCCGCGCAATATACGCCCACATCAGTGTGGCCCTCCCGGTGAGCCGCGCTTGATGCGCTCGGCGGTCATCTGCTCGTTGGTCAGCGGCGTGGTGCTGATTTCCCACCAGCTTTCGATGGCCTCGTCATTGCTGGCCTGGACTTTCGGAATGCCGAAGCGATTCCACCAGACGGTCGAACTGCCGGGCGGGTAGTAGTTGGGGATCCAGTAGTAATTCCATTGCAACACCCGATCCAGGGCGTGGGCGTGGCGCAGCATGTCGCTTTTTGTGGTGGCCTTGACCAGTCCGTCGATCAGGGCGTCCACCGCCGGGTTCTTGAGGACCATGTAGTTGTTGGAGCCTGGATCGTTGGCGGCCGCCGAGCCGTAGTAATTGTAGAGTTCCATGCCGGGTGAGGTGCTGACCGGGTAGCCGATGATGATCATGTCGTAGTCACGGCTCATCAGGCGGTTGACGTATTGGGAGGCGTCGATGCGCCGGATGCTCATGTCGATGCCGATCTGCTTCAAGGTCCGTTTGTACGGCAGCAACAGGCGTTCGATACCGTTCTGGCTGTTGAGGAAGGTGAAGCTCAGCGGCTCGCCCTCGGCGTTCACCAGGCGATCGCCTTCGGGTTTCCAGCCGGCCTGTTCCAGCAATGCCAGGGCCTGCAGCTGTTTGTCGCGGATCACGCCGCTGCCGTCGGTCTTTGGAGCCTCGAAGACCTGGGTGAAGACTTCATCGGGAATCTGCCCGCGCAGCGGTTCGAGGATTGCCCGTTCACCTGCATCGGGCAGTTGTTGGGCGGCGAGGTCGGTGTTGGAAAAGAAACTTTGCTGGCGCACGTACAGGTTGCGCATCATCTGGCGGTTGCTCCATTCGAAATCCCAGAGCATGGCCAACGCCTGGCGGACCCGACGGTCCTGGAACTGCGGGCGTTGCAGGTTGAATACGAAACCCTGGGCGGTCTGCGGTGCTTCTGTAGCCAGGTGGGCCTTTTGCAGGCGACCATCGCGCAGGGCGGGGCTGTCGTAGCCGATGGAGTAGCCGGTGGCGGAAAACTCGCGGTTGTAGTCGTAGGCGCCGCCACGTAGCACCTGGCGGGCCACGTCGGTGTCGCCGAAGTACTCGATGCTGAAGTGGTCGAAATTGTAGAGTCCGCGGCTGACCGGAAGATCCTTTCCCCACCAGTCGGCGTTGCGCTCGAAGGTGATGCTGCGTCCGGAATCGACCTTGCTCACCCGGTATGGGCCGCTGCCCAGGGGAGGCTCGTAGCCGCCGCCGTTGGCGAAGTCACGGGTCTTCCACCAATGTTCGGGGAGGACAGGCAAAGTCGCGATATCCAAGGGCAGGGTGCGGCTTTCATTGTTCTTGAAGTCGAAACGCACAGTGCGTTCGGACTCGACCTCGACACCTTTGACGGCAGCGAATTGGGTGCGATAGCGCAGACTGCCCTGGGTGGTCAGCAATTCGAAGCTATAACGCACATCCTCGGCGGTGATGGGCTTGCCATCGGCGAAGCGGGCCTTGGGGTTCAGGTAGAAACGCAGGGACAGGCCATCGTCCGAGCGCTCCATCTTCTCGGCCACCAGACCGTACACGGTGTAGGGTTCATCCAGCGAACGCTGGGCCAGCGGTGAGTAGAGCATCCCATCGATCTGGCTGACGCCGATGCCTTTGTCGATGTACGGCAGGAGATGGTCGAAGTGGCCGATCTCGACGGCCGAGCGGCGCATGGTCCCGCCTTTGGGTGCCTGGGGATTGGTATAGGCGAAATGACTGAAGCCTTCGGCGTACTTGGCCGGTTCGCCATAGACGGTCAGGGCATGCTGTGGTGCGGCGTACCCACTGGCGGCGCCCGTCAGCAGGATCGCGGCAGTGAGAAACGGTGAAAGAAACGCCAGTCGCATTGTCAGCCTTAAAGCCGGGTGATCGATGAGCACGATTTGTACGCGAGCGGCGCGCTGATCGCCAGTCCTGTGCATGAAAGCTTATGGGGCGAGGGAGCTTGCTCCCGCTTGGCCGGGCTGGTGCTCCAGTGCGAAGAAGCGACTGGAAAATCGGCCTGCTTCGCAGTCCAGCGGGAGCAAGCTCCCTCGCCACAGGGGGACAGGCCAGCCTTGAGTGAGCGGCGCGTCCCGTATCGATAAGCGGGATCAGTCCTGGCGGCTGGTCACTTCCAGCAGGTGATAGCCGAACTGAGTCTTGACCGGACCCTGGACAGTATTGACCGGCGCGCTGAACACCACGGTGTCGAACTCCTTGACCATCTGGCCCGGGCCGAACGAGCCCAGGTCACCGCCCTGGCGGCTGGATGGGCAAGAAGAATTGGCCTTGGCGACTTCGGCGAAGTCGGCGCCGGCTTCGATCTGGGCCTTGAGTTCGTTGCACTTGTCTTCGGTGGAAACCAGGATGTGACGGGCAGTGGCTTTGGCCATGGGAAATTCCTTCGGATATTTTGAAAGGTGTTGAGCCTACCGGATTCGTTAACCGGTTGTTGTCAAAATTGCGTCAAAACCTTGGACCGGCGATCAAAGGCCTGCCTTGGACAGGCGCTCGGCGTGGCGCAGGTAGAGCATGATCGGGTCTGTTTCCCTGGCCGTTTTGCCGAGCGGCAGGTTGAGGGTGTCCAGGTGGTCCATGGGATAATCGGAGCGGATAACCTTGCCCAGATGCGAGCTGAAGCGTCCGACCATGCCATCGTTCTGTCCGGCTTCGGTAATGAAGTATTGGGAAAAGGCGCGACAGAAAACCTGCAAGGGGTTGGTTGCGTCGAGCCCTTGCGGCATTGCCGGCAGCGTGCCGCTCCAGGAGTAGTAGCGCACCCCGTTGACCCGCTGGGGGCCGTTCTCGCCCCAGTTCCTCGGCAGCCCCTGGGGGTATTTGTCGTTGAAAGCGCCGACGCCTTCGGTGGTCAGCGAGGCCAGCGTGGCGACGGCTGCCGCAGGCAGATGCGCCTGGCCCCCCAGCAAGGTGATGAAATCAGCGTACAGCGTTGCGACCTTGCTCGCTACACGTCCCGGCAGCCGTCCCGGGGTCAGGGCCCTGTGCAGGAAATCGGCCAATTCAGAACCGTGGTTGGGTCCGCTGACCGAGGTCACCGAAGCCACCTTGTCGGGCGCAATCGCGGCGACGTAACGGGCCGCCAGTGCGCCCTGGCAATGGCCGATCAGATTGACCCTGCCCGCACCGGTACCGCTCAGGACTCGATCGATCTGCGCCAATAATTGCTCGCCTCGGGCTTCGTTGCAGTGGGACGCCGACAAATGCGGGATGAACACCTGGGCGCCCGCGCTACGCAAAGCCTGCTTGATGCCATGGAAAAGTTCGAAGCCGCCGATCCTGTCAAACCCGAACAACCCATGGACCAACAGGATGGGAAATTGAGTGGTTGCATTCCGTTGCATGTTCGTACCTTTTTCGAAGAGGTTCACGTTGAGTTCGCGACCTCACTCTAATGCAGGCGTTGCATGGGTGGTGTAGGAAGAAACCGCGCTGCGCTACTGAAAATGGAATAAAAGCAGCGGGAAGAATCTGACCAGCCACGGCGGTGCCGAACATACGCGGATACGTCCGATGGTATGTGGGGTGCGCTACTACAACGGAGGCTGCCGGGTACCACGCTCGCTGTCGTGTTGTCTGACTGAAGGGGAGAGGGCCTTCGGGTTTCAATGGGCATCGTATATCCAAGGAGTGGAACCCGGACATGAACACTGACAGAACTGCCCAACGATCCCGTCTCGCCTCAAGCACAAGATTGCCGGCACCGTCGCTGGCTGCGGCCAGGACAGGGGTGATCGACCCGGCTTGGCGCAAGGTTGTCGTCACTATCGAGCCCTACCCGATGATGACCTGCGGCGATGAAGTCGTGCTTTTATGGCACGGCCTCAATTCGGACGCCGAGCCGTACCGGCATGAAATGCGCGGATTTATCACTGAACGGCACGTCGGACGCCCTGTGGTGTTCGTGGTGCGCGAGCCCCACATCGCCGAACTGGACAGCGGTTCGCTGGAAATCTCCTATCGCGTAACGGGGCGACAGTTGCCGGCTTCGTTGGAATCTGAATCTCTGTTGTTGGACATCGGTGATGTACCGTTGCAACAGCTGCCTGTGGTTGCTGACGATGCGGTAGGTGGCTGCCTCGATCCCGCTCGGGTGCCGGAGGGCACGCGGATGACTGTCCGGCCTTATTCCAGAATGGCCGTCGGCGACCGGTTGATCCTGATCGCCAGCAAGCAGGGCAAGGCGCTCTGGCGAGATGTGCTGGATATAGAGAGCCATGCCGTCGGCCGGGAGGTATCGTTCTGGCTGGATCACTCGCAGATCGCGCCCCATCTGGGGCATGACCTGAGCCTGACGTATGTCGTTCGGCATGGGCATTCCGTGCGCCGGGCCGAACCGTTGTCGGTGCACATCGGCCCCCTGGTGCGTCCCGCGCTGAAGGCTCCACGGATACTGGCAGTGGAGAATGGCGTGCTGGATATCGACGAGCACCCGAATGGTGTAACCATCGTCATCGAGGGCGCGGGCCTTGAGGCGGGCGAGTGGGTCTGGTTGCAATGCAACGGGAACAATATTCACATTGAGGAGCGTGAGATCACCCAGGCCATGGCCGGCCAGCGCGCGACCTTCGTCGTGCCGGCGAGTTATTGGCAGGATCAGCGTGGCCGCGCGGTGCAGTTGTTTTATCAGATCGAGCGCCTGGATGACGTCAGTCAGCATTCCGAATGGGTGACGGTGGAGGTTCGGTCCTCTGCCGGCTTGGATTCCGAGTAGTTTGGGACGGCCTCATCGCGAGCAGGCTCGCTCCCACAGGGGACTGATGTTGTTTGCAGGATTGCAGGCACGCCGCAGGACCTGTGGGAGCGAGTTTGCTCGCGATAGCGGTATTTCAGCTTGCATCAATGTTGAACGTGCCGACGCCTTCGCGGGCAAGCCCGCTCCCACAGGGGACTGGTGTTGTTTGCAGGATTGCAGGCACGCCGCAGGACCTGTGGGAGCGAGCCTGCTCGCGATAGCGGTGTTTCAGCTTGCATCAATGTTGAACGTGCCGACGCCTTCGCGGGCAAGCCCGCTCCCACAGGGGATTGATGTTGTTTGCAGGATTGCAGGCACGCCGCAGGACCTGTGGGAGCGAGTTTGCTCGCGATAGCGGGGTTTCAGCTTGCATCAATGTTGAACGTGCCGACGCCTTCGCGGGCAAGCCCGCTCCCACACGGGATTGATGTTGTTTGCAGGATTGCAGGCACGCCGCAGGACCTGTGGGAGCGAGCTTGCTCGCGATAGCGGTGGTTCAGCTTGCTCGATGTTGAACGTGCCGACGCCTTCGCGGGCAAGCTCCCTCGCCACGGTTGTCATTCAGTTAGCCGATTGCAATTGGCGATGGGCCCGGCGCAACAGGTCCTCGGTGGACGCCCAGCCAAGGCAACCATCCGTCACCGACACGCCATAGCGCATCGACGCGCCCAGCGGTTGGCAGCCTTCGAACAGGTGGCTTTCCAGCATCATGCCGATCAGCGAACGATTGCCTTGCAGGCGTTGCTGGAGTACATCATTGAACACCTGGGGCTGGCGCAGCGGGTCCTTGCCGCTGTTGGCGTGGCTGCAATCGACCATGATCCGCGCCGGTATTTTGAGGCGGGTCAGGTCGGCCTGGATCTGCGCCACGCTCTGGCTGTCGTAGTTCGGCCCGCGATGGCCGCCGCGCAATACCAGATGAGTGTCGGGGTTGCCCTGAGTCTGGATGATTGCCGGATGGCCCTGGCTGTCGACCCCGAAGTGCCGATGGGGATGAGCCGCCGAGCGCATTGCGTCGCAGGCGATACCGACGCCACCGTCCGTGCCGTTCTTGAAGCCCACCGGAATGCCCAGGCCGCTGGCCATCTCCCGATGGATCTGCGATTCGGTGGTGCGGGCACCGATGGCGACCCAACTGAGCAGGTCATCGAAGTAGCCGGCGGCCATCGGTTGCAGCAGTTCGGTGGCGACGGGCAGGCCCAGCTGCAGCATTTCGCGCATCAGCTCCCGGGACAGCGCCAGGCCTGTGGCCATGTCATCGCTGCCGTCCAGGCCCGGGTCGTAGGCCAGGCCTTTCCAGCCTACGGTCGTACGCGGTTTTTCTACGTAGGCACGCATCACCAGCAGCATGCTGTCGCTCACTTCATGAGCCAGGCGTGCCAGGTTGGCGGCGTATTCCAGGGCGGACTTCGGGTCATGGATCGAGCAAGGGCCGACGATGACCAGCAGGCGGGAGTCTTCGCCGTCGAGGATCGAACGAATGGCCCGGCGGTGGGTGTCGACCTGTTGGCTGAGGGCGACGCTGAGCGGCAACTGATGTTTGAGTTGCAATGAGCTGGGCAGACGCAGGGTCAGGGCTTCATTGGCCGGGTTGAGCGAGGACAGCGGCAAAGCGGAGACGGATGAATTCATGATCTGGCTTCCTGGACGGGCGGCGGGTGCTTTCCCGCGCCGGTCCTAGTGGGGTGTTCGACAATTGGCCGGATTGGCCCGCAATTGAGGCTTGCCACCGGTAGGTGACCGATCGGAGGCGGCAGGCTGTCCCGAGCGGTGGCTGGTAAATCGCCAGGCGGAAAAACTGTCGTAACGGTAATAAGTGGCGTAGTTCATGGCTCAATCCTCAAGTTGTCTGGTGTTGCAAATGTGTAGCCGGAAAAAACAAAACCCCCGGTCGGGAGGCCGACCGGGGGTTTGGAAAACTCTGGAAGGCGACCCGTTTGAAGTGGGCGCCGGTGGGGTATCAGGCGCGCCAGTGGCTAAACCAATACCCGAAATAAAAGTTGACCGGAGTTTGAACACTGTTCGCCCAGGCAGCCGCAACCGAGCGCGGGGCGCTGGCGGTGTGACGCTGTGAGAGGGCGTTGAACATGGTCTGTCTCCGATGAATGGCTCCGAGCTTACTAGAGGGCAGGGCGCCGCTTCAATCAGAAAATGCTATCGCTGCCATGCAACGGTTCGCACTGGCTTGAGTGAGGCGGACTTTGTGACACACTTTTGCTTTATGTTGTCCGTTGTAGGATGCCCCTTCGAAGAGGAAATCATGAACCTTGAATGGCATGCAGCCACGGCCGAGGACATTGGCTTCGCCCGCAAACTGACCTGTCGCAATATGCTTGCCTATTATCTGCAACATGATCTGCTCTGGCAGGATGAGGCGTTCGACCTGGCCTGGATCATTCGTCAGAACTGGATCATCTACCGCGGTGACCGGCCGTTGGGGTTCGTCAGTCTCAGTCGCGATGCGCGGGCGTTGTATATCCGCGAATTGCAGATCGACGAGGCGTTTCGTGGGCAGGGCGTCGGAACCTGGGCGATCGGACAGGTTTGGCAGATGGTGGCGCTTGAGCGACGACCGGCGTTGCGCCTGACGGTTTTCAAGAATAATCCGGCCAGGGTGCTCTACGAGCGCATGGGGCTGCGGGTCGTGGGCGAGGATGAGTGTTTCCTTAGGATGGAGCGAGACGCCAGTGCTTGACGCTGCGGACGCGCTACCTATAAAGATTCGCTGTAACTTTTATATGCCCCTTTGCGCTAGGTCTGCCGGACGCTTTTTGCTAAGGTGTGGGGCAACCCAAATAAGACCAATGAGGTGTCTGCTTGATTAGGGTGTTGGTGGTCGATGACCATGATCTCGTCCGTACGGGCATTACGCGAATGCTGGCCGACATCGATGGTCTGCAGGTGGTTGGCCAGGCCGAATCCGGGGAAGAGGCGCTGATCAAGGCGCGTGAACTCAAGCCCGACGTGGTGCTGATGGACGTCAAGATGCCTGGCATCGGCGGTCTTGAGGCCACGCGCAAGTTGCTGCGCAGTCACCCGGACATCAAGGTGGTCGCGGTGACCGTCTGCGAAGAAGACCCGTTTCCCACCCGGTTGTTGCAGGCGGGCGCGGCGGGTTACCTGACCAAGGGCGCCGGTTTGAACGAGATGGTACAGGCCATTCGTCTGGTTTTCGCCGGGCAGCGCTACATCAGCCCGCAGATAGCCCAGCAACTGGCAATCAAGTCTTTCCAGCCCACCAACGATTCTCCGTTCGATGCATTGTCGGAGCGGGAAATCCAGATCGCCCTGATGATCGTCGGCTGCCAGAAAGTACAGATCATCTCCGACAAGCTGTGCCTGTCACCCAAGACCGTGAACACCTACCGTTACCGTATCTTCGAGAAACTTTCGATCAGCAGCGACGTTGAGTTGACACTGCTGGCGGTGCGCCACGGCATGGTCGATGCCAGCGCCTGATAATGACCGAATTGTTTGATCCCAGTGCTTTCCTGTCCACATGCAGCGGCCGCCCAGGCGTCTACCGCATGTTCGACAGCGATGCGCGCCTGCTATATGTCGGCAAGGCCAAGAACCTCAAGAATCGCCTGGCGAGCTACTTCCGCAAAACCGGCCTCGCCCCGAAGACGGCTGCCCTGGTGGGGCGCATCGCGCAAATCGAAACCACCATCACCGCCAATGAAACCGAAGCGCTGCTGCTTGAGCAGACGCTGATCAAGGAATGGCGTCCGCCGTACAACATCCTGTTGCGCGACGACAAATCCTACCCGTACGTGTTCCTGTCCGACGGGGCGTTTCCACGCTTGAGCATCCATCGCGGTGCCAAGAAGGCCAAGGGGCGGTACTTCGGGCCTTATCCCAGCGCCGGGGCGATTCGTGAAAGCCTGAGCCTGCTGCAGAAGACGTTCTTCGTTCGCCAATGCGAAGACAGCTATTACAAGAACCGCACCCGACCCTGCCTGCAATACCAGATCAAACGCTGCAAGGCGCCGTGCGTTGGGCTCGTCGAGCCTGAGGTCTACGCTGAAGATGTGCGCCACTCGGTGATGTTTCTGGAAGGGCGCAGCAACGCGCTGACCGATGAGCTGTCCGCGGCCATGGAAGAGGCAGCGATCAACCTTGAATTCGAAAAAGCCGCCGAGCTGCGCGACCAGATCGGCCTGCTGCGTCGTGTCCAGGACCAGCAGAGCATGGAAGGCGGCAGCGGCGATGTCGACGTGGTGGCCTCCTTCATCAACCCGGGCGGCGCCTGCGTGCATCTGATCAGTGTGCGGGGCGGGCGAGTGCTGGGCAGCAAGAATTTCTTTCCCCAGGTGGGCATCGAGGAAGACGTTGCACAAGTCATGTCGGCGTTTCTTGGCCAGTATTACGTCAGCAGCCCGGAACGCGACTTGCCGAGCGAGTTGATCGTCAACGTGGTCCATGAAGATTTTCCCGTCCTGGTCGAGGCCATCCATACGCTGCGCGGTCGTGAGTTGACCATCAGCCACCGCGTTCGCGGCACTCGCGCCCGCTGGCAGCAGCTGGCGGTGACTAACGCCGAACAGGCCCTCGGCGCGCGCTTGGCCAACCGTCAGCACGTGGCGGCGCGGTTCGATGCCCTGGCTGAGGTCCTCAACCTGGACGAGCCACCGCAGCGGCTTGAGTGCTACGACATCAGCCATTCCAGCGGGGAGGCCACCGTGGCCTCCTGTGTGGTGTTCGGTCCGGAAGGCCCGATCAAATCCGATTACCGTCGCTACAACATCGAAGGCGTGACACCTGGCGATGACTACGCGGCGATGCACCAGGCGCTGATGCGTCGCTTCGGCAAGCTGAAGGACGGCGAGGGCAAGCTGCCGGATATCCTGCTGGTGGACGGCGGCAAGGGCCAGCTGTCCATGGCCCGCGACGTGCTCAATGAGCTGATGGTCCCCGACCTGATCTTGCTGGGCGTGGCGAAAGGCGCCACCCGCAAGGCCGGGTTCGAGACGCTGTACCTGAACGACGCCGCCCACGAATTCACCCTGAAGGGCGATTCGCCGGCGCTGCACTTGATTCAGCAGATCCGTGACGAAGCCCACCGCTTCGCCATCACCGGTCACCGCGCCCGCCGTGGCAAGACCCGCCGTACCTCTACCCTGGAAGGTGTGGCCGGGGTCGGGCCGACGCGGCGCCGCGACCTGCTGAAACATTTTGGTGGATTGCAGGAGCTGTCTCGTGCCAGCATCGAAGAGATAGCCAAAGCACCCGGTATCAGTAAAAAGCTCGCTGAGTCGATTTATGCAAACCTGCACAGCGAGTAGAATGCCCGTTAACTTCGCAGCCAGTTGTGCCGATGAATATCCCAAACCTGATTACCGTTCTACGCGTCCTGCTCATCCCGATCTTCATAGTGCTGTTCTATTTGCCGTACCACTGGAGCTACGTGGCCTCGGCCTCGGTCTTCGCGTTCGCCGCCGCCACCGACTGGCTGGACGGCTACCTGGCCCGACGCCTGGAGCAGAGCACGCCATTCGGCGCGTTCCTCGATCCGGTGGCCGACAAGCTGATGGTCGCGGTGGCCCTGGTGCTGCTGGTGCAGGAGCACGGTAACCTCTGGCTGACCCTGCCGGCGGCGGTGATCATCGGTCGTGAAATCGTCGTCTCGGCACTGCGCGAATGGATGGCCGAGCTGGGTGCCCGCGCCCAGGTCGCGGTATCGAACCTCGGCAAATGGAAAACCGCCGCCCAGATGCTGGCCCTGGTGATCTTGCTGGCGAACCCGTCGGACTTCAGCTTCTGGGTCCTGCTGGGTTACACGCTATTGCTGGTCTCCGCCGGCCTGACTCTCTGGTCGATGGTCCAATACCTGCGCGCCGCCTGGCCGCACCTGCGGACGGACGTAGACCCGAAATAAAACTTTTTTGAATCAAAGGCTTGACGGCACAATCTGAATCTATAGAATGCGCCACACCAAGACGCGGGAATAGCTCAGTTGGTAGAGCACGACCTTGCCAAGGTCGGGGTCGCGAGTTCGAGTCTCGTTTCCCGCTCCAAATATTGCGCTACAGAGTTCCACTGAATTCTGTAAGCGATTGAAATCAGGGCCTTTAGGCCCTTTTTTCGTTCCAGCGGGAACCACTGAAATCCAGCACTATCCGGTGCGTTTAAGTCCAGAATTGAGTCCAGAATTCTGACGAGCACTGAATCGGTTTGTTGCTGGAGCAGTTTGCGCAACGAGACGAGCATCTGGCCCTGACTCTGTTCAGGAGCTCGCAATGGCACTCTCAGAAATGACAGTTCGGCATGCCCGAATCACTGGTAACGACTACACCCTTGGTGACAGTGATGGTCTCACGCTCAATGTGACGGCCAGTGGTGGAAAAGTCTGGCTTTTCCGTTACTACTGGACGGGCAAGCAGAAGCGCATGTCCTTGGGTTGTTACCCGCAAATCAGCCTCAAAGAAGCGCGCACGCGACGTGACGAGGCACGCGCCTTGGTGGCCCAAGGCATCAACCCCTATGAGCACCGTAAAGAGCAGCGCCGTGCTGTTCGTTTTGCGACAGAGCATACCTTCGAGGCGGTGTTTAATCAGTGGGTAGAGTTCCGTAGGCTGAGCCTGAAGGAAGGGCGCCAGAGCACGCTCTCGCAGATCTTGAGGATCTTCAATAAAGACGTCCTGCCCATATTGGGTGGACGGTCTATCTACGATATCAATCGTCACGATCTGCTGGATTTACTGAGCAGGATCGAACAGCGCAAGGCCTTAACGACAGCCGAAAAATGCCGGACTTGGTTCAACCAATTGTTCCGTTATGCGCTGGTGAAGATCGAGGGACTGGAGCACAACCCAGCTTCAGATCTTGATGTAGTTGCACTCCCCAAACCTCCGGTTACGCACAATCCATTTCTTCGTATGGACGAGCTCCCGGCATTGATGGCTGCTCTTCGAAATTACGGTGGCGCCAACCAAACTCGGTTTGGCCTTCGGTTGTTGTTGCTGACCGGTGTCCGCACGGGCGAGCTACGCTTGGCGACACCCGACCAGTTCGATCTGGAGAAGCGCTTGTGGGTCATACCGGCGGAAGTGGTGAAACAACTCCAGCTAGCGATGCGGAAACCAGGTAAGCAGACCCAAAATGTACCGCCTTATATCGTGCCGCTGTCGGTTCAGGCGCTGGAGATCGTGCGTCACTTGCTGGACCAGGTTGTTCCGGCACAACGCTACTTGTTTGCCCATCGAAGCGACCTGAGCAAGCGTATCAGTGAGAACACGCTGAATGGTGCGTTACGTCGGATGGGGTATGCCGATCAACTCACCGGTCATGGCATGAGGGCGACGATCTCGACGGCGCTGAACGAGATCGGATACCCGAAGGTGTGGGTGGATGCCCAGCTTTCTCATGCGGACCCGGATAAGGTGAGCGCGGCTTACAACCACGCGGAGTACGTCGAGCAGCGCCGGACTATGATGCAGGATTGGGCGAACCGTCTGGATCTGTGGGGGCAGGGCCAGCTGAAAGCGGCGAGTTCTCCTCTGACTATTCGTTTAGAGGGTGCAGCTTCGTTACCTTCGTTGGAAAGCGCGAACGCAAACGCCGTTCTGTACAGCAGTGGTCTCCCAGCGACGACGGTCCCAGCCTCCAAAATGTCCGTCAGCAACGAACCGGTCCTTAACGCGGCTCAGTATTCACCTGTCCTACCTGCTCCAACGCAGACTGAACAGCTGCGCGAACCCCAAGTATCTGACATACAACGCCAGCGCGCCGAGATGCTAGCTACCTATGAAGCTTCGAATAATTTACCGCTGCTTGTCTTCGCCAAACTGGCAGGCAAATCCCGAGATCAGATCAACCGCGATATCAAAGCTCGGCGCCTGTTGTCTCTGAGCCTTGGGAATCGCGGTCAGCGCATTCCTGATTGGCAGCTTGATCCACTGCGGCACAAGTTGGTACTTGTTGCGTTAGCGCGGTTTCCGGATGTCGATGCATGGAGGCTTTATGGCGCCCTTTGTAAGCCTCATGAGCGATTAAAAGGTCGCGCGCCAATCGATGTGCTTACTACGGAGAATTTCGATGTGACCGCACAAATCGTTTGCAGTGCGCTGGGTTCAAGCTGAGGTGCTGTCTTTTTGCTGTGATAATGGATGTCGCTGCTTGCTTGGGTCCATCTAGCTCGGGCTGCCGTAAATGCGTGAACTTCACGCTTTGCCTGAGGTGCGGCGGAGATGTTCGGCAAGAGGCTTCTATTGCGCAGGAAGACACCCTTTGGCATCATCTCGCTCCCGCCCTCTCTTGTCAGCTCTCTATCCCTCTCATTTGGGGGCTGCGTCTTGGGGATGGCGGGTAACCACCCGGCCTCGTGCCGGGTTTTTTATTCGTTCGGCAGGCACGGCTGGCGGACAAACTTGGAATATTCAGCTACCCCATGTATGGGGTGCTAAAGGGAGAGTGTTCGAATCACTCCGTCCCGGCCATATTATTCAATGACTTAGCCCAATCTTCATCGGTTGGGCTTTTTCATGCTTGAAAAAATACTCCCACATTTCCCCCCACGGATATTCGCCCTGAATAACGCCCGCGCCCGCCCCGGTCAGAACGTCGTCATCGAGAACCTGTGCCACCACGAAGAGATAATCCATTGGAATGCCACCTAGAAGCAGACGGCCTATACGCGAAGAGCAAGAGTTATGCAGCTCACTCCGTGTTATCCGGGTGTTCTGAAAACCTGCAACCAATGACGGCCTGGCTTACTTGTTGATGGCGCTTTTCGTTGTCACGGATCTTACTGTAGCGCCCATGTCGAAGGGGGGGCGGATGGAAGGAGGTGTTTTGCGACCGCCATGGCATCGACACTCGATGCCATGTACAGCATGTCGGCGAGCGTATAGGGTAGAGCGCTAACACTCGCAAACTGAGGGCTGGCATGTATCAAGTCATAGGGATCACCAAAACCCTCGGGTACTTCGCTACAACATGCCTGGTCGTCTTCCTGTTTCTGCATTACAACGATATGTCAGAGCTGCTGTCTGGGCCGCTAACCGATCTTCGTCGGCCCGTGGGATCAGCGGTAGGAATTGGTGCTGCTGTTTTCTACGTTTTAGGCCAGACCCCTGTTTTTGTGTGGCTGTGCAGGCTTCCTTTTGTTCGCAAATTGCTCCCGCCCATCGATGGAGAGTGGAACATGAAGCTGCAGTCCAACTGGGGGATCATGCAGAAGTGGCTTGGGCAACGCGATGGGACCGAGCTCTACGTCGTTCAGGGAAAGGTCAGGATTAAGGCGCGTTTGTTCAGCGTTAAGATGGAGTTCACTTCGGACATCCCATACTCCGAATCCAAGACGATCAGCGTCTCCGTCCGACCCAGTGATCAGGTCGGTATCCTCGAACTTAACTACATGTATATCAACTACACCCAGGTTCCGGTGGCGACTGATACGAATGTGCACACCGGGGCGGCTAGGGTCTTCGTCAAAGAGTCTGGTGACGATTTTGTCATGGACGGCACCTATTTCACCGACCGTAAGTGGACGGAAGGGCTCAACACGGCAGGGCAGGTCACATTCACTAGGTCTAACGCCACTTAACTATGTGTCTCACAATGCCGTCCTTTATTCCAGTGGATCAAAATACACTACATGTGGGATTTTTTTTCTTGGCTTGATCTATATGTTGTGGGGTGGCACTATGTCATCTCGCACGTGTCATCGAGCATGGTAGCTGACAACTTGGGAAGGACTGCACCCTTTGGATTACGTATTTGGCGTAGGGTGGCAGTGATGAGATTCGGGAGCGCAGAAGCGCTTGGTAGTCTTGATGTGAAGGTCAGCAATTGCTGGAGACACCGTTCATTTAGCGCTTGAGCGGAGGCTTCATGCCGAATTTTAGTCCCTTGCTATTCACTACTACCGGGGAAGATTGCTTCCTTGATGAACTCAACCTCACACCTGACGAGCTGACTGAAATCGATGGCGCTCGTAAAGATATCAGAGAGGCTTTGAAGGCTGACCTGCCTCGGGCGCTTCGTGAGAAAGGCCTCGAGGGTGAGGTCTGTGAGCCGCGGTTCTACATCCAAGGTTCGCGTGCCTACAAAACGCTCAACAGTCCTTGCACGACCCCGCCCCAACAGTCAGATATCGACGATGGTGTGTACCTTCCGCTTAGTGTCATGCGTGAAGAGAGCAGCCCCAAGCTAGCTATCACTTTGTTCTTTGACGCTGTCATCGACGTACTTCAAGCGATGTGCGCCGAAAGAGGGTGGAACGCCGAGAGCAAGGATACCTGTGTTCGGGTAACGATCTCCCCCTATGCTCACATCGACCTTCCTTTGTACGTGATCCCGGATACCCTTTTCCTGCTGATAAAAGCCAGCATGGAAAGCCGTGGCCATGCCGTATTCGACAGTGCGATCAATTCCGAGAGGGACACTTGGAAGACCCTGCCCTCGGACAAGATTCTGCTGGCAGATCGAAAGCAGGGCTGGCGTAAATCCGACCCAATGGCTATGAAAAACTGGTTCAAGCGGGAGTGCCAGGAAAAGGGTGATCAACTCATCCGTGTCGTGCGTTACCTAAAAGCATTCCGCGACAAGCAATGGGAGGATAAAGGCCCAAGCTCAATCCTTCTGATGGCGGCAGCTTGCCCGCTGTATGAGTATTTCGACAAGCGAGATGACCACGCGCTGTTGAACGTCGTAAAGGGAATTCCTGATGCCCTGCGCAAGGGCGTCATGAGCCCCATTGACCCCGAGTCATCGCTCACTGCGCATATGCCCAAGGAGGCGATTGCCGAAGCCGTGGAGCTTTTTCAGGTTTTCGCGAATCACTTGGAAGGTTCAATCAAGGCAACTGATGCACAAACTGCTTATCACTGGCTTCACAGCATGCTGGGTGACCGGTTCCCGAATGCACCTTATCGCATGAAGCCGAATTCTGAGAGCCTGCCGGCGTCCATGGCTGCAATTGCTCCTCTCGCGGGCCCCGCAGAGCCTGTAAAGCGTACAAAGGCAGGCTAAATTCATGGACGCGATGCCCGAAGTGCTGCGTCATATGACCGAATGGGGATTTACTAAAGTGTATCCTCAGTCGAACGCTGGGTGGCTTGTGATGGCCGGAGAGTTGTCGACGGCCACTCAGGGGACTGTCCAATGCGAGGTATGGATAGACCGCTCATTTGAGCGGCCTCTCAAGCTATGGCTTACAGGAGTGCCGAAGGCACTGCCTAGGCTGGTGCCGCATCTTGGCCCGGATGGTTATCTTTGCTACGCCGCGCCAGGTACTCAAGTGATCGACATTTACGATCCAGTAGGACAAATCCGTACGTCCTTGCTTCAAGCCACTGAGGTTCTTGAGCAGGTTCTGGCTGGAAATATGAAAGAGGATCTGCAGGAAGAGTTCTTCGTCTATTGGGACGGTATCTACTGCTTCCATGATATCGAGCGTCGTACCTCCGGCGCGGTTGAGATCCTCCAATTATCAGACAACAAAATGTATGTGCTCACTGACGATGTCGGGCGAAGCCGGCTCAAGTTTGCGCGTGCGGGTAGGACGATCAAGGAATTCCCAGCGCATGTTGCGATGATCACGTCCAGCGCAGCTCCAAGACCGCTGCAGGACAACTGGCCACCCAAATCAGTTGGACAAATTCTCGACTGGCTACATGAAATAGATGACGCCTGTAAACGCAAGGTACGCGATAAGATTATCGCGGCGTATCGCGAGGGGCGGTTCGGAATAATGATAGTAATTGAGTCAGAAAAAACGGGTTACAGCTACGGCTTTCTCGTACTTGACCTTCAGCTCAATCGTCCTGAGGATCGGCGTTCCATCGATCAACGACTGCCCATATTTGATTGTCCTATCGAACCACTGCAAATGCTTCGCCTCGATGACAAATACCTGAGCGAACGCAATATCCCAGGGCAGGCAACACTCGCTGGCAAGCGTATCGGGTTGATCGGGTGCGGTACCATCGGTGGCTTCCTCGCTGAGATGCTCGTGAAAGCTGGCGCGGGAACGAGCACCGGTGAATTGACGCTGATTGATAACGATATTCTGATGCCTCAAAACCTCGGGCGGCATCGTCTGGGCTTTAACCATCTGTTCCGGGAAAAGGCAGCTGCACTGGCAGACGAGCTGATGGTATCCATGCCCGCTGCCCAGGTGCGTACCTTTACTAGCGACGCCAAGGACGTGAATTTGGGAGGGCTGGATTTGATCATTGATGCCACGGGCGAGGAATCGTTCGGGCACTGGCTTGCCAAGGTCGCCATCTGCCCAACCATGCATGTTTGGATTGAGGGGGCGGGCGCCGCCGTGCGTTCTCTGATTAAGCAGCGCACTGGACAGGGTTGCTACCGGTGCCTTACTGAGGCAAATAGTCGAGGCATTATGTTATCTGTCGTTGGAGGCGTGCAGCCAATTTTTGCTGGGCAGGGGTGTGAGGGACTCTACGTGCCGTTCCCAGCATCGGTGTCGATTCAAGCCGCAGCCCTGGCACTGGACACCGCTTTGGCTTGGGTTGCAGGTAAACCATGGCCATCGCTCTCAACCCGGTTGACCGATCAGAGCTATGAGCCCGCTACCCCTGATTGTTCGCCGCTGCCATATCCCGGATGTCCGGCATGCCATTCGTGAAAACTTGGATTGTGCCCGGCACGGAGCACTTGGTTTACCTAAGGCAACAGCCGCTTGAGGTTTTTAGTCGCTACATCCAGCAAGGCATGGATTCGAAGGAGGCGGGAGGGATATTACTTGGCCACGTTCGCGGTGAGCACCTGGAAATTATCGAAGCGACTGAACCTTCATTTTGGGACAAGCGCTTCAGGTTTCTCTTTGAACGTATGCCGTACTTTCATCACCGGTTGGCCATGAAACGGTGGAAGGAAAGCAATGGTCTGGTGCGATACATTGGGGAGTGGCACACTCATCCCCAAAATTATCCGAGTCCATCCTCAATTGACCTTAAAGAGTGGCAAATACTGGCTGCTGACCGAGTTGATGGTCGTCCGCTGCTTGCGCTCATCGTCGGGTGTAAGGATATCCATGTTGAGTACATGTCTGGCGCAGGCAAGCGAAATATTCTCGAGCCTGCCAGTTTTAGGCGAGGCGAGGAAAGTGTGTTTCTCAATTGAAGCCGGTTCTAGAAAATTTATCCAGCCGTACGCTTCCGAGAAAAATTAATTCGAACGCCTAGCTGAGACGCTATGCTAGCTATACAGTAATACTTGAAGAGTGGTTTATATCATCGAAGTACTGATTTCTCGAGTTGATAAATTATTAAAAAATCGAGTGCTTAATAGCTAGTTGATAGATAGGGTAGGGACGTTCGGTGCGTAATTCAGAGCCGTAAGTAAGCTTTGGATTGGTTTTTATTGTGCGACTACGTGAGCGATGAAGTAATGTTGGAGCGATTGGTTGATTTGCTCAGAGATATAACCGCGCTTTCTGGGCAAGAGTTTTCCGGGCTGGGTGTGATTGTATTGGAAGATGGTATTAATCTGCCGGTATTTCCAATGCGTGTCGACCTGGAAGTAAATGGCATGACAGACTCTGTTAGGTGTCTAGCTGAGATATCAAATCCCAATAATGACTTGCATGATGGATTTCATATTTTAAATTCCGATCTGCGAATTGTTTCCTTGACGCAGTATTTCTCTCCTCCGATTCCTCCTGGGATTTTACCGAATCGAAGTCGGGCATTTGGTGGTCGGTATTTAGCGGCCCTATTCGGGTCACTTTTGCCCGGCGTTATATTCACCGGTATTTCCACGCCAAGGCTTGGGATAGTGGTTTTTAAAGATGGAAGTGAAGTCTATTTCCAGGAGGTGTGAATGTTTTCTACTCTTTCTCCGCTAAAAGCAATTGTACTCGTTGCTAAGATCTATGCTGCTTTCGTAACATTATTGATATTTATAATGTTTGTCTGTGGATTCGAGGTGACGCTGCAGCAAGCTCTCAGAGCGGTGGTTGGCGGGGCCGTGTTATTAGAATTAGCATTGTTCGTGTTGAGCAGCTTCCTCTGGAGGAAAATATGGAATCGCTTTCCGATTTTGAATGACTGGGTTTTTCCCGACTTGAATGGTATGTGGGATATGGATATCACGTATCTGTGGGACGGTGCGGAGGGGACGAAAAAGGCAGTCGCCAATATCAAGCAAAGTTTGTTTTCGGTGAGCATGGAAGTTCATTCTGAAAGCTCAGACTCTGAAACGCTCGTGGTAAAAACTATCAAGGATGTTAATTCTGCTCGCCCAGTTCTTTATTACTTTTATAGGATCGTTCCTAAAGGTTCAAAAGATTCGGCTGGAAGTGGTTATGAAGGGGCTTCCATTTTGAAGCTTTATGGGCACGAAGGAAATGTTTTGAGAGGTAACTATTTTACAAGTCGGAAAAGTCAGGGGCATTTTTCTTTGACGAGAAGATAGTGGCTGACTTCGCTCTTGTGGCTGAATAGACGCGACTCTGTCTTGCACCTTCTATCGTAAGAAAGATCGCCGGTGGCTACCTAATAACGTACAGGCCCTAGGTACGAGATCAACAAATCGTCGAGAGCCATCGCTTCCTGATCGTCCAGGTTGAAGGGGGCGCAGTCTTCGACAAAGTAGGTTCGTGACTCATTTTTGATGTCGAGCATCGCACTGTGTATCTGCTTGCCAGCCTTGAAACGCACTTTTCCTCGCGACGATGGATGCAGCTCGACGAGGAGGTTCTCGATGTCACGCTCGGACAATCGGAACACCTGTTCGTCGATTTTAAAGTGCAAGAGGCTTTTCACCCAAAAAAACTGAGTGAAGCGATCACGAGGAACGCTACACACGGTGAATGGGCGGAGAACATCATTTGCTTTTTTGAAGCGCCCATAAATCTCTGGAAGAGGCGGGAGGCCTTGGACATCAGAGTGAGCAATGTTGTTGCGCAGCTCTTTAAGGGCTGCTGCTTCGACGACGAAACCATCCCAGAATCCCGGGATTTGGGGGTACTTGGGATATTTGGGCAGCATGTCGCGGATCAGTTGACCCAGGGGGCCAGTTGGCATTTTTCCTGACTCGCGACCGATATGGGCTTTAACCTGTCTTTCGAAGTCAATTGCACACCCGCTCGCGTAGATGGCCCCATTGCCGCCCAACCGGGTTGTGCTGCTTTGGCTTTAGCATAGGCTTCATTCAAGTCGTCCTTGTTAGCCAAGGCAATCTCAAGCAGCGTTTGCTGGGTGAACGGGTCGCTAACAGTCATGGAACGCGCCGTCCGACCTTCGCGCCAAACTCCCCCTATCAACTGCAGATTCAGGTCGCTGTAAGGATGATTTTTGTTCACGTTACTCTCCGAAATTTTATGACGACCGTAGCATTGGATTCTGGGTCGCTGACCTTTCTGTGGTGGCCCCACAAATTTAAGAACCACCCATCGATATTTATTCAATTTTGCTAGTGGGGAGGTGGTCGCTTCAGGTAATCGCAGGTGTCACAGGAAATTTCCCTTTGGCTCGGAGTCCATTAAAAACTCCCAGCGAGGCCGCTATCACAACCAACCATGGAAGCAGCGTTGCGATACCTTCCTTAGTACCGGTGAGTTCGCCAAAATTTGCCACGGCGAGAACAACGGCGGTTGCCAATCCACATCCACCAAGGGTGGGAGCGATCACGCCTTGCCATTTATTACATCTCTGGGTTTGGAGAGTGAATCCCACGACAGCGGCTGCCCCCAAAGTCTGCAAGGCGAGTACAGCAAGGGTGCCAAGTCCAACCATCCACATGTAGAGGTGCATTATCGGGTCGGCATTGGTGATCATGAAGACACCAACGGCGACGACGGTTGTGATCGATAGCGCAATGCTTGCAACGTAAGGGCTAGCGTGTTTTGGATGTACTCGGCTGAGCTGGTGAGGTACGAAGTGGCTGCGAGCCAGTGCGAAAAGATAGCGGCTCAGGGCATTGTGAAAAGAGAGCAACACGGCAAAGACGCTCGTGACTACCAGGATTTTCATGATTTCGGTAGAAAGGGAGCCGACGTACTGTGTGTTGGCATTGAACACGAAATTGATCATGTCATTGGCGGCGAGGCTTTGAACATCGCTATTCGCATATGCCAGACCGAGACACCAAGTAGTAAGCGTGTAAAAGATCCCGATAATGGCAATGGCAACATATGTAGCAAGGGGAACTGTGCGGCTCGGGTTCTTCGCCTCTTCCCCATAAATGGTTGTTGACTCGAATCCTACAAAGCAACAAAACGCGAACATCAATGCCACCCCAAGGCCAGGTGTGAATATCTGGGAGGGCAGGAAGCCATTCCAAGAGAAATTCTTGGCGTCCGTTTGGGCGATGACCGCGATGTCAAAGACAAGCAGGATCAGGATCTCGAAAATCATCAGCACGCCTAACACCTTGGCTGACACTTTAACGTCCATGTATCCGAAAATACCGACCAGTCCAATGATGAGAAGAGCTACGACGCACCAGTCCATCTGCAATCCCGCCATCGACAGAGCAAGGTCTGCCCCGAACGCAGCGAATTGACCGTAGATGCCAGTCAACATCGCGATATAGGCAAGTAGCGCGATTCCGCCAGCTGCGTTGCCTGCTGCTCGTCCTAATCCGTGAGTCACTAGCTCGGCGAAGCCACCAGCACTGATCACATGACGACTCATCGCTGCAAATCCAATGGCAAAAAGCAGCAGGACGAGCGAGGCGATTAGATAGATGCCTGGAGCGCCTGTACCTCCCATAGCGAAAACCACAGGGCCTGCACCAAGGGTGGCGCCGAGCGGGGCCGCAGCTGCAATTACAAAAAAGACGATGTCGGAGACACCTAAGGATTTGGGCTTAAGCCCTGGTTGTGTCGGCTCAATTTGCATACAGGCCTCCCCTTACAGCAAGACGGGATTTGAATTGTTATTGGTAGCCTGATTTTTCGCTCAGTGGCTAAGACTGGCAATCTGCAAACGCTGATCGTTCGATCTTAGTCGGTGATTGAACTGACGCTAGGCCGTAATCATGCCCGGGCATGCGTAGCCCGTGGTCGTCCGTTCACCTGGAGCTTGTACTGAATAGGTGCCCTTATAAGGGAGAGCCGCTATAGGAAAAGCTCCAGCTGTCCAAGTTATCCTATGAGTTGGATAAAACGTCATGAATTTTAGATCTTAAAGACATCTACCAAGTTCTTCTGCTTGATAGCTTGATCATTTAACGTTTGGCTAGTTTGGTAAGATTGTCGGCTTTTTTCAGATAGCGCCTCTGTTACATCGCGAATTTTGGGTACTCCTCTACTTGCTTCCTCTGCCACACGACTTTGTTGTTCCGCCGCGCGGCAATCTGCAATGTCAATATCATTGATAACGCTCACTGCCGAGCCAATGCTATGGAATGACTGCGCGGCTAAATTTACCTTCTGGACACCCTCTGCTATATGTAGGGTGCCGTTGTGCATTGCTTTATGAACATTGGAGGCAATTAACTGAAGCTTTCTATAACTTCACGAATTCATACCGAAGCGAAGCAGTCTGCATCACTGGGAAATCACGCCTCATCGACACGTCGATCTTGCCCAGGTTTTGTATATCCACCAGGGTCACGCACAGATCGAGATTGAGGGCCAAGCAAGTGTGGTTAATGATGCCACGCTGCAGTTCATACCTCCCTTGCGTGTTTATGGATTTCGATTTTATAAAAATGTAGATGGATATGTGGTGACCATGGCAGCGCCTTTGGTGGCCAGATTGGGTGTAATCACCGGGTTAGATTCAAGCGTTTTTGAGAGTCCTGGCGGCTGGTCAGTAGGTAATGACAAGAACCACCTTTATGCGCAGCTTTCAGCACTCAGCAAGGAATATCACAGCAGTCAGCCAGGTCGGGATGTGATGCTCCAATCCTTTATCCAGCCAGTTCTCGTGTGGCTTGCACGCCAAACAATTCAGCATCGCAGCAAGAGCGCGCCTTTAAGGTCCGGGCATGAATTGATGCGGCGCTTTCAGCGTTTGCTCGATACAGAATTCAAGCTTCAACCCAAGCTTGAAAGTCTTGCTCACAGGCTCGGTGTCTCTGCTCGAACATTGAATGCCACATGCCGAGAATGGACAGGCGAAAGTGCCTTGCCCCTCCTTCACCAACGTTTGCTCTTGGAAGCAAAGCGCCAACTCATTTACACCACAATGAGTGTTGCTCAGATCAGTGATGCTCTCGGATTTGCCGAACCGACCTACTTTGCGCGTTTCTTCCGTAGGCTCACAGGCAAGAGCCCACGAGAATTTCGAGCAGGGGAGGAGCGGCTGTAGCGACTATGTCTTGTTTGTTGCTATATACGCATACCGCTCGTGCAATTTTCACGTTCGTCTTAAAATTACTTATGAATCGTATCGAGTTCTACCATGACGGTCGAGCCTCAGGTTGAGTGATCAGCGAAATGTG
This sequence comes from Pseudomonas sp. SMN5, assembly GCF_052041925.1. Taxonomy (NCBI): domain Bacteria; kingdom Pseudomonadati; phylum Pseudomonadota; class Gammaproteobacteria; order Pseudomonadales; family Pseudomonadaceae; genus Pseudomonas; species Pseudomonas sp. SMN5. The sequence continues at coordinate 83,954 of NZ_JBKGGX010000001.1, forward strand.
TTCAGTTCCTGAACACTTGTGTTCTCCATAACTCGGAAGCCGGGGGAATCAGCATCCCAGTTATGAGCCTTCCTGAATCCCCTTGCAGACTGGATGCTCAGGCATGAAGGCGCCAACTGGCCTTAGGCGGGAGGAGGGCCAGGGAGCATAGTACGCGAGCGTGCACACTGATCGATTGCCAGGCTGGCTCATAATTTGCATCTAAGGTGATGGTTGAAAGCGCAGATCTACATAAGACACTGGCGCAGGGATTGACCATGATAAAAATAAGTACCTTTGTGCCATGCGGAGCTGTTCGATGCAGCGACTGATTTCTTGGCTGATCGACAGCCAGCATCCAGAGTCGTTGCTGGCTGCGTTGCGTTGGCTTTACAGCTTTGTACGTCCGCATCGACTGGCCATCGTCGGGCTGCTCGGCTTGTCAGTTTGTGCCTCGCTTTTGGTGTTGCTGCAACCTTGGCTGACGAAACTTCTGATCGACGATGGTTTGCTCGCACGAGACTTTTCGAAGCTGGTAACAATCGCAAGCCTGATGATCGTCGCAGGCATACTCGGAACAGTGCTTTCGGGGATGAATCGTTACTTGCACACACGCTTGTCCGGACGGATTTTATTTTCGCTACGTGACGACCTTTATCGACACCTGCAAACCTTGGCGCCGAGCTTTTATGCTCAACGACGCATCGGTGATGTGATGTCACGGCTAGATGGTGATGTCGCTGAGATCCAGCGCTTTGCCGTGGACTCATTGTTTTCGGCAGTATCGAGCGTGGTCGGGCTGATATGTGCGGTAGTCATGTTAGTGACGCTGTCGTGGAAGCTGTCGCTGCTGGTTCTGGTGCTGATTCCTTTCGACATCCTGTGGTTGCGCTGGATGCGCCGCAAAGTCGAGCGCGATGTAAGGCGGTTGCGTGAGTGTTCTGCGGACGTTTCGTCGTTCATGGTCGAGACACTGCCAGTGATGAAGTTCATTCAATCTGCCGGTCAGCAAAAGCGAGAATCGAATCGATTGGAAGCGTTGGGACAGGGCTATATGCAGCAATTGCTGAAGCTGCAGATTACCGAGTTTTTTACGCAGGCTGTTCCGGGAACATTAACGTCATTGGCGCGTGCCTGTGCCTTTCTCCTGGGAGGCTACTGGGTGGTTCAAGGCACGTGGCAACTCGGTGCGTTGATCGCGTTTTCCACTTACCTAGGGATGGCGGTGGGACCAGTCCAAAGCCTGCTGGGCCTTTATGTTGCGATACAAAGGATGACGGTCAGTCTCGGGCGGGTCATGGAGCTACGCGGCGAAGAGCCTACTGTCCTCAGCCCTGTATTACCCAAGCCGATGCCCGCCCAAGGGGAGTTGCGTTTCGATGACGTTCACTTCACCCATCCAGGTCGTCTCAGCACCCTGCACGGTGTCGATGCGTGCATTCCTTATGGCTTGAAAGTTGCGCTGAGCGGTGGCTCCGGGGTGGGTAAATCAACATTGATAGACCTTCTTCAGCGCCACCTCGATCCACAGGCTGGGCGGGTGCTGTTGGGAGAAATCGACCTGCGAGAGTTCGACCTGTTCGAGCTACGGCAACGGATTGCCGTGGTCAGCCAAGACATCGTGTTGTTTCGTGGCAGTCTCGCCGACAACCTGGCCTACGCCGTGCCGCACGCCAGTCGGGAAGCCATAACCGCAGTGGCGCAACTCGCGCAGCTTGATAGCTTGATCGCGTCACTGCCCGAAGGGCTCGACAGCCCTTTGGGTGAACGCGGTCAACAATTGTCTGGCGGACAAAAACAACGAATCGCAATCGCTCGGGCACTGCTACAGGATCCGATGATTTTAGTCATGGACGAAGCCACGTCTGCGGTAGATGAAGCCACCGAGCGTGACGTCATCGAAGCCATCGACCGATTATTTGCCGGGCGCACGCGAATCCTGATCAGTCATCGCCCTTCAACACTGGCCAATGCAGACCTACATTTTGAGCTGCTCGACGGCGTGTTGAGGCCTAAATCGGTCCAACACGAAATCTGATCATGAGGATTTGCATGATGTTTCAAGCACGTTCCTTGTATCCCTTCGTTGGCTCGGGCGAGAGGCCTTGCCGATGACTGGCCCCAGAATACTCATCCTTGGTGCCGGACCGGCCGGAGCGGCGGTGGCGCTGGGGTTACGGCGGTTAGGTTATTCGGTCTCGCTGGCCAGCGAATGGCGAAGATTCGCAGCGCTGGAGGGCGTCTCGGTTCGTGTGCTTGAGGCTTTGCACAGCGCGGGATTCCATCACGCCTTGGGCGACGCGACATTGCCTTCACAGCGCGAAGTCGCGTGGAACGGTCAGCAACATTCCCAAAACATAGAATATTTATTGGACCGTACGACATTCGATAAAGGGCTACGGGAAGACTTGCGCCTGGCCGGGGTGGAGTTGATAGACGGACGCGTGCTGGGCATCGAAAGCTCAACGGACGGGCACAAAGTCGAGGTCCAAGGACATGGCGCAATCAAGGCGGACTTCTTGGTAGAGGCACGAGGACGCCAAGCCCCCTCGCTTGGTAAAGGTGTGCGTGGGCCGGAGACCGTAAGCTTGCTCAATCGATGGCAAGGTCGGCCGGGTGCCACCGCCAGCGCAGTAGAAAGCCTCAAGGACGGTTGGGTATGGATGGCTCGGCGAGCCGATGGCCAGTGTTATTGGCAGTGGACGCTGGATGTCGCCAGTGCCGACCTGCCTGATAAGCGCGATCTACTTCAATATTGTCTTGAGCGACGTCTGGATTCGGTTGTTGCGCAAGCATTCTTTGGCCCGCAGCGTCAGATCGATGTGCAGGTGCTTGCACGCAGCAGCACGGCAATTCTGAATCCACACGTTTGCAGCGATCATTGGATACGAGTCGGTGACGCTGCGATGGCGGTCGATCCGCTCTCGGGAAACGGCATATTCCAATCATTATCCTCGGCACTGCAGGCGCCGACGGTGATCAACACGTTGCTGTGCAAACCCGAGCGATCGGCATTGGCCCAGCGGTTTCACCAGCAGCGAGTCGAGCAATTGTTCATGCGTTTCGCGAGGATTGGTCGGGACTTTTACCTCGACGAACAGCGATGGCAAGACCAACCATTCTGGCTTGCTCGCAGACAGTGGCCGGATGCGGTGGCCGCTCATGCCGAAGCGAATTTCGACGCCCTGAAGATTGAGCGCGCCCCTGTACTGTGTGACGGGTTCGTAGTTGAGGCGCAGGTAGTGATTACCCCGGATCAACCCTTGGGTGCCTGGCAGGTGCACGGGGTCGAGCTGGCGCCGCTTGTGCAACGGTTACGCTCGGAGCCGCACGAGCAGGTGCTTGCCGGGTTGACGGAATCTCAGGGGCGTGGGGTTCGAAGCTGGTTGTTGTCGCAGGGATACAGGCCTGTCTGAATTCAGTGTTTACGATCAGCGGAAAGTTGCTCATTCTATAACTTTGCTAATCATCGATGACTATGTCGTCGCCGAACAATATGTCTGTGCGGTCGACCGGTGTTCAATTGTGGAACACATTTTTTTGTCGGTGTGCAAACATTAAACAGAAAGTTTCGTGTGTGTTCCTGAAATGGCATTGGCACGCCTTGTGCTGTAACCGAAGGAGTTCCAGACATAGCACTGCCCTAAAAATAATTTACATAGGTAACGTCATGAATCAAACTTTAAAATTTCTGCCAGAGGAGCTCTGGAGTCACTGTGTTTTCGACGGTACTTGGATAAATGTTTCTCCTAACGTCAGTCAGGTCATAGAGCCTGCAACGGGGGCATCGTTGGGTTGCATCGGCATGGCTGACGCGGCGTCGGTTTCAGCGGCGGCTCGCGTGGCTAATGAAGTACAAGCGGATTGGTTCCTCACTGATTATGAAGAACGTGCCGCAATCATGCGTAAAGCGGCAGAAATCGCAGAACTGCATTTTGGCGATATCGTCGAGTGGTTGGTTAGAGAAAGCGGTTCGACCCAGTTAAAAGCGGCGTTTGAAACCCGTGTAACGATAAAAGCGTTGCAGGAAAGCGCCATGATGCCTGGGAAAAGCCAGGGTGACGTTCTGCCCAATGCTCCGGGATCCGGTCGCCTCAGCCTAGCCAGGCGTCGTCCAATAGGGGTTGTAGGGGTCATCTCACCTTTCAATTTTCCGCTTTACCTTGCTATGCGCTCGGTCGCGCCTGCTTTGGCCGTCGGTAACAGTGTCGTGCTGAAGCCCGATCCCCGAACCGCCGTTAGTGGCGGGCTGGTCATTGGGCGCTTATTTGAGCTTGCTGGGCTGCCGAAGGGCGTTCTCCACGTCTTGCCGGGTGCGGGCGATGCGGGCGCAGCGTTGGTTGAATCGCCAGACGTGGCAATGATCCAATTTACCGGATCGACCGCCGCAGGTCGCAAAGTCGGCGAAGCGGCTGGCCGCAACCTGAAGAAGGTGTCGCTGGAATTAGGCGGGAAGAATTCGTTGATAATTCTGGACGATGCGAATCTCGACTTGGCAGTTGCCAACGCCATCTGGGGAACGTTTTTGCACCAGGGGCAAATCTGCATGGCTACTGGGCGCATTCTCGTTCAGCGCAGCCTGTATCCGGCCTTCCTCAAAGCACTGACTGCCAAAGTGGGCAAGCTCTCGGTGGGTGATCCCGCTACGACAAAGGTCTCGCTCGGGCCGCTTATCAATGCACACCAGCGCGATCAAGTGGCCAAGATTGTCCGCGAGGCTCAGCAGGCCGGTGCAAAACTCGAAGTGGGTGGGCGTTACGAAGAGCTTTTCTTCCAGCCGACGGTGCTCAGCGATGTCAAACCGGACAATCCCGCGTTCCGTGAAGAGATTTTTGGACCCGTCGCCGTTGTCGTGCCCTTTGACTCTGACGAGGAAGCAATACGACTCGCTAACGACACGGAATACGGCTTGGCTGCCGGCATCATCAGTTCGAACATTGGCCGTGCGATGAAGGTCGGTGACAAGCTTCGGACCGGAATGCTTCATATCAATGACCAGACAGTCAATGACGAAGTGGTGAATCCATTCGGCGGCTGGGGCGCATCTGGAAATGGCACGAGCGTGGGAGGGGCGGCGAACTGGGAAGAGTTCACTCAATGGCAATGGTTGACCATCAAGGATGAGGCCACGCCTTATGCCCTGTAAGGCACTGGATCGAACATAACTGCAAGATCTTGAAGAAAAAACGCCCGTTCTGAACGGGCGCTTTTTTATGCTATGTAATTATATGCGGCTGGTCATTATTAATGATAAAAACATACAAGAATGTAGAAAGGTAATGAGTGGTCAGCAAATGAATATAAGAGACATGCACGGCCTTGATGAGGTTCGGCGTCGCTTTCTGGATGGACACTCCTTGCCGGCGGATCTGCTGCCTCCTGCAGTAGCCAGTTCTTGGGAGCGGTCCAGGAAAGCAGGGCTCTCACCTTGGGATAAGCGACTGTCTGGACGTTGGCGCGCCCATGAATTGAGTAGTTCGGATTCGCGTTTGGCTGCATGCGCTCAACCTGAGCTCGACAGGCTGTGGGGAATATTCGGAGGGCAAGACTGGGCCCTGTTTTGTGTCAACCTCGAAGGCGTGATCGTTTATGCCAAGCACGCGTCCCAGCCCGACACTGTGGACTCACTGAAAGTGGGAAAGCGCGTCAATGAAGTGGATATCGGAACCACGGCGCCCAGTTGCACACTCCATGAGCAGCAGCCGTTTATCGTCTGCGGCGGTATGCACTACTTGAAAGAATTTGAAAATTTTTTCTGCGTATCCGTACCCGTTTTCGGTGTGCGTGGGGAGCTGGTGGGTGCAATCGACATAACCGGTATCGGCCAGCGCAATGCGACTGCTGTTCTGGAGCAGCTAAAGATCGCGTCCATGGCCATCGAAAGCAGGTTGTATTCGGGGTTGGTGGATTGCCAGATCGTAGCACTTCAGTTTGACGCGAGATTGATAGGAACACCTTTCCAGGGATTGGTCGCTTTCGATCAGAATGGAAGGTTCTGTGCCGCCAATAAAGTCGCAAAGAAGATATTGGGCATCGATGCTTCTGCGCCAGTCGAGTCTTCATTGGATTGGGATAGTTTTTTTGAGCGTGGGCCACAGTCCATAGTTGTGAACTCACCCAGTCTGATAGCGCTCAACGACGGGTCTTCGGTTTATGCCCAGTCATTATCGTTGCCTGGCGGCGCTCAGCCTGCTGCTCGTTTGCGCCATACATCCCCTGGGGTTGGACACGATCCTGCGCTCAATCAGCAATTCAACATGGCCTCGAAAGCCTTTGCAGCGAGCATTCCCGTCATCCTGCAGGGCGAAACGGGTACAGGAAAAGAGGTGTTCGCCAGGGCGCTTCACGACTCGTTGAATCCTGGTGCTCCGTTCATAGCCATTAACTGTTCTGCCATACCCGAGAATCTGATTGAGTCCGAGCTGTTCGGCTACGTTGAAGGAACGTTTACAGGGGCACGTCGAGGCGGTGCGAAAGGTCGTATCGAAGAAGCGCATGGCGGGACTTTGTTGCTCGATGAGATTGGCGATATGCCGTTCAATCTTCAGACCCGGCTGCTTCGGGTACTGCAGGAGAGGGAAGTAACCCGTCTCGGCAGCTCAGAACGACATCCAGTCGATGTAAGAGTTATTAGCGCGACCCATTGCGATATCCACAAGCTTATTGAGGAGCATCGTTTCAGAGAGGATCTTTTTTATCGCCTCAATGGCATGCAGGTTCGGATTCCGGCGCTCCGTCAGCGGCAGGATATGGAAGATATCATCACCAAATTGACCCAGCGCTATCAGGGAGGCGCGATTCATCCCGCAGCGTTGGAGCTGCTGAAGAATCAGGAGTGGCGCGGAAATATCAGGCAACTGGAGCAAGTGATCCGGCTGGCTGTGGCGTTGGCTGGCGCAGGGCTCGTGATCCTGCCGGAACACTTTCCAGGCTTGGAGCAGCCTGACGAGAAGCGTGATGAGAAATCGTTAAAGGAATTTGAAAGGAAGAAGATTCAAGACGCGCTGGATGCCAATGGCGGCAACGTGAAAGCGACTGCGCAGCAGCTCGGCGTTGCTCGCGGCACTATCTATCGTAAGCTAAAAATGGAATAGCTTGTTATGCCTTTCAGATTGAGGGGGTTATCACTGGCCCCCCTCTTGGCGTGATAGTTATTTGATTGCATTCATCAATGTTTGTCTCCGAACGGCGCGGATACACGCTCTAACCCATCTCTGATCATTTTTGCGCCTCAAGCCGCCAATTGAACAGACGTTATACATCGCGACTTAGGTGTGTATCGCACCCTGAGAGGCGTTGAACACTGTGTTCAGAAATAGATCACTCCTCTTGTTTCTTGTCATGATTTTTTCATTTTTATCTATATAAATCAGCGTGTTGTGTGAGATGGCACGGAATATGTATATGAATGAAAAGACACTCTGAGGCCACCCCGGGTTTTGGAGTGCGATAAAACAAAAACTAAAGACAATATTATAAAAAAATCGCCAGCATGGGCTTTGTCCCCTGTGAAGAGCCAAAGGAATTCTGATCGATGAAACCACTCCGTCGCCTTGCGTTCATCTCATGTAGTACGGTGTTGGCGCTCGCTATCGCCCCGTTTGCGGCAGCACAACAAACAGGGGAACAGGTTTTAAATACCATGTGCGCCGGTTGTCACATTGCTGCCGATGGTAGTTTCGAGCGTATAGACGCCGTGCGTAAAACCCCCGAGGCCTGGGATATGACGGTCGTGCGGATGATGCGCAACCATCATGTTCCGCTGAGCCAGGATGACCGCACTGCGGTCGTGAGATACCTGGCCCAGACACGCGGGCTGAGCGTGAAGGAAACCGAGGGGCGTCGCTACGTCTTGGAAAAGGAGCCCGTCGCAACAGACGTGGCGCCTAACCAAATGATGACCGAGACCTGCTCCAGATGTCACTCCTATGCGCGGGTCGCCTTGCAACGTCGAACCCCTGCTGACTGGGAGAAGTTGCTCAACTTCCATTTGGGGCAATTCCCGACGCTGGAGCTTCAAGCCATGGCGCGTGACCGGGATTGGTGGACCTATGTTAATGGCGAAGTCCTGCCATTCCTGGCGAAAAACTACCCACTGGGTCAGGCACCCAAAGCAACCAATGCCAAATTGAGCGAGCGTTGGGTCGTGACCGGTCATCAACCAGGAAGCGGCGACTATTCGGGTACGTTGTCATTGAAGGCCGGGGAGGAGGGCTACGATGTTTCAATGACCCTCGATAACAAAGCAGGCTCTGCGACGTATCAAGGCCGGGGAGTGTTGCTGGGCGAGGGTGAGTGGCGCGCGACGTTAAGCGACGGCAAGCAGGAAATCCGGCAAGTGTTTGCTCTGAATGCAGACGGATCACTGACAGGTCGATGGTTCGAAAAATCCAATGAGGTCATTGGCGGACGCTTCATAGCTTCACCTGTCGATGCCTCGCCTCGGATTCTCGCTGTCAGTCCGACATACCTCAGAACCGGGACAGAAAGTGAGATCACGCTCGTCGGGGTGGGGCTGTCGGGTAAGCCGGTTCTACCGAAAGGCGTTACCGGGACCGTTGTTTCTCAGAGCGATACCAAAGTTGTGATGAAGCTTTCCTCGGAAAAGCCTTGGGGGGCAGTGAAGGTCAGCGTGGGCAAGGCAAGTGCGCCTCTGGTGGTTTTTTCCAAGCTTGACGGTGTACGCGTTGAGCCTGAACAAACTATCGCTCGGGTGGGCGGCAATGGTGGGCCCATCGCAAAGGTTCCCGCGCAGTTTGAGGCAATCGGCTTGCTCAAAGGAGCCGACCGAAAACTGGGAACCGCTGACGACATCCGTGTGGGGACGTTTGACGCCTCGTGGGCGGTGGACAACTGGGACGAAGGGGCTGCGAAGATGCAGGACACCAAGTACTCAGGTTCCATTGAACAGAACGGCCGTTTCACGCCAGCGGACGCGGGTTTAAATCCTGAACGGCCGATGTCTACCAACAACCTTGGCAATCTCAAGGTGATCGCCACCGTTGATGACAACGGCAAAACTCTCCAGGGCGAGGCGCATCTCTATGTCACCGTCCAGCGTTTCGTCGACACTCCTATTCGTTGAGGCTCTCATGACAGCGCTTACCCTTATTCGGCATAACGCGCATCAAATAGATGTGGACGGTCATGCCATGATGATGCATGTCCCCAGCAGCAGCCTTTTCGAGCTTGATGGGGTTGGTCGCGATGTATACGACCTGTTCAATCGCTTCGATAGTGTCGACAGCGAGGTCATGCGCACCGAGCTAGGCGCCCGACATTCCCCGGACAGTCTGGCAGAGTGCATCAGCAGTTTTATCGACCTGGATATCCTGCGCGAGCCAGGTATTGTCGAAGCGCCTCGCGTGATCGCCAAGGTTGATGAGATACCGCTTTCGACCATTGTTCTTAACGTGAATACAGGCTGCAATCTTTCCTGTACTTACTGCTACAAGGAAGACCTCACGACCCCCTCGAAGGGCGTCAAGATGAGCTTTGAAACCGCCAAGGCCTCGTTTGAGATGTTGCTCAAACAGGCAAAGAATCGGGACCAGGTCAATCTTGTGTTTTTTGGTGGTGAGCCGCTTTCCAACTACCCACTCATTCGCGAGATGGTGCCTTACGCCGAAGCCCGAGCGGCGCAAGAGGGCAAGAAGATTGATTTTTCGTTGACCACCAACGGCACGCTGTTAACAGAGCCCATGGTGGATTGGCTCAACGAGCATCGCTTTGGCCTGACGGTATCAATGGACGGTCCGAAAGCCATGCATGATGCCAATCGCATTACGGTAGGTGGCAACGGAACCTATGACGTGGTGGCGCATAAGGTGCGGATGCTGCTGTCGCGCTATACCGCGAGGGCGGTCGGCGTCCGTGTGACACTGACCCGCGGCGTTACCGATGTGTTGGGTATCCATCATCACCTGAAGAACGAACTGGGATTTGCTGAAGTTGGGTTTGGCCCAGCGACGTCGGGTCCGATTGCATCATTCAATCTGGATAACGATGCGCTGAAGCAAGTGTTCAGTGATATGAAGACCCTGGGACGCCGTTATGTCGATGCGGCTTGCCGTGGCGAAAATATCGGATTTTCCAACATGCACCAATTGCTGACAGATATTGCACAGGGCACCAAAAAAGTCGTGCCTTGTGGTGCCGGTCTGGGATTGCTGGCCGTTGATAAGGATGGCGACCTGCACCTGTGTCATCGTTTCGTTGGGTCTGATCAACCGACCTATGGCAACGTTGGTCGCGGTATCGATGTGCCTAAGTTGGCGGCGTTCATAGAAGGCGCCCAAGATCGCAGTAGTTTCGGTTGCAAAACCTGCCGTATTCGCTCTATTTGTGCGGGTGGGTGTTATCACGAGTCTTATGCGAAACAAGGTGATCCGTTTGCTCCTGTTTATCATTACTGTGACTTGCTGCGCGATTGGGTGGATTTCGGAATCGAATCTTACGTGCGAATAATGAAAAATAATCCTAGCTTCTTCCGTAATCATATCGAACCACGGAGCGCCAAAGTATGAAACATTTGACTCCCGCCAATGCCAAGGCCAAGGCCTTTGTTGAAGCTCACGCCGAAGGTCGTGAAGAAGAAGTTGTAGCAATGAACGCCTTGGTAGGCTGTTCGACTTCTTTTGATCCAGGATGGGAAATCGATGGGTTCGGTGGCGTTTCCAACCTTTGTCAGCCGATGGAAGCAGACTTGTACGCCTGTTCTGATCCTTGCTGGTGGCCTGCCCAAGTTCCAGACACGATGTCTACTTATCCGACGTGGGGCAAAGACACTGCGGACCCCACTCAAGATTGGCGCAACCTGAACTCCGTATTCCCCGAATCCAAGGGCTAATAATAATGATAAAGTCATCCTGCTTCGCCGTGCTGTCGGTAATCGCTGCAATGAGCGGCGTAACGCCTGCCGTGGCTAAAGATTTTTTGTCGGTGGTCGCGCACCCTGACAAAGTGTTCGTTGTGGACATGGACAACCGCAAGATCCTCAAAGAATTTGTCGTTGAAAACAGCGGTGCTACGCCAATTGTTTCCGCAGTAAGCCCTGATGCCAAATATGTATACGTCTTGGCGAATGGAAGCCAAAGCGTCATAAAGATGGACATGGAAACCGGAAAAAACCTGCTCCGATTGGACATGAGCAAAGCCGACGAGCGTGTCTGGGCGACGTGGGGCATGAATCTTTCGCCCGACGGCAAAACGCTCGCGGTGTATCAGAATCCGGTAAAACACCTGCGCAACGAATTCAAAGTCCAACCCACGCGCATTGCGTTATACGACGCGGAAACGTTGACGTTGAAATCAACAGCTCCTGCCCCTCGTCAAGTGACGATGCTGATGTACTCGACTGACGGGAAGAAGATTTATGCGTTGGGCAAGGATATGTATGTATTTGATGCCGAATCGGGAAAGCAATTGGAGGAGTTGCCTATCCAGAAATGGTCGCAAAAGGATCATTTCCCCCCCGATATGCTTAACGTCTGGTATCAGTACGACAACTCTCAGCTCATGGTCGCCCCATACTACGTCAAGTTGCGCAATAAAGACCCCGCGTCCCCTGAAACATTCCAAACGGGGCTGCTTACCCTTGATCTGAAGAAGGGCAAGTTGCACATGAACGATATTGAACCCACCCAGACCATTTATTTCTCCATGGCGGCTAGCCCGGACCAAAAGCGCGCCTATGCGGTTTATAACGTGCTCCAGTCTTTCGACTTGGAACAGGGTGGCAAACCCCTCAAGCAAGTAAGCCTCCCCCATACGTTTTATTCCGTCGTCGTCAGCTCCGATAACAGATACGTGTGGATTGGTGGCGCGGGTGGTGATTTGCTTATTTATGACGGTGCCAGTTTGGAGAAGGTCGGGGAGCTGAAGCTGCCCGGTAACCCCAACATGTCGAACAACTCAGCCCTGCGATTGTTCACGGTTCAGTAATGGCCGTCCGTATAGGTGTGATTGACAGCGGAGGACTTTCGATGGACATCGAAGGTTCTCTGGCCTTTCTTCCCGATGGGCGGGTCGAGGCGTGCGCACCGGACCGCCTGGGGCACGGAACGATCGTTGCGAAGATTATTCGTAATAGCTGCCCTCAAGCAATCATTACCCATGCGCAAGTGTTTCAGGAGCGGCCGGTGACAACCGCCACTCAGGTTTCCATGGCGCTCGACTGGTTCGTCTCGCAGCCAGCTTCTCATCGAGTGGACATTGTCTGCATGAGCCTGGGGCTTGCTGCTGATCGTGCGCCTTTGCGTGAGGCTGTCTATAACGCCGGTGCTGAGAAAGTGTTGATTGTTGCGGCCAGGCCGGCCCGAGGTAGCACGTGTTATCCGGCAGATTACGAGAGCGTGATAGGCGGTACCGGAGATGCGCGTTGTACGTGGGACCAACTCTCGCGCTTGGGGCCTCGTTTGTTTGGCGCCTGGAGTAACTCACCTGAACAGGCCGGGGAGGGCATGGCGGGTGCCAGTCTGGGCGCAGCGAGGGTAGCGGGGCATTTAGCCAACATCCTTTTGCGAGAAGGACGTGCTCTGGAAATCCAAGAGGCGCTTTCCCTGATGGGCGAGTGTTGCGATTACTTCGGGCCTGAAAGAAGAACTGGCTGAAGGGATGTGATCGCGCAGGTACATCAATCAGTCATGTTGAGTCATTGATTTGGCTCCACTAAAAAATATCCCGGGTACGGGGAGGTATCTATGCGTTTTGCGCGTGTCTCCATCAAGTGGAAAATCACACTATTGGCGGGATTTTGCCTGCTGTGTACCGTCGTATTGTTGGTGGGTACGTCCCTGTATCGCATGGACACCAGTCTGGCATTGGTCAAATCAGCCAACTCACAGATGCTTGAGGCGGCAGCCCGTGCACGCATGGAGGCTAGCGGAAAGCAGCAGGTTGAGACCACTCAGCGCTTTTTTTCGGACATCTATAATTACGGTAACCAGTTCACTCGACAAGTCCAACAACTTCGAGAGCAAGCAACCAAGCATGGAGCTGATCCCCGGGAGCTGCGCAAGGACCTAAATCAACTGGTACACGACGGCCTTAAAGCCAATCCTTCGCTATTGAGTTTGTACGTGGTATTTGCGCCTGATGCACTGGACGGCCAGGATGGGCGCTTTTCGGATGAATCTACCGTGGGCAGTAATGAAAAAGGTCGATTTGCCTCTTACTGGAGTCAAAAGGATCCGACAGACAGTTACATGGCAGTGCCTGAGAAAATCATCGCCGATACCACCCCTATGTTGGACGGTACTCCGTTCAACACCTGGTATAGCTGCCCACAGCAAACCCTCAGGCCTTGCGTGCTCAATCCTTATTTTGACGACACGTCTGGCCAGCCTTTACTGATGACAACTCTTGCTTTTCCATTGATCGAAAACGGCAAAGTCATTGCGGTCATCGGCGCGGATATCAGCTTGAGTCGATTGCAGCAGCTAAGTCTGGATGGCAGCCTGCAACTTTATGAGGGTAGGGGGACATTGCGAATCGTCAGTTCCGCTGGGTTGGTTGCGGGCGATAGCCATAATCCAGGTTCACTCGGTCGTACACTCGAAAGCGTTCAGAAGGATGGTGCTGACCTACTGGCGCTGTTGAGCGCAGGTAAGTCTCAGTCCTTGGATACGCTTACGAGCCTGCGCATTTTGGAGCCGCTGAAGGTGATCCCTGAGGGGAAACCTTGGGGATTGGTTTTAGAGGTTCCGCGAGCAATCTTGCTGGAACCGGCGCTTGCGCTGCATCAGGAACTTGATGAGCGAAGCCTGTCCGGTGCGCTATGGGAAACAGGGCTTGCGGGAGGCGTGGCGCTGTTAGGTCTGATTGTGCTGTGGTTGACTGCTCGCGGCGTCAGCATGCCAATCCTCAGCGTGGCCAACATGCTTCGGGATATCGCCAGCGGTGAGGGTGATCTCACCAAACGTTTGGATTATCAAGGCAACGATGAACTGGGTCAGTTAGCAGGTTGGTTTAATCGCTTCCTAGACAAACTCCACCCGATAATCCGAGACGTCAAGGCGTCGGTACATGACGCCCGCACAACTGCTGATCAGTCAGCGACACTGTCCGAGCAAACCAGTACAGGGATGGAGCACCAGTTCAGGGAAATCGAACAGGTGGCCACAGCGTCGCAGGAAATGAGTGCAACGGCCCATGATGTGGCCAATAGCGCGGCCCAGGCTGCGCAAGCGGCTCGTGGTGCGGAGCAGGCGACCTCGGATGGCCTGGCGGTGATACAACAAACTACGCATTTGATTGATGGCTTGGCCAAAGACATGAGTCTTGCGGTAAGAGAGGTCGAAGGCTTGGCAGCCAGCAGCGGCAAGATTGGTTCGGTGCTGGATGTCATACGAGCGATCGCCGAGCAAACCAATCTGTTGGCGCTGAACGCGGCCATCGAGGCCGCGCGGGCGGGTGATGCTGGTCGTGGATTCGCGGTTGTGGCCGACGAAGTGAGAGGGTTGGCAAAGCGAACCCAGGACTCAGTCGAAGAGGTCCGTCTGGTGATCGAGACGTTGCAGCGCGGTACGAGTGAGGTGGTCAACGCGATGAACAATAGTCACCATCAGGCCCAGGGGAGTGCAGGGCAGGTTATGCAAGCTGTGACGGCACTGCAGCGTATAAGCGGCGCAGTTTCGATCATCAATGACATGAACCTGCAGATCGCCAGCGCAGCCGAGGAGCAGAGTGCGGTTGCGGAGGAGGTGAATCGAAATGTGGCATCGATTCGCGATGTTACCGAGTCGCTGTCTGATCAATCTAAGAGATCCGCTCAGATCAGTCAGTCCTTGAACCATCTGGCCAATCATCAGCAGCAGTTGATGGCACAGTTCAAAGTCTGATGATCAAGTGCGTGTACACTCGGATTGCGGGATGCTTGATCGTCAGTCCAAAGGGGGCGTGTGATTGCCGACGCGCCGTCAAGCCTGGAGACATTTACATCACGCCAGGCGCAGGTTTCACTTCGGGTGGGCGTAATGACTCTAATAATTGCAACTTCGAGTGCCGGTGCGATGGATAGCCATCTGCTCAGTGAGCGCAGTAGCATTTTTCGGGATGCGGATCCTTACGCGGTGTCCGACTACGTGAACTTGCACGTTGGATCCCATCGCATCGGTCTCTCTCGAACCACCCACCCCCAGGCCAGCCTGAACCATCGAAAATTCGCCGGTCTCGATCTGTGCCGCATCAGCTACGGCGGAAGCGTGCGTGTCACGTCGCCTGCGCTGGAAAGCGTCTACCACCTTCAGGTGTTGCTTAGCGGCAATTGTTTGTGGCGAGGCTATAAGCATGAACACTACCTGCTCCCGGGCGAATTGCTGCTGATCAATCCAGACGATCCTGTCGACCTGACGTACTCCCAGGACTGCGAGAAATTCATTGTTAAGTTGCCCGTTCAGTTGCTTGAATCGATATGTGATGAGCTGCGATGGTTGCGGCCCGCGACGGGCATACGTTTTCTGCGTAACCACTATCAGCTGGATGAGTTGGAAGGGTTTCTTGGCTTACTGGCGATGATTTGCCAGGAGTCCGAGGCCAGTACTCCGATCATGCGGGTACAAGAGCATTACGCCCAGATAATTGGCAGCAAGCTGCTGTCGCTCATGACGACCAACGTCAGCCGCGAAGGCGCAGGATCACAATCGGCCAGCTTCGATCGCATTCTCGATTACATAGACCGAAATCTGAAACAGGACTTGAACGCCGAGCACTTGGCACAACAGGTCAGTATGAGCACCAGGTCCTTGTACGTGCTGTTCGAGCGCCACTTGGGTATCACACCCTTGCAGTACATTCGCCAGCGCAAATTGGAACGCATTCAAGCTTGCCTGAGCGACCCGAGTTGCCCGGTCCGTAGCCTGACTGAAGTGGCGCTGGACTACGGCTTTCTTCACTTGGGCCGCTTCTCTGAGCTTTACCGTTCGCAGTTCGGCGAGCTTCCTTCGCAAACCCTCAAATCACGCGTCTGAACGCGCCATCCTGGCGCGCCGGTGCCGCTGATCGATCCTGCGTGACGGCTGCGCAAAATGGATAGCGATCTGCGGAAATCGGATATTTCCTCCTGAATTGTCTGCCTAATCTGACCGGGCCTGAACAATAACAATGGAGGCCCTGGCCATGTCCCTGGGAAACGATTACCTGAATGCCCTGCTTGAAGAAGACAAGGAGAAGGGCATCTACCGTTGCAAACGGGAGATGTTCACCGATCCACGTCTGTTCGAACTGGAGATGACGCACATCTTCGAAGGCAACTGGATTTACCTTGCCCACGAAAGCCAGCTTCCCAACAACAACGACTTCTTGACCACCACCATGGGGCGCCAGCCGATTTTCATCGCGCGCAACAAGGACGGTGTGCTCAATGCCTTTCTCAACGCCTGTAGCCACCGCGGCGCCATGCTCTGCCGACACAAGTCCGGCAATCGTTCCAGCTACACCTGCCCATTTCACGGCTGGACGTTCAACAACAGCGGCAAACTGCTCAAGGTCAAGGATCCGAGCGAGGCCGGATACCCCGAAAGCTTCAATTGCGAGGGTTCCCATGACCTCACAAAAGTTGCTCGTTTCGAGTCCTATCGTGGCTTCCTGTTTGGCAGCCTCAATGCCGACGTAAAACCTTTGGCGGAGCATCTGGGCGAATCATCGAAAATCATCGACATGATCGTGGACCAATCGCCGGAAGGGTTGGAGGTGCTGCGCGGATCCAGTTCCTATATCTACGAAGGCAACTGGAAGCTGACCGCCGAAAACGGCGCCGACGGCTACCACGTGAGCTCTGTGCACTGGAACTACGCAGCCACGCAGAACCAGCGCAAGCAACGTGAGTCGGGCGAAGAAATCAAAACCATGAGTGCCGGTAGCTGGGCAAAAAACGGCGGTGGTTTCTACTCCTTTGACCACGGCCATTTGTTGCTCTGGACGCGTTGGGCCAACCCCGAGGATCGACCTGCATACGAGCGTCGTGATGAGTTGGCACGTGACTTCGGACAGGCCCGGGCCGATTGGATGATCGAAAACTCCCGCAACCTCTGTCTGTACCCGAACGTGTATTTGATGGACCAGTTCAGTTCGCAGATTCGCATCGCTCGGCCCATCTCGGTCGATAAGACTGAAATCACCATTTACTGCATCGCCCCCAAAGGCGAAAGCGCCGAGGCGCGCGCCAAGCGCATACGCCAATACGAAGACTTCTTCAACGTCAGCGGTATGGCCACGCCGGATGATTTGGAAGAGTTCCGCTCCTGCCAAACTGGCTACGGTGCTGGGCGTGGATGGAACGACATGTCCCGTGGTGCAGAACATTGGGTCGAGGGCGCAGACACTGCCGCACAGGAAATCGGCCTCAAGCCGCTGCTCTCCGGCAAGCGCACTGAAGACGAGGGCCTGTTTGTCCTGCAACACAAATATTGGCAAGAAACCATGCTCAAGGCCGCATCCGCCGAGCAGCCATTGATTCCGGTGGAGGCCGTGCAATGAGTACTTATGACGTTGTGCGTGACTTTCTCTATCGCGAAGCTCGCTACCTGGACGATGCCCAATGGGATCAATGGCTGGAGCTGTACGCCGTTGATGCCACGTTCTGGATGCCGGCCTGGGACGACAATGACACGCTGACCGAAGATCCGCAAAGTGAAATATCGCTGATCTGGTACGGCAACCGTGGCGGTCTGGAAGATCGTGTGTTTCGCATCAAGACCGAGCGCTCCAGTGCGTCCACTCCGGACACGCGTACCTCTCACAACCTGAGCAATATTGAAATTGTCGAGCAGACCGAAGGCCAGTGCCTGGTGCGTTTTAACTGGCACACCCTGAGCTTTCGCTACCAGGTAACGGACAGCTTTTTCGGCAGCAGTTTCTACACCCTCGACCTGCGCGGCGACCAGCCGCTTATCAAGGCGAAGAAAGTCGTGCTGAAAAACGATTACGTCCGCCAAGTCATCGACATTTATCACATCTGATCAGGCTGCGGCGAGCGCTGTCGACGCATCCAAGTGTCGGCTCGACGCTGTGAGTGAGGTGCAACATGAGTTTCCAGATCGCATTAAATTTCGAAGACGGGATCACCCGCTTCATTGAGGCCCAGGGGCACGAAACCGTCGCTGATGCGGCGTATCGCCAAGGCATCAACATCCCGCTGGACTGCCGTGACGGCGCGTGCGGCACCTGCAAATGTTTCGCCGAGGCCGGGCGTTACGACATGGGTGACAACTTCATCGAAGATGCCCTGAGCGAAGACGAGCTTACCCAAGGTTACGTGCTGACGTGCCAGATGCGCGCTCAGAGCGATTGCGTCGTGCGGGTGCCCGCAGCTTCGCAAGTCTGCAAGATCGAACAGGCGAGTTTCCAGGCATCAATCAGCGATGTGCGACAACTGTCTCAAAGCACCATCGCGCTATCGATCAAGGGCGATGGCCTAAACAAGCTGGCGTTCCTGCCGGGCCAATACGTCAACTTGCAAGTACCCGGTAGCGAACAGACACGCGCCTATTCTTTCAGCTCGTTGCAGAAAGACGGTGAGGTCAGCTTCTTGATCCGTAACGTACCGGGCGGCCTGATGAGCAGTTTCCTGACCGGCCTGGCCAAGGCCGGCGATAGCATGAACCTGGCCGGCCCCTTGGGTAGTTTCTACCTGCGTGAAATCAAGCGACCACTGCTGCTGCTCGCTGGCGGCACCGGGCTGGCGCCATTCACAGCCATGCTAGAAAAAATCGCGGAGCAGGGCAGTGAGCATCCGGTGCACTTGATCTATGGCGTCACCAATGATTTCGATTTGGTCGAGTTGGATCGGTTGGAAGCTTTCGCCGCGAGCATCCCCAACTTCAGTTTTCGCGCCTGTGTGGCCAATCCGGAAAGTACTTATCCGTTCAAGGGCTATGTCACTCAGCACATCGAGCCCTGTCATCTCAACGGGGGCGAGGTAGACGTTTATTTGTGCGGCCCGCCACCGATGGTCGAAGCGGTCAACCATTACATCCGCGAGCAAGGGATTAACCCTGCCAATTTCTATTTCGAAAAGTTCGCGCCTGCCGCGGCCTGAATCGTTACGCAAAGACTCCGTTCGAGGTTGTCATGAAAAACAGATTCGAAAACAAGGTTGCCTTGGTAACCGGCGCGGCTCAAGGCATTGGTCGAAGCGTGTGTGAGCAATTGCGGGCCGAGGGCGCGCGGGTTGTTGCGGTTGATCGATCGGAGCTGGTGCATGAGCTCAAACAAGACGACGTATTGACCCTCGTCGCCGATCTGGAAATGCACACCGAATGCATGTCGGTGATGGCAGCCGCCGTCGAGGCTTTCGACAGCCTGCACATATTGATCAACAACGTGGGCGGGACTATCTGGACCAAACCGTTCGAGCGTTACGAGGCCGCGCAAATCGAGTCGGAAGTGCGTCGCTCGTTGTTTCCGACCCTCTGGTGCTGTCACGCGGCGTTGCCCTACATGCTCGAACAAGGGCACGGCGTGATCGTCAACGTCTCGTCAATCGCGACCCGGGGCGTCAACCGTGTTCCTTATGGCGCAGCCAAAGGTGGCGTTAACGCCTTGACCGCCTGCTTGGCGTTCGAGAATGCCGAACGTGGTATCCGGGTCAATGCGATCGCGACCGGGGGCACCGAGGCGCCACCGCGGCGTATCCCCCGCAACACCGCGCAGCCAACCGAAGAAGAGAAGGTTTGGTATCAGCAAATCGTCGACCAGACGATTCAAAGCAGTTTGATGAAGCGCTACGGAACGATCGACGAACAGGTCGCCACGATCCTGTTCCTGGCCTCGGATGACGCGTCCTATATCACCGGCGTAACGCTGCCAGTCAGTGGCGGTGACCTCGGCTGACCAGGAAAACCTGTCGCATCAGGCGCGACAGATTGCATCGCCGATGTGGTTCCCAAAATAAAAACAAGAGTAACGACGCCATGCGAGTAATTGACGTTAATCAGTTCATCGACAATGCACGCTTCAGCCGATTCCATTGGGGAGTGGTAACGCTTTGCGCGCTGCTCTTGATATTTGACGGATACGACCTGTTCATCTTCGGCGTTGTGCTGCCGGCCATTATGCGCGAGTGGCAACTCACGCCGATCCAGGCCGGCGCACTGGGCAGTTATGCACTGTTCGGCATGATGTTCGGAGCGCTTGCGTTTGGGTCGCTGGCTGACAGGATCGGAAGAAAGAAAAGCATCGCAATCTGCTTCACGTTGTTTTCTTCGGCAACCCTTATCAACGGTTTTGTCAGCAATCCGACAGAGTTTGGCATTTGCCGGTTTCTTGCCGGATTGGGCTGCGGGGGGCTGATGCCTAACGCAGTCGCATTGATGAGCGAATTCGCCCCGAGACGTCTTCGCAGCACTTTGGTTGCGGTCATGTTCAGTGGCTACTCGCTGGGAGGCGTGCTTGCCGCTAGCGTGGGAATTTACATGCTTCCGCTTTTCGGGTGGCAATCCATGTTCTTCGCCGCAGCCGTGCCCCTTTTGCTGCTGCCCATGATCTTGGTTTTTTTACCCGAGTCGATCGGTTTCCTGATTCGGGCCGGGAGGGAAGGGCAGGCGCGGCGCATTCTGAGCAAAGTAGACCCTGCTTCGGCTCCCAGCGATAGCGATACGTTGAGCCAGGCGGACAACAAGGGCCGCGGAGTGATTCTGCTGGCGTTGTTTCGTGAGCGGCGCGCGTCCCGCACCCTGTGTTTGTGGGTCGCATTTTTCTGCTGCTTGCTCATGGTGTATGCACTTAGCTCCTGGCTGCCCAAGCTGATGGCAAATGCCGGTTACAGCTTAGGTTCAAGCCTGACCTTTCTGTTGGCGCTGAATTTCGGTGGTATGGCCGGAGCGATCTTTGGTGGCTGGCTGGGAGACCGCTACAACCTTGGAAAAGTGACGGTGATGTTTTTCCTGACGGCCGCCGTGTCCATCAGCCTTCTGGGATTCAAAAGTTCGCCGGCATTGTTGTATCTGCTGATCAGTGTGGCCGGCGCGACAACCATCGGTACGCAAATTCTCCTGTACGCCGCCACTGCCCAGTTCTACGGCATGTCGATTCGCTCCACTGGCCTTGGATGGGCATCGGGTATCGGTCGCAATGGCGCGATCCTGGGGCCGCTGTTGGGGGGAGCACTGCTGGGCATTGGCCTGCCGCTGCCATTGAATTTCG
The DNA here is from genome assembly GCF_052041925.1 of Pseudomonas sp. SMN5. NCBI lineage: Bacteria > Pseudomonadati > Pseudomonadota > Gammaproteobacteria > Pseudomonadales > Pseudomonadaceae > Pseudomonas > Pseudomonas sp. SMN5. Next base: position 105,074 of record NZ_JBKGGX010000001.1, read on the forward strand.
TTGCGTTCGCGGTTCCAGGCGCCATTGCCGCGATAGCCATGGCGCTGTTCACCCTCGTCGGCAAAAGAAACGTGGCCGATTCGAGCGTTTTGATGGCCGCCAAACCGTAACCAATCTTGCCTTGTTCCTTGAGCGGAACCAGGTGTCTCTCAGTTCACGTATCGGAAGATTGTCATGAGCCCAGTACTGATCCACAGCCTGTCGGCGATCATCGTCGACCTGCCGACTATTCGTCCGCACAAGCTAGCCATGCACACGATGCAAAAGCAGACCTTGGTTATTCTGCGGCTTCAATGCAGTGACGGCATCGAAGGCATCGGCGAAGCCACCACCATCGGCGGTTTGTCCTACGGCTATGAAAGCCCGGAGAGTATCAAGGCCAATGTCGACGCTCACTTGGCGCCCGCGCTGGTAGGCATGGCAGCGGACAACATTAATGCCGCGATGCAAAAACTCGACAAGATTGCCAAGGGCAATACTTTTGCCAAGTCCGGCATCGAAAGCGCGCTACTCGATGCCCAGGGCAAACGCGTTGGAATGGCCGTCTGCGAGCTGCTTGGCGGTCGGGTACGCGACAGCCTGGAAGTCGCCTGGACGCTTGCCAGCGGCGATACCGCCCGGGACATTGCCGAGGCCGAGCAAATGTTGGAGCTGCGCCGTCATCGCATCTTCAAATTGAAGATCGGCGCCAATCCTCTGGAGCAGGATCTCAAGCATGTCGTTGCGATCAAAAAGGCCCTTGGCGATCGTGCCAGTGTGAGGGTCGACGTCAACCAGTATTGGGACGAGTCCCAGGCAATACGTGGCTGCCAGGTGCTTGGCGAGAACGGCATTGATCTGATCGAGCAACCCATCTCGCGGGTTAATCGATCAGGCCAGGTTCGGCTGAACCAGCGAAGCCCGGCACCCATCATGGCCGATGAGTCCATTGAAAGCGTCGAAGACGCGTTCAGCCTGGCGGCGGATGGCGCAGCCAGCGTCTTCGCGCTAAAAATCGCAAAAAATGGCGGCCCTCGCGCTGTGCTGCGTACGGCACAGATTGCCGAAGCGGCCGGCATCGCGCTGTACGGGGGGACGATGCTGGAAGGTGCAATCGGCACCCTGGCTTCGGCTCATGCATTCGTCACGCTCAAGCATCTGACCTGGGACACCGAGTTGTTTGGTCCGCTGTTATTGACCGAAGACATCGTGGTCGAGCGACCACAGTATCGTGATTTCCAGCTTCTTGTTCCATCCACGCCAGGTCTGGGATTGGCATTGGATGAAGATCGCCTGGCTCATTTTCGCCGTTCCTGAATCCGCAACCCTATAAGGAGAGCACCATGCTATTCCACGTCAAGATGACCGTGAACCTCCCACTCGATATGGATGCGAGCAGGGCAGCGCAACTCAAAGCCGACGAAAAAGAACTGGCCCAGCGACTGCAGCGCGAGGGTACTTGGCGCCACCTCTGGCGCATCGCGGGTCACTACGCCAACTACAGCGTGTTCGATGCACCTAGCGTCGAGGCGCTGCACGACACCCTCATGCAGCTGCCGCTTTTTCCCTACATGAGCATCGAGATCAACGGGCTGTGTCGCCACCCTTCGTCCATCCATGCGGATGACCGTTGAGATTCCTGCAATTGCTATTCGATCACTCTAAAAAAACAAGATGAGGTGAACACCATGACCGTGAAGATTTCGCAAACCGCCGAGATTCAGAAGTTCTTCGAGGATGCTGCTGGGTTGAAAAATGCGGCGGGCAGCGCGCGCCTCAAAAGCATCATCCTACGAGTGTTGAACGATACCGCGCGGATAATCGAAGACCTTGAAATCAGCGAGGATGAGTTCTGGAAAGCGGTGGACTATATCAACCGTTTGGGCGGGCGCAGTGAGGCCGGGTTGCTGGTCGCAGGCCTAGGTATTGAGCACTTCCTGGATTTGCTGCAAGACGCCAAGGATGCGCAGGTAGGGTTGACGGGCGGTACGCCACGTACCATCGAGGGCCCCCTTTACGTTGCTGGTGCCCCCATAAGCGAAGGCGAAGTCCGTATGGACGACGGCAACGAGGAGGGGCCAGCTACCGTGATGTTCCTTGAAGGCCAAGTGTTTGATACACAGGGTCATCCACTGGCGGGCGCCACGGTAGATTTGTGGCACGCCAATACCAAGGGCACGTATTCATTTTTCGATAAGAGCCAGTCTGAGTACAACTTGCGTCGTCGCATCATTACAGATGCGCAGGGGCGCTACCGTGCGCGCAGTATCGTGCCCTCCGGCTATGGTTGCGATCCGCAGGGCCCTACCCAGGAATGCCTGGACGGGCTCGGTCGCCACGGCCAGCGACCGGCGCATGTTCACTTCTTCATTTCGGCTCCAGGACACAGGCATCTGACTACTCAGATCAATCTTTCAGGAGATAAGTACCTTTGGGATGACTTTGCATACGCCACCCGCGATGGATTGGTTGGAGAGGTGGAGTTCAAGGAGGATGGCGCACGGGGTGTTTCGGGGCGCTACGCTGAACTCAAGTTTAACTTCCAGCTGCAACACGCTGTTGATCCAACTGCAGAGCAGCGCAGTCAGCGCCCCCGAGCCCTCCAGAATGCATGATTAATTCACCAGAACGGGGCCAGCGGGACGGCCCCCGTTCTGATGAGTCGTTCCTTGTTGCGTCGATAAATTGCGAATGCCATGAAAAGTGTGCTCAGAGATGCTTCGCCATCAGCTCTGGTGGCAGGGATCATTGCAACGTTGATTTCTTATGCCGGCCCGCTTGTGTTGGTTTTTCATGCCGCACAGAGTGCGTCCCTTTCACAGGAAGTTCTTTCATCCTGGATATGGGCGATCTCGATTGGCAGTGCGGTAATTGGGGCTTCGCTCAGCCTGTATTATCGGGTGCCGGTCGTGATTGCGTGGTCCATCCCCGGTTCGGCGCTGCTCGTTACGGCGCTTCCGCAAATGAGCATCAATCAAGCGGTGGGTGCGTTTATAGTCGCTAATGTCATCCTACTGCTGATTGGCGTTAGCGGTGCTTTCGATCGAATCATCGCTCGCTTGCCGGGCTCGATCGCGGCGGGCATGCAAGCCGGCATTCTCTTTTCGTTCGGCATCGAGGTATTTCGGGTGCTACCGGAGCAGCCAGCCTTGGTCTCGTCGATGTTTATTGCGTACATCCTAATGCGTAGAGTCTGGCCACGTTATGCCGTGTTGGCCGTTTTGCTGGTCGGTGGCGCCGTCACGATGTTTGGCGGGCACTTGCGAACCGAAGTGTTAGTGTTTGACCTAGCCACTCCTCAATGGATCGCTCCTCAGTTTTCTTTAACGGTCATTTTGAATTTGGCGTTGCCGTTGGTTGTGGTGTCGCTGACGGGCCAGTTCATGCCAGGCATGGCAGTTTTGCGCAACGCAGGGTTCAACACGCCTGCCAGTCCCATTATCAGTGTCAGTGCTATCGGCGCGATGCTGTTGGCGCCCTTTGCTTGCCATGGTCTGAACCTCGCGGCAGTTACAGCAAGCCTTTGTACCGGCCTCGAGGCCCATGAGGATCCGCGGCGGCGCTATGTCGCTGCTCTTTCCGGGAGTGCCACCTATCTGCTGTTTGGTATAGCAGGTGCCACGCTGGTTTCCTTGTTCGCGGCGTTTCCTAGAGCGTTGATCGCAGCACTTGCAGGCTTGGCGTTGTATGGCGCGATCGGCGATGCATTGGTGCGCAGCCTGGGTGAGACAAAAGAGCACGACGCAGGACTTTTCACTTTTCTCGTTACAGCTTCTGGGGTCTCTTTTTGTGGATTCTCCGCCCCTTTTTGGGGGTTGATTTTTGGTTTGACCGTTCATTTTCTGAAGCGTCCAGAATGTAAAACACTCTTGGTTAAAGGGAACACGAACAGCTAGCGAGGCCTGCTCCATGGGCAGATTCGGCGGTCGCAAATCCTGGGCCGCAACCGTGATGGAAACAGCAATGAACTGGACCTGGTTTCATAAGCTCGGCTCACCCAAGTGGTTCTACGGCATCAGCGGCAGACTGTTGCCCTGGTTGAGCCTCTTCGCACTGCTGCTGATTGGCGTCGGCGTGGTCTGGGGCCTGGCCTTCGCCCCACCGGATTACCAGCAAGGCAACAGCTTCCGCATCATCTACATCCACGTTCCCACCGCGATGCTGGCCCAGTCCATCTACGTGATGCTGGCGGTGTGTGGCGTGGTCGGGCTGGTGTGGAAAATGAAACTGGCCGACGTGGCCCTGCAATGCGCCGCGCCCATCGGCGCCTGGATGGCCGCCGTGGCGCTGGTCACCGGGGCCATCTGGGGCAAGCCGACCTGGGGTTCGTGGTGGGTCTGGGATGCCCGACTGACGTCGATGCTGATCCTGCTGTTCCTGTACTTCGGTCTCATTGCGCTGGGCAACGCCATCAGCAATCGTGACAGTGCCGCCAATGCCTGCGCGGTGCTGGCCATTGTCGGGGTGATCAACATCCCGATCATCAAGTACTCGGTTGAATGGTGGAACACCCTGCACCAGGGCGCGACCTTCACCATCACCGAAAAACCGGCAATGCCCGTGGAGATGTGGCTACCGCTGCTGCTCACGGCGCTGGGTTTCTACTGTTTCTTCGGCGCGGTGCTGCTGCTGCGCATGCGCCTGGAAGTGCTCAAGCGCGAGGCCCGCGCCAGTTGGGTGAAGGCCGAAGTGCAGAGCAGCCTGGAGAGCGCTCGATGAGTTTCGCTTCATTCGGCGAGTTCCTCGCCATGGGCCATCATGGCCTGTATGTCTGGTCAGCCTATGGCATCTGCCTGGCCGTGCTGGTCCTCAACGTGGCGGTGCCGGTCCTGGCCCGCAGGCGGTATCTGCAACAGGAGGCGCGTCGTCTGCGCCGGGAGAACGGTCAGTGAATCCGCTGCGCAAAAAACGTCTTGTCATCATTCTTGCGATCCTGGTGGGCGTGGGCGCCGCGGTCGGCCTGGCCCTGAGTGCCCTGCAACAGAACATCAACCTGTTCTACACCCCGACCCAGATCGCCAACGGCGAAGCACCGAAGGACACGCGCATCCGTGCCGGCGGCATGGTGGAGAAAGGTTCGCTGGTGCGCTCCGGGGATTCCCTGGACGTGACCTTCAACGTCACCGACTTCAACAAGACCGTGACCATCACCTACCGCGGCATCCTGCCGGACCTGTTCCGCGAAGGGCAGGGCATTGTCGCCTTGGGCAAGCTAAATGCCGACGGCGTGGTGGTGGCCGACGAAGTGCTGGCCAAGCACGATGAAAAATACATGCCGCCGGAAGTGACCAAGGCCTTGAAAGACAGCGGCCAGACAGCGCCCGCGCCCGGGAAGGAGGGCTGATGTGTTGGACATGCGTTTGATTAATGAGTATCAGCATTTCGCTGAGCGTTTAGCTGATGTCTCCGCTGAGGTTATTGAGCCGTACTTTCGAAGCACGTTGGATGTAAAGCACAAAGGGGGTAGCGTCTAAGGTCCGGTAACCTTGGCTGATCGTAAAGCCGAACAAGCAATGCGTGAACTGATTCAGGATCAATACTCCACACATGGAATTTTAGGTGAGGAGGAAGGCTCGCTGCAGGGGCGCAGTGAACTGAGTTGGGTACTTGATCCTATCGATGGGACTCGATCGTTTATCACTGGCTTGCCACTATGGGGGACGCTAATAGCCCTAAACGATGGTCAGCGTCCTGTGCTCGGCGTGATGAATCAGCCATTTACTGGCGAGCGGTACGTTGGCACGCCTGAAGGCGCTTGGCTCAATGGAAACAAGTTAAAACACGTCAATGCCCGGAAATTTCCTCGGCCACGTTGATGTGCACGACATTGCAGTTGTTCGACACGGCAGTTCGTCGAGACGCTTTTCAAGCGGTAGCGGATCAGGTGAAGTTGGTTCGTTTTGGCGGAGATTGTTATGCGTACTGCATGCTCGCATCGGGATTCGTTGATGTGGTGATCGAAGCCAGTCTGCAGCCTTACGATATCCAAGCGTTGATTCCGATAGTAAAAGGCGCTGATGGAGTGATTACCACTTGGGATGGCAGCTCAGCGCAGTATGGTGGAACGATCATCGCTTGCGCAGACCGGTCACTGCATATGCGACTGAGGCTGAAACACGCCACTTGACTGATGAGCTGTCGCTTACCGACCAGTGGTTTGACGTTATTCTGGACCGATCGGTCCTTAACGGTTAGAGTAGTTCCCATACAGTCCAATCCGGCTTACGCAACGGAGCGCTCGAATCGAACATGTCCAGACCGCAGACATTCAATACGCAAGAAGCTTTACACAAGGCAATGGTTGTGTTCTGGCGCAAAGGTTATGAGGCAACTTCAATAACTGACCTTCTCGGCGCCACGGGGCTGAGCAAAAGCAGTTTGTACGCAACATTTGGCGGCAAGCGCGAGTTATTTATTATGGCGTTCGACGCCTATCGTCGTGAGCGAGCTAAAGACATGCATAGAGCCTTGCAGGACGGCCCTGCACGCCTGTCTATCGAGTCGTTCTTCCGTTCTCTTTTTGCTGACCTTAATGACCCAAGTGAATCTCATGGCTGCATGAGCATCAATCAAGCTGTAGAGATGGCGGCACATGATCTTGATGTCCGTCAGAGGGTCATGGAGGACTTTCGTCTCATTGAGGAGGCGTTGGAGAGGGCGATTGAGCGAGGGCAACAAGATGGGTCATTGGGTAGTAACCGGAATGCCCGAGAATTGGCCCGTCTGTTGGTTCTGGCTTTTCCCGGACTGCAGGTCATGGCACGTGCTGGATACACGAAACAAGATTTAGAAAGTGCGCTGCACCTGCTGCTGTCGAATTTGGATTTGTAAGAGTCGAAAACTTTATACATTTTGGACTGTTCGGTCCAAATCATAGCTTGAGTCAAGGAGAATATCGTGAAGGTCACGCAGATACGTAACGCAACGTTGATTATTGAATACGCAGGGACTCGGTTTCTGATCGACCCTTTGCTTGCAAAGAAGGGGGCATATCCAGGGTTTGAGGGGACGGCTAATAGCCATTTGTTCAACCCTACGGTGGCATTGCCGGTGTCCATGGAAGACATCTTGAACGTTGACGCCGTCATCGTGACCCATACCCACCCCGATCATTGGGACGAGGCCGCTAAAGCCCTGGTTCCCAAACAACTGCCGATTTTTGTTCAGAATGAAGAGGACCGTGAGTTGATCCTATCTCAGGGTTTCGGCGACGTTCGACTGATCAAAGGAGCGCTATTTAATGGAGTGTCGCTGGCGCAGACTCTCGGTCAACACGGCACTGATGGTGCAATGGCAGCTATGGGGGAAATTCTTGGCGAGGTGTGCGGGGTAATGTTCAGTCATCCAGACGAGAAAACTCTCTATCTCGCTGGCGACACGATCTGGAATCAATACGTCCAGGACGCCTTGCAGCAGTTTCAGCCCGAAGTCGTCATTCTAAATGCCGGAGATGCCCAGGTGATCGGGCTCGGTTCCATCATCATGGGTAAGCAGGACGTCTACGAAGTTTTTCAGGCAGCGCCTCAGGCGACGCTTATCGCTACCCATATGGAGTCTGTAAACCATGCTGTGCTGACGCGTAAAGAGCTTCGTGAGTTCTCCGTGGAGAAGGGCATGACTGATCGCTTGCTCATCCCCGAAGACGGCGAGACTTGTAGTCTCTGATTCAGCGAGCCCAAACGACCATTCAGCAAGGAGAAAGTTAATGTCGGTCGAAGCAAACAAAGAACTGGTGCGAAAATTTTATGCCGCTATTCAGCTTGAGGATTACGCGGCAGCGGCGAGTTGCTGCCATGAGAGCTTTGTTTTTTATACCCAAGTAGACACGCCTATTCCTGGAGCAGCAGGATTCATCCAGTCGGAGAAAAAAAACTTCGATGCCTTCGAAGGATTCACTTTTAAGATCGAATCACTGCTCGCCGAGGGCGATCAGGTTGCGGCTTACATGATATTCGATGGTCGGCAAACCGGAATATTTGAAGGGATTGAGCCGAAAGGGGCCCGAGTACGATTTTCGTTGATGATGCTCCTGACCGTTGCCGATGGAAAAATCATTGAAAAGCGCGCTCACTTTGACCGAATGGACATTCGTAAGCAATTGGCCGCAACAGTAGAAGCCTGAGGAGATCGAAAAAAAAAACAGTCTGGCGAACCTCGTTCTATAAGCGATGTTTTCGAGCTTATCAAAGGGGAACGACCAGCTGCTTGAATCATGAAAGGGACGCTGGGATGTCAGTCCAGCGGGCCCCTCCATAACGCTACGGGTTCTTTCTTATCAGTAGCTCCACTGCACAGCGACTTCCAGGCTGCGCGGCTCTCCTAGGTAATATTGGGTGTTGCTCTGGTGAATGAAACGAGCATAGACCTCGTCGTTCAGGTTACGCAGACGCGCGCTGAGCTGCATGTGTTTGTCCAGGTCGTGAGTCATGGACAAACCATAAACGGTGTACGAGGGCACCCACGTCGTATTGGCCGTATTGGCGTAGACCGACGACACGTAACGTGCGTCGGCCCCGAGTTGCCAGTCGGGAGCCACGTCATAGGTCAACCAGAGATTGGCTACGCGGTCTGGAATGTTCACCGGATTCTTGCCTTTGCGCGAGTAAACGACGCCTGCGATGGTTTCATTGAATTCGTCGTACTCGGCCCTGACCCAGCTGAAGTTACCCGCGGCCAATAGCTTGGGCGTGATCTTGAACGAAGTCGCGAGCTCGATGCCGGTCGAAGTCTGCTGACCCGCTTGTTCGGTGGTATTGGGCACCGTAGAGGAGGGGACGGAGATGTTCTTGCGCACGATGCGGTAGGCCGCCGCAGTGGCCGAGCCGCGACCCTCAAGAAAATCGAACTTGCTGCCCACCTCGATTTGGCGGCCGGTGCTCAAGTCGAAGTCGCCCACTTGGGAAATGGAGGCGCCGGTAAGCGTACCTCCCGGCGGCTCGGCTGACGTACTGTATTGGGTATAAAGGCTGACATTCGACGTCAGGTCGTACACCAGACCCAGGCGACCCGTGACTGCATCCCAACGTTTGTCGAGCCTGGCCTGCGCCGCATGATCGATGACCTCGAAGTCGATATGGTCATAGCGCAACGCAGTAATTAGCGCCAGTCGCTCGGTCAGACGCGTACGGTTCTCGAGGAAAGCCGACGAGGTGTCGGTCCAAGTACTGCGGCCTTTAGTGCGCGGTGCATCCATCCCCGGAATGTCCGAGAAGTGGCCCGGCTCGAAGCCATCTGGATCGATGGTGTCGAAGGCGCCTTTGGACAATGGATAGTTGGTTTGCTGGTTAGTGTTGTAATCCACGCCCAGAGCCCAATCGCTGGCCAGGCCGAACAGTTGAGCCTGGTGAGTCAGCTCGATACGGTCACCGTTGACCTCCTGATCGTGCCTTTGGCGGTAACCGCCGGAGCGGGCGATAGCGCTGTTATCGCTGTTGTAGCGGTAAACCTCAAGGTTGCGGTAATCGCGCTGGCCGTCGTAACGGTAGAAGGTATTGCGCAACTGGGTGTTGTCGTCCAGATGGTAGTCGGTGATCGAGCGTATCCAGCGGGTGCGCTGCTCATAGCGGCCATCCTTGACGTTGTAGTTGTTGAAGCGGTTGCGCTTGTCGATGTGCAATCTGCCGGTCATTGGTTGCAGTACCGGTGTGCCCCAGTAAGGACTGTCTTCTTCCTCTTCCAGATATTCGATCGCCAGCGTATGGGAGAGTTGATCGTTGATGTCGCTGAGCAGCGAGAAGGCCAGGTTGCCCGCACCGTTCTCCTGGCGGTCGATGTAACCGTTGCTGTTGGTGCGGCTGTAGTCGAGGCGCGCATAGTGGCGTGGGCCATCGCCACTGTTGAGCGCTCTATTGAAGCCGACCGCGGTTTCCCAGGTGTCGTAGCGACCGTAACTCATCCGGCCTTCGAAAGTATCTTCGTCGCGGTTGGCAAGCTTGGTTATCACGTTCAGGCTGCCGCCCACGGCACCGCTGCCGTTGAGGAACGAGGAGGGGCCGCCGAGCAATTCCACCCGGTCATAAATCCAGGCGCCGACCGGACGTGCTGCGCCGCCGTATTGCAGATTGATGCCGTTGAACAACTGGCTGATCTGGGCACCGTTGAAACCACGGTACGACACATAGCCACCCCAGCCGGGTGGCGCGGAAGCGTTCACCCCGGGCAGGGCGTTCGCCGCGTCCTGAAAGTTGCGTGCACCGATGCGTTCCATTGTCTTGCGATCGGCTACGCTTACAGAGGCGGGATTTTCCCGGGCACTGAGGTTCAGGCGCGAGCCGCTTTCGATGGGGGTGTCCAGGTCCAGGCTGGTGGCCGGTTTCGGCTGGTCGGCCGAGGCGTTGATATAGCTGGCGGGTAAGTTCAGAGTCGTGTCTTGCGCCCACGCGCAGGTGCTGCCCGCGAGCAGCGCCAAAGTAGTCAAGCGAAACATGAAAAGCTTCCTGTCTTAATTCGATGAGCACACACCGACCGCGCGTCATGCAGCGGCAAGTGGTGATGATGTCAAGGCGAGGGAAGCAGGTCTGGGGAGGCGCGAGGATTGATCAGGGGCCAGCGCTGCCTGGGTAAGCAGCGGGTCGGTTGTGCGGGCAAGGGCCTGGCTGGCTCGCCGGCAAGCAGGGCGAGCAGCCCGAAAAACGCTGCCAGCAGGATCGCGCCGAACAGGCTGGCAATGACGCAATCAGCTTCGACGGGCAGTGAAGGGGCGGGCACGTCGTGCGGGCTTTCGAGTACCGCGCCGCCGTCTGTAGAGCAAAACAGTCCGCCGTCCAGACCGCTCAATCGCAAGCCGGCCATTTGTCCATGGCCCATCGCGCACAGCAACGACGCGAACAGGACGCTGAAATACAGCACCCAGGCAATCATCGATTTTTCGCGGCTGGCCAGCTTCATCAGCAAAGCTCGTGGAGAAGGGAACGGTTTTCCGGCGAGCGGATTCTACATTTTTTGATCCGTCAGTGGGCTTTTAAACAGTCCGACATACACGCAACAGCCTTGCTGTCCGGTCTGTCATCGGTAAAAAAACCGTCTCGATTCGGCATCTTTACATCCGCCAAGGTCGCCGCTTCCACGGTCGCGTTGGCGTCCAGCAGCTTGTTCATGTGCAGGATGTAGCCGGTCACTGCATAGACCTGTTCGTTGGACAATGACTGTGGCGCCTGGAAGGGCATGGCTCTGCGGATGTAGTCGAAAAGTGTCGTTGCATAAGGCCAATAGCTGCCGACTGTCTTGAGCGGTTTGTCAGTCGTCAGCGTTCCTTTGCCCCCCGCCAATGCAGGACCAATGCCGCCTTCAAGCTTCACGCCATGACAGCTGACGCAGCTGTTCATGTAGACCTTTTCCCCGTCTGCCACCGTCGCGCGTCCTGGAGGCAAGCCCTTGCCGTCGGGTGCTACATCGATGTTCCAGCTAGCGATCTGCGCTTCGGTAGCCTTGGTGCCCAAACCGTATCGGGATTGTGCCGAGGCATGAGTCAGCGCAAAGGCGCAAAGCAAACCGATGAATAACGACCCACCTTTAAGCCCGTCCATTGGTCACCTCCCCAGTGCTGGACACGCGCCACGGTTGCACCGAATTGTTGTGGTAGAAAGAGACCTTGCCACGTTCATTGATCAACTGGTCCAGCATCGGCTGAACGTATCCGGTCTCGTCGATAGCGCGGCTCATGATCATCAATTCCTGGCCGTTCCATTCGAAAGGCGCCCTGAAGACGGTAAGGGCCATGGTCAGAATGGGCTCCTGTAACCTGGCTTGTGTCCAGTTATCGCCGCCATCGACGGAAACATCGACCCGGGTGATTTTGCCGTGGCCGCTCCAGGCAATGCCACGCATCTCATGCAGGCCCTTGCGCGTCAGTTTCTGGGTGCCGGAAGGGTAGGTCACCAGCGATTTGCATTCCATGACAAAGGAAAACTTCCGAGCCTTGCCGTCCGCCATCAAGTCGGTGTATTTGGCGGTTTCTTCCCGGCTGTAGGCGGGCGCGTCGGTGACGTGGAGTCGGCGCAGCCATTTGATGTGGGTATTGCCCTCGTACCCGGGGACAAACAGGCGAAGCGGGTAGCCCTGTTCCGGCCTCAGGCGCTCGCCGTTCTGGCTGTAGACCACCAGCACATCGTCGAGGCATTTCTCGATGGGAATACTGCGTGTCATTGCCGCGCCATCGGCCCCTTCGGCGATGATCCACTTGGCTTGAGGCTTAAGCCCGGCTTCATCCAGCAGGGTTTTCAAAGTAACGCCTGTCCATTCAGCGCAACTCACCAGGCCGCTGACTTCTGCTGCGGTTTTGCCCCAGGGTGGGAGAAACGATGGGTTGCCCGAGCACTCCATGAAGTGCACTCGAGAAACGGCGGGGAATTGGCGTATCTCGTCCATGGTAAAGATCAAGGCTGTTTCGGTGAGGCCGTGAATCACCAGCCGATGTTGCGCCGGATCGATTTGTGGGACGCCCGCATGGTGGCGCTCATAAAAAAGGCCGTTCGGGGTGATGATGCCGTCCAACTCCTGAAGTGGCGAGGTGCTGTAGGCGGACATCGTGTCCTTCAGGCCGGGATATAGATTCCTGACCGCTTTGGTTTCGAATGTTGAAGGTTTGCCATAAGGGCTTGCCGTGGGAGCGCCAAGACTGCGGGTCCATTGTGGGACTTCAAGAAGCTGGCTCGGATCAGGCGGGGCGATGTTGGTCGTCTCCCCGTTGACCAGGTCGCTGTCACCCAGAGCAAACGCAGCAGTACCGATAATGGCCCCGCTTTTAATCAGGAAATCCCTGCGAGCCAAAGCTGTTTGAGGCATGTCTTGCTTGGCGGGGATCATGGACTTTTTTGTCATTGTTTTTCCCTCTTGTTTTTGTCGGAACGACGCAACAGTACATCTACAGACCGATCGGTCGGTCTATGGTCAGCGTAGGACGAAAAGTACGCCTGGTCCAGTCGCAAGGGCAACCATGGCGAGGGAACGTAAAAGCGGAGGAGGTCCAGGGAGGCGGCGCATCTGAAGCGCCGTTGATGACAGTCAAGCGGGGCGCGGCTCAACCTTCAGTCCGGGCAGGAGGGTGTCACAGAAAAACGTCGCGATGGATTCCGGGGAGCGAGGGCCTCCAGGCTTGATCCACAAGTAGCTGTAGTGATGAATACCAAGGATAGCCTTCACGGCCAACGAGTCGGATGTGCGAAAGGTCCCCTCGCTCACGCCAGCCTTGAGGATCTGCGACCAGAGTTTTTCATATTGCCGGTGCAGGTCGAGCAACTCGGTCTGGCGCTCGCCAATGACCGAATACACTTCGCGAAAACACACCGTCATTTCGGCCAGGTGGGAGACAATCGTGCGCATCACGATGGCCGAGAGATGGCGAAATTTATCTTCCGCAGTCAAATCGCTCTCGCACAGAGGCGTGCCTTCTGCGATGAGCACTCGCAGGTACCGGCTGGTGATTTCGAACAGCAATTCTTCCTTGCTGCCGATGTGGTAATACAGTGCGCCTCGAGCCAGGCCAGTGGCTTTTTCCAACTCAGCCATGCCGGTCGCGTGAAACCCGCGCGTTGAAAATAACTGTGCAGCGATTTTCAGGATCCGTTCCTTGGTGCTTGTTTCAGCAGGTTCGGCAGCGACGACGGCGTTCTTTTTTCCCATGAGTCAATTCCAACCGGTTGAGGGTCAATCATACCCATGGGCTCGCACTGAAGGATACATGCGAGAGACGCTCATCCCATGGTCGTAGGAAAAAAATTGTATTGACCGATCGGTACAGGCGCCTTTATAAGCTCGCTATAGTCGAACGTTTCCAACGGGCGCGGTGGCGTCGAAAGTTCTAGGAGCCTACCAAGGCATTCGGACCGACCATGACAACGAGCAGACACTTCACCCGAACGTCCAATCCATCAGCCTCGGCAAGGCTGATTGTGATGATCTGTTTCGCCATGATTGCCTTTGCCGCGAACTCACTGCTGTGCCGCCTGGCGCTAAAGCACACCGACGTCGATGCTGCGAGTTTCAGCGTTGTCCGGCTGGTTAGCGGGGCCTTGGTGCTATGGCTGATGTGCGTCGTCAGGCGATCCACGACTTCCATCAAGGGCAGTTGGAAAGGCGCCACAGCCTTGTTCATCTACGTCTTCGCTTTTTCTTTCGCATACCATCATTTGGAGACCGGGACGGGGGCGTTGCTGTTGTTTGGCGCGGTTCAACTGAGCATGGTTCTGTACGGCTTGTTCAAAGGCGAGCGGATGCACGGGCTGGCGATCGTTGGGTTTGTGTTGGCGCTCATTGGCCTTGTCAGTCTGCTGCTTCCAGGCGCGGCAGCACCCGATCCCCTGAGTGCGCTCACGATGTTGCTATCGGGGCTGGCCTGGGGAGTTTATTCACTACTCGGCAAGGGTGTCGCCGATCCTCTTGCGACCACTGCCGGCAATTTTATCCGCTCCATTCCACTGGTCCTGATTGCAAGCTTACCGTTTCTGTTAGGGCTGCGTTGGGATCCGCTGGGGATACTTTATGCCGTTCTTTCCGGAGCGCTGGCGTCAGGCGTCGGTTACGCGGCCTGGTACGTCGCGGTACGTCATCTTGCCTCGTTTCAGGCAGCGACATGGCAGTTGAGCGTACCCATCCTGGCTTCGCTGGCTGGTATCGTTTTTCTGGGGGAAAGCCTGAGCGTAAGGATGGTGTTGGCATCCGTCGCTGTGCTGGGTGGTGTTGCGTTGGTGCTGGGCGGCAAATATGGCAGCGCTACAGGCAGCTAGAGGCTCAGCTCGCTCAATCAGGTACGCCTGGGCCTGCGGGGGTGTCAGAAATTTTGTGTTCGGGCATAACATGGGTAAGAGGTGCATGTATGCCAACCAAGAAGAAACCCCTGCGTGACCTGCCCAAAATCCCAAAGAGCTGCTTGAGCAGTTCGGCCAGGGGTTGATGACAGCGGAAGCTATCGAGGACGCCTCAGCGGTATTCAAGAAAGCCTTGATTGAACGGGCCTTGAACGCCAAACTCGGCCATCACTTGGGCTATCCTCCGGGCGCGCAGCGCCCAGAGGATGAGACCAATCAGCGCGATGGCAAGAGTGGAAGAACCGTACTGACCGGCGATGGCCCGCTGCGGCTGGATATTCCCCGCGACCGGGATGGCAGTTTCTCGATGACAAGATCATCGCCATGTATGCCCGAGGCATGACGGTGCGTGAGATCCGTGCTTTTCCCTCTGAGCAATACGGCACAGAGGTTTCGCATGATTTCATCAGCTCGGTCCCTGACGAGGCCATGGAAGAAATTGGTGCGTGGCAACAGCGACCGCTTGAGCCCATGTATCCGGTCATTTTTTTGATGCGCTGCGGGTCAAAATCGCGAAGAAGGCCTTGTCCGTAACAAGGCGATTTATCTGGCGCTGGGTGTTTTGCCTGACAGAACGCGCGCGATTCTTGGCATATGGATCGAAAATACCGAGGGCGCGAAGTTCTGAATGAAGGTTTCAACGACCTCAAAACTCGCGGTGTTGAAGATGTACTGATTGCCGTGACAGATGGCCTTAAAGGCATGCCAGAAGCCCTTGGCGCGGTCTTTCCAGCCACAACACTGCAAACTTGCATCGTTCACCTGATCCGCAACAGCCTCGAGTACGCAGCTTGGGATAAGCGCCCTGGGCTGGCCAAGGCGCTTAAACCGATCTACCAAGCAGTCACCGCCGAAGCGGCTGAGCAAGCGCTGGATGCGTTCGAAACCGGGCCTGGGGCAAGCAATATCCGACGGTAGTGGCGGCTTGGCGGCGTGCCTGGGATCGAGTGATTCCATTTTTCGTTTTTCCCGCCAGCGATCCGAAAAGTGGTCTGCACAACCAACGCTATCGAGAGCATCAATGCTCAGCTACGAAAATTCATCAAGACTCGCGGCCACTTCCCGACCGGCGATGCGGCAACCAAACTGATCTGGCTCGGGCTGTGCAATATCACTGCAAACTGGGGCTCTGCAGCCCATAACTGGAAGAGTGCGATGAATCAATTTGCGATTCTGTACGGAGATCGATTTATCAGGCCGACCCGGTAAAAGCACAGCCTGCCTAACGGCAGGCCGTTACCGGCCCGCACACAAAAAATCTGACAGTCTCGGGCCTGCCTGTATTTGTTCACTCAGCCGTTCAAGCACTAGACTGGTGCGGTCCAGTCATCAGGCCCGTCAGACCATGCTCCTCATTCCGCCAGATACCGCCGAACAGACAGCGCTGACCCTCGAAGTGGTGCTGCGTTACCACATGGCGTGGAAACGCCGCGACTTGGAGGCGATTCTCGCGATTTATCACCCGCAAGTGCAGTACAACGATTTTTTCCAGAACCGCAGCATGGGTCTGACCGAGTTGCGCGCTTACATCACCAGCACGTTGCCGCGTCATCCCGATGAGTATCTTGAACACAACGACCGCATCCGTGCAGATGGCTGTACCGCATTCATCCAGTACCAGACGGCTCTGAAAGGCAGTGGCGAGCGGGTGGTTTTTCGCACCAGTGAAGCCATCACGGTATGTGATGGCCTGATCCTCCGTATAAACGAATATGCCTCGCTGGTGCGCGACAGCGAGCCCCAGACTGGGCGCCACGCCCCCGCCATCAGTAAACTGGGTCTCTCGGCGCGCCAGCTGACGTTCATGGCGCGAGACTTGGCCGATTACTTTACCCGCCAGCAGCCCTTCCTCGACCCGGATCTGGATCTTGCACGGATTGCCAGCGCTACCGGGTACAGCCGTAATCAGCTGTCTTACCTGCTGAACCAAGTGCTGGGACAAAGTTTCTATCGCTACGTGACCCAAGCACGGCTGGCCTACCTGCTTGAGCGCCTCGTCAATCACGGTGAAAACGCGCCCATCGAGGCCCTTGCGGTGAGTGCCGGATTCAACTCCACCTCGGCGTTCTACAAGGCCTTCCGAAGTCATACCGGCTGCACGCCCAAGGCGTGGTTGAAAGCCAATTGCGTGCGTGCCCGCAGATAACACAGCCCCTGTCGCAGCGCATTAATCTCTGTCGACAAACAACCGATGGAGCATGGGGATGTCTGGCTGGGGTGGTGTGAGTTTGTGGATGGAGGAACTCGGCGAGGCGCTGACGCCGCGCCCGGCGTTGTATCAGGATCTGCAAGCAGACGTTGTGATTATCGGCGCCGGTTACAGCGGCCTCTGGACGGCCTATTACCTAAAACAGCAAGCACCGCACCTGAACATCGTCATCGTTGAAGCACAGATTGCCGGCTACGGCGCCTCCGGTCGCAATGGCGGCTGGTTGATGGGCAACCTGCTGGGCGAAGACCGGCTCCTGGGGCCATTACCTGCCGCGCAACGCCACGCGGGCTACCGACTGCTGCGTGGAATCCCCGACGAGGTAGCGCGGGTGTGCCACCTCGAAGGCATTGATTGCGAACTGCGCAAAGGCGGCGTGCTGTACTGTGCGGCGCGTTATCCCGAGCAAGAACGGCGCCTGCGCGAACAACTCGACGTCGCCCGTGCGCAAGGCCTGGGTGAAGACGACTACCGCTGGTTGAGTCCTCAGGCCATGCGTGAACAACTCAATGTGGCCCAGGCGTGCGGCGCCCTGTATTCACCTCACTGCGCGACCATCCAGCCGGCACGGTTGGTGCGGGGGCTGGCCGACGCCGTCGAACGGATGGGTGTACGCATTTTCGAGCAAAGCGCGGTGCTCGACTGGAAGCCAGGCCAGGTTCGAACCGAGCACGGTCGGGTAAGCGCCGATTGGGTGGTGCCGGCGGTCGAAGGTTATGCCAGCACCCTGCCCCCGTTGAACAAACATCAACTGGCCGCGCAAAGCCTGATCGTCGCGACTGAGCCACTCCCGGCCGATGTGTGGGCCGAAATCGGCCTGACCCGTGGCCAGGCGTTCAGCGAAAACAGCCGCCAAGTCACCTACGGTCAGCGCAGCCGAGATGATCGCCTGGTGTTTGGCGCCCGCGGTGGCTATCGCTTTGGCGGTCGCCTGCGCAGTGACTTCAACCTCACTCAGGCCGAACGAGCATTGCGGCAACACCTGTTTAGTGAACTCTTTCCGATCCTGCGCAATGTGCGCCTGACCCATGCCTGGGGCGGAAATCTGGGGGTCGCCCGGTCCTTTCACCCGCACATGCTCGCCGACCGTCGCCAGCGGATCGCACTGGCGGGTGGCTACGGAGGCGAAGGGGTAGGCGCCAGCAACCTGGGCGGCCGAACCGTGGCGGCGTTGATTCTGGGCCAAGACAACGAACTGACTCGCCAACCCTGGGTGTTGGGTGATCGTCCCCTGGACTCGTTGCCACGATGGGAGCCCGAGCCTCTGCGTTGGCTGGGTTACAACGCCATTATCCAGAGCTTCGTTCACGAGGATCAGGTATTGGCCAACCTCCATGCGCCACGCTGGCGTCGCCGGATGGCTGAAGGCTTGGCCGGTTGCATGGAACGTCTGATGAAGTCCAAGGAGCCGTTTGCATGAAGATCGATCATTTTCGCGACACCGCCCGTTTGCCTCTCGGTGAGCCTGGCGCTGTTGGTGTACCGCTGGGCGAGCCGCTTTCACAGGTTGCCACGGCATGCGTCGAACGCGACGACGGCGTTGAGGCCGGCGTGTGGGAATGCACCCCCGGCCGCTGGCGGCGCCAGATCGTGCAACAGGAGTTCTGCCACTTCATTCAGGGGCGTTGCACCTTTACCCCGGACGGTGGCGAGACCCTTCATATCCAGGCCGGCGACGCGTTGATGTTCCCTGCGAACACGACGGGAATCTGGGATGTACAAGAAACCGTTCGCAAGAGCTACGTACTGATTTTCTGAACTGCCTTCATCCATAACGCCTAGAACAAAGGTTGAGGTCTCGCATGTTGAAGTCGATCTTTCCGTTACTGTTGATCGCGTCTACCGCTCAGGCAGCAGACACCGTCAGGATCTACAACTGGAGCAGCTACATCGCTCCAGATACCCTGCAAAACTTTACCGCCCAGACCGGGCACCCGACTCAATATGACCTGTACGACAGCAACGAGGTGCTCGACGTCAAACTGATGGCCGGCCATTCAGGGTATGACGTGGTGTTTCCATCCAACCACTTCATGGCCCGGCAGATCACGGCCGGCGCACTCAAACCGTTGGACCGCAGCAAACTCCCGAACTGGCACAACCTCAACCCGACGCTGATGAAGGTTCTGGAGGCCAATGACCCCGGTAACCGCTACGGTTTTCCCTACCTGTGGGGCAGCACCGGCATCGGCTACAACGTGGCCAAGGTCAAAGCGGTCCTGGGTGATGTACCGATAGACTCGTGGGACATCGTGTTCAAGCCGGAAAACATGAAGAAACTCGCCCAGTGCGGCGTGGCGATGCTCGACAATGGTCCCGAGATCCTTCCCATCGCCTTGAACTACCTTGGTTTGCCGCATCACAGCAATGTCAAGGCCGACTACAAGAAGGCACAGGAGCTGCTACTCAAGGTGCGCCCCTATGTAAGCTACTTCCACAACTCCAAGTACACCAGCGACCTTGCAACGGGTGACGTGTGTCTGGTGGTGGGCTTTTCCGGCGATGTGATGCAGGCCGCAGCGCGGGCTAATGAGGCCGGGAACGGCCAGCAGATTGCTTACGCCATCCCCAAGGAAGGCTCACCTATGTGGTTCGACATGGTCGCGATGCCTGCCGATGCTCCAAATGAAACGGCCGGTTACGCGTTTTTGAATTACCTATTAGAGCCCAACGTCATAGCCGACATTAGTAACCACGTGCACTATGCCAATGGCAACGTAGCTGCTAACGACATAGTCGACAGTGCTGTCTTCAACGACCCGATGGTTTATCCGCCTGAAAGCGTTATGAAAAAGCTCTTCGTGCTTGAAGCGATGCCGCTGGAGGCTGACCGGTTGCGCACGCGTATCTGGAGTCGAGTTAAAAACGGTCAATGAAGTCAGTCGCCGATAATACCGGCAACCCGCATCATCGGTGAGAAATCTGCAGGGGAAAGCATGCCTTTGCAGCGAACGCATTCGATATTTGAATGATAACGGTGTGAACCTGACTTATATCATCGAAGAGGTTGTATTCGCTTCAGGCTGTTAGACCAATGCGCCGTGCTTGTTTGTTTCAATAGATACTAACTTCGCCGGCTGTTCGCATGGCGCAAAATTGTACAGACCATTGGAATGGCTGAAAGTAAACTCTCGGAGAGGGACGGTGACTAATACGAATTTTAACCGCGCAGGTGATACTGCTGGCTTAATATCAGGTGCCATAATGAATGATTTATCCATTTCGAAAGTGCATCTTAAGGACGAGAGCTCGCTTTGGCATTATTATAATAACTGTGGGCTTTCACCCGCGCTTAGGTTTTTGGGTGGTGGAGCATTGGACTATAAGAAAATAACTTACAGTCTTGGCGAATGTTTCATATGCTCCACCGCCAGCGCTTCCGGCTGGGGATTTGAAAAGCAAAATAACACAGACGTATATTTTGTTTGTTATACGCACAGAGGTGAATCGACTTGGGAGATGAACAAGCACGGTGTTATTAAATCTTCTCAGCAGTTGTGCGTTGTAGACAGTTCGATGCTTGTGCAGGGTCAGTTCGCACGGGGTACGTCTACCGATACAATAATGATTGATGCTAAAGTCTTCGATCGTGAACTGCGATCTTCACGAGGCATACAACGTAATGATCGGTTAGAGTTTCAGTCTCTGCTGCAAAACGATAAAAAAATTTGGTCAATGATCAACTCCCTTTTATCGTGTATAAAGAATGGAATGGACTTACGTCAGGCTCAACGATCGCCTTTAGCTATGAGCTATCTAAAGCAAGCGCTCGTCTCTACATTGTTAGAGCTGATTCCTAATAATTACCACGAAAATAGGACGAGAAAATCTGAGCCACTTATACCTAGGCATATCGGTAGGGCGATTGAATATATGCACGCTCATGCGTGCGAAGATATCTTGATTAGTGATGTTGCTACCTATGCGCATACGAGCGTGAGGAACTTGCAGCTAGGTTTCAGATTGCATAAGAATGTTTCGCCAATGCACTATCTCAGGGACCTACGCCTAGCTTGCGCTCACAACGATCTTATCAGCGAGGACGAGCGTACGGGATGGCAGCAGATAGGGCTTCGGTGGGGCTTTTCTGATCTTGATTTGTTTGCTAGGTACTATAAGGACAAATATGGTAATACCCCTTTTCAGACTCAGTACATGAATAAAGGAGACTTGGTTATCGATAAGTCGTGATGTCTATTTATTTTTAATTCATTTCCACAAGACCCTAAAAAAACGAAATTTTATTGAGAAAAACGAAGAGTTGATGTCCTGGCCTATGCAGCTATAAGGAAATATGAGTAAATAGTAAATCCTGTGCTTCCGCTCAGTCATCGAAGTTTCTAGTATGAATGATTTACTACTAAGCAGCTTGGTTTGCAATTACAAGAGAAAAATTGACCGGTATCTTGCTGAGGCCGATAAGCATATATTTAATCACAGGTCTATTGCTGTACAGCTTCGCTCGAATAGAGCTGAAATAGCTAACATAAGGGCTGCTATAGCGAACGCGCCCGATGATGTCAACGGCATTGTTTGCCTGCTTGCTCAATTAAATTTGTTAGAGCTCTCCGTGATCCAGCTGACCAATAAGATAGAACTTGCGATGCTTACTACTACTGGCCGGCTTGGGTCGGACCTGGATGAGCTTCGATCAGTGAATAAGAGGCTATGCGATATTTTAGCAAGAGATTCTAAAATGGCTTCATGCACTTCGTTAAATTCCATACTAGTCAATTGTCAGCAAGATATTGAAGCTGTTTACCATCGATTAATATGTTACTGCGGTATCGAAGTCGGTCTGTTAAAGATTATTGACAGCGCGAGAAAGCGAACATAGGTATTAACTGGGGTGTCAGTGCTCAAGCAGGTGATATGTGGTTATGTCAAATGATTCTTCTAAAATGAATTATTCAAGTGAGTATGAGCTCTCTGAAATATTAATTAGCGAGTGTTATTCCTTGCAGTTTTCTGTGCGCATGGTTGTTGGGTTGTTTTTAAAGGCTCCCGCTCATTCTGGTGACCTAAATAAAGCCAAAGATTCAGAGTCCTTTGGGCTGAGAGTGAGCAGCTTGAATCCTTCAGACGCCGAATGTTTGACGAGGGAGTTGCGGGTTTCATTGTGTAAATTGAACGCTAGAATCAGGCAATTTGTTCCGGGAATTTATATCGAGGATATCTGCGATGCGGTTTGCCATGCAGATGAGCTCCCGCCACCCTCATCTTTGCTACAAAAATGTTTACATGATAATGATCTGAATCTGGGAGCTCTAAAATTGTATAGATTGTTCTGTTTATCCCAGTTGCAGAGAAAGGACGAAGGGTAGCAGGGGCTAGTTATTTACGTATGCAGGATTTCTGAACGTTGGCTAATTATGTTCAACTGGGTGGTGAGCTGAAATGACAAATCTGCCATGACACTTTTGTAAGCGGTATTGCGTGAAATTTTGTTGCTAAATTAATAATAGGTAGTCGGTGGAGTTGGCTAAGTTCTGATGGGCTCTCGGATTCATTGTACTTCGAGTTTAAGAAGTTGCCGGATATCACTGAAAGTTTGCTGTTTTGCCTATTTTACCCATTGCTACCCCTAGCGAGACATCCACCATGAACTTGCGAATGCTCAATCTTGCATCACGTTCCGCTCTTTGTTTTGGTATTTTTTGCGCATTGATTTTTTGCTTTGGAATGTTTGCCTTAAGGCAGACTTCCACGCTGAGCGAAGCGGAGAAAAAAGTTGAGGAAAACATCGTCCCTAGTTTTAAGGTGTTGGGCTTGCTGGATCGTGAGTTTATGAGCGTACGTAACAGTAATAGTAAATTGCGCAACGCCGCAGAGTCGGAGTTGGTGAGGTCTATTAGCTTGAAGGAGGTTGTAGAGTCACAGGGGCTTATTAGGAAGTATCTTTCGGAGCTGGCCGGGTTGGTTGTTACTCCACAAGGTCAGGTCGTCCTTGCTTCTTTGGGAAAGTCTGTTGCCGAATTTGAGCTTTTGCAAAAGCAATATCTCAGTTTTATTGCTGCTGGCGATTATGCGAGCGCCATAAAATACGGGGATGAGGAAGTTCGAAACGCCGCTCTTAAAGTTGCTTCAAGTGTCGAGGCGCTTAGAGATAGTAATGATGCCAAAGCGAAGGCTGCCGGGGAAGCGGCAGACGCTGCTTACAATCAAACCGTGACAATGGTGTTTGTTTTATCACGTTGTCGCTGTTGGCAACTGTTTTGCTTGCCTGGATGTACACTCGAAGCTTGACACTGCCTATGCGAGAATCATTGTTGATTGCCGAGCGTATTGCGGCTAACGATTTCAGTAACGAGATAAAAGTTCAAGCACGTGATGAGATGGGGCGTCTTGTTGCAGCTTTATCGACCATGCAAGGGAACTTGCGTGATACGATTATTCAGATCAGCGATTCATCCAGCCAGTTAGCCGCGACGTCTGAGGAAATGCATGCTGTGACGGAAGAAGCTTCCAGAGGGTTGATGCGTCAGAATAATGAAATTGAAATGGCTGCGACCGCTATTACAGAAATGAGTTCAGCTGTCGATGAAGTTGCTGGCAATGCAGCAGGGGCCTCAACTGCTGCATCGCAAACCAGCAGAACCGCTATGGATGGAAGGGTCAAAGTAGATGACACAGTCGATGCCATTAACATGATGGTCGGCAGTGTAGAGTCTACATCCGCTAGTGTGAAAGGCTTGGCTATAAAGGCCACAGATATAAGTAAGGTGCTCGACGTGATCCGTGCCGTAGCCCAGCAGACAAATCTTCTCGCGCTTAATGCTGCAATCGAAGCGGCTCGTGCGGGTGAGGCGGGTCGTGGATTTGCAGTCGTTGCTGATGAAGTGCGCGCACTAGCTCACCGGACTCAAGAGTCCACCAGTGAGATCGAGCAAATGATTTCGACAATCCAGACAGGCTCAAATGAAGCCGTAATGGCAATGGAGCAGACTAGTCTGCAAGCTACCAACACGCTCGCTTTGGCTCGTTCCGCCGGGTTGGCTCTGGCCGAAATTACCGAGTCAATCGAGCACATTAATGAGCGCAACGTGCAAATAGCGACTGCCGCCGAACAGCAGTCTCAAGTTGCAAGACAGATTGATAGTAGTTTGGTAAGTATTCGCGATTTATCTATCCAGTCCGCAGCGGGCTCGCACCAAACTTCAGTTGCCAGCGGCGAGTTGTCTGAGTTGGCAGTAAATCTTAACCATTTAGTCAAAAGATTTAAAATTTAAAAAAGTTTTTAGCGAGGTGAGGGGCGCGATGCATTCTCCCAGCGAGCGCGCTTAACTGATTCCTTATATTCATTGCCGGAAACGATTCATTGACTATCCCGCAGCCTGCGAACAGGTGGCCATGCTCAGGCGTAATAAGTGCCGAACGTAGAGCTATCTGGGAACAGCCAGTGCACCATGAGGCCGGTCAGGTAGTGGCGCTGCGTCGTAGCCGCATGCGCCTATCACAAGTGGCTGGACGTCGGCGGATTCAAGCGGCCGCCGCAACACTGGATTGTTGAATTGGGATCTCTTGGGCACTCTATCGAGACAGATCGGTACCTTTCGGGAATATTGGCGCAGAAAAACCCTCTGTATTTTCGTTTGTGCCTCACTGCCATGGGCTATGCGAGTCAGCACAGAAGACCTTTACTCCCGACGGACTTCGTCCAAGGAGACGCATCGACGGTCAACAAATAGGTCTTCTGTGCGTTTTAGGGGCGGACGGTGCTTGTCCCGGATCACGCAGCAATAACATGATGGCTGGCTGCTGGCCTAAAATGCGGAGTTCGTTATGGACGTCAAGCAGATGTTAAATGATGAACTGGTGAGCCGGCTGGAAGAGAAAATTCCAGCCATGGCGAAAGGCGCGATTAAGGCGGCCTATATCAATACGCTGGCGGCCGGACTCAGTGTGATGGAAATCAGTAATGGCATGCTCGTTGAAACAATGGCCGATGATCAGCACAAGGTTATTCGAGCGGCCAAGCCCAAGCATAAGGTAGCTTCGGACATGATTATCAAGGTGCGTCGCCTTTCATAACGAAAAATTGAGGGCGCCCGTATCTTCACGATGTCGCCGCGCAGCGCGCGGGAGTTCTGACGCTTCGGCGAGTCCAGCCTTTATGCTGCGCAGGATAACCGCCAAGCTCGCCATCGCATGGGCCGTTAAATCAGTGACCCTGGGTTCTCAGCTTAGCCAAGCCCTGCTTGATGTGTCCGGCATTTCTCCGATGGTGTGAAGTGCACCTCGGATGTTGGCACCAATCTCTGCTGCACCTTGATCTTTTACCTTCAAGGTCAGCTCCATCACCGCGGCCTCCAAGGCGAGCTGATTTTGGTACAGCCGCTCGAGAACATCAGAAAGTGAATATTCGGTGGGCATTGTTTCGACTCCAATCGAGGACTCATGAGCGTAGCAGCGGAAGGGACGGAAACCAAAGGGCGATAGGCCGAGAGAGTACTTGCTGAGACTCAGTGGCAGCAATCGGCCGATACTGTTAAAAAAGTCGGTTTCGATTTCCGTGACAGAAAAGTACGCGCCTGAGATTGAAATCTGTATTTTTTCGCAGAAGGTTTAGGACTCAAATTTGACGCAGCGGCGTGCAGAAAAGGCATTTTCACCACTCGATGCATGGCTAGCCAAACCGGGTCGACTTTTTCAACACAATCGGCCGAAAGCAGCCCACTGAGCGCTCACCCAGACGGCGGGTGGCAACGTCAGCGAATTGATGATGGTGTGCGGCTTTGGTTGATACAGTTCCAAGATCAAGGCTCTTTGAGCCCATAGAGGCGCTACAGCGGGAGCAGCTTCACGACCCATCTGGCATCCAAGAAGCATTGAGTAACTTTCCAGACGGGACGCCTCCCGTCCGGTTGGCTATGGGTCGGAGGAAATGGCAGAGCCCGAAATCCCGGTCTCTTGACCCTTGATAGTTCTCAAAAACAAGTCCAGAATTAAGTCTTTTCCTGCTTCGTCAATAAAAGAAACCCCTTAGATTTCAACGAGTCGGACACCAGATACGAGTCTCGTTTCCCGCTCCAGGATTCACAAAAAAAGCCACTCAGATGAGTGGCTTTTTTTATGTCTGAAGTTTTTATGGTGAAGGCGTGGGCCTTGGCATTTGTAATCAGTTGTGGTCGCCGCTGCCATGACGATTGACTGAACGGCGAGTACCTTGAGTATCCGTGTGCCAAGCCATCGACCTAGCCCTAACGATAGGTGTCTGAAGGCAATGGCAGAAAGCCCTGAGTATCATTCTTCAACATTAGCTGTGGTGCATTCCCTCAGGACTTCGATGAATGCCTGCAACCCGGATGGGATATGGCGATGTCCCGGGTAGTATAGAAACAGTCCTGGAATCGGCGGGCACCAGTCTTCCAGAACCTTCACCAGTCGGGCGTCGGCCAAAGCTCGCGCGGCTATGCGCTCTTGCACGTAGGCGATGCCGAGTCCGGAAATGGCGGCTTCGGCCATAATTTCCGGGTTATCGAGGGTCAGCTGTCCTTTGGGATCGATTACCAATGACTGCCCGTGTTTTTCAAACTCCCATCGATAAGGCTTGCCACTCGGCATTCGGATGCCGATGCACTGATGTTGTAGCAGATCATCTGGGGTCAATGGGTATGGATGAGTCTTGAGGTATTGCGGGGAAGCGACGGTTACAAATCGGATATCCGGGCCTATCGGGACGGCGATCATGTCTTGAGGTATTGACTCACCCAAGCGGATGCCCGCGTCGAAACCGTTGGCTACGACATCAACCAGGCGACCATCGGTGACAAGATCGACCGACATCTGCGGGAAACGTTGCAGGAATGTCGGCAGGGCACACTCCATCAGAACACGGGCAGCCTGATCGCTTGCGTTTATGCGCAGGGTGCCGCTTGGAAGATCCCGATACTTATTAACTTCATCTACAGCCAGCGCAAACTCGCGCAACACCGGGTTCAATCTGCTCAGCAGGCGCTCCCCCGCCGCCGTCGGAGCGACGCTGCGCGTTGTGCGATTAAGCAAACGAATCCCGAGCCTTGCTTCGAGGGTTCTCATCAAATGGCTAAGCGTGGAAGCAGACAAACCCAGCTCATCCGCCGCTTTGCGGAAGCTTCGGTGACCAACAATCAGCGCCAGCGCACGTACATCAGAGAGTGACAGAGGGAGTTCATTCATGGCTATTTTTCATTAGGTCATCCTCATTCTGCTGGATAGTATCAGCAATCCAAGGCGCGTAGCGTTAGATCCTCGCAAGCCTTCCTGGCTCGCTCTAAGGAGAAGACCTCGATGAATAAAACCTGGTTAATCACTGGCAGTTCGTCCGGCATTGGCTTGGCGGTAGTAGAACAATTGCTGGAGCGAGGGGATCGCGTGGCGGCTACGTTGCGTGATCTTCAAGCACTCAGCCACTTGAAAGAGCGCTACGGCGAACAGCTGTGGACAGCGGCGCTGGATGTGAACGATACGTTCGCCATTCGCAATGTCGTTAACCGTGCATTCACTGAATTGGAGCGCATTGATGTCGTGGTAAGCAGCGCAGGATACGCATTATTCGGCGCCGCGGAGGAATGCAGTGACGAACAAATCGATCAGCAATTGCAAACTAACCTGGTCGGCTCAATCCAGCTGATTCGCGCTTGCCTGCCTTTTCTCCGTCGCCAAGGGGGCGGTCGAATTCTGCAAGTATCGTCGGAGGGAGGCCAACTGGCTTATCCAAACTTCAGCCTTTATCACGCCAGCAAATGGGGCATCGAGGGGTTTGTCGAATCAGTCGCGCAGGAGGTTGCACCTTTCGGCATTCAGTTCACCCTTGTAGAACCAGGCCCGACTCGTACGAACTTTGGCAGGGCCTTGGTCAGCCCTCCAGTGATGGCGGAATACGAACAGACGCCTGCCGGCGAGGTGCGTAGAGCGATCGCCAGTGGTGCTTTTCCCTTGACGGGAGATCCGCAGAAAATGGCCAAGGCCATACTGGATATCGCCGAAGCCGAACCGGCGCCAAAACGTCTGCTGTTGGGCAGCGGTGCTTATGAACGGGTCCACGCAGCACTGAGCCAGCGAGTGGCTGAGCTGGAACAGTACAAGGCAATTGCAATGAGTACCGAGATCGAGTGAGTTCCGTTCAGGAAAGAGTCGCAACCGATTGGACCTGGCTCTGGACTCGCGGATTGCGCCTCGCAGGCTCTCCTGATTCGATGCAACGATTGTCGCGTGATGGCCTCATATGAAAACGGACAGCGCCTCGGTTGGAGAAGGGCGACTGCATTTTTCATGACAGAGGTGATTGTTTCCATGACGGCAACTGAGAAAAATCATGTCGACTGGCTGGTTGAACAATCGATGCTCGGTGCCGCGAGGAAGCGCGCCAAGCTCTACTCGGGGCAAGGTCGATTGTGGCAGCAGCCATACGCGCATACTCGGCCTCGTGACGCCTCGGCATTATCCTCGGTATGGTTCACCGCGTATCCGGCGTCCATTATTACTCGTGAAAATGGCACTGTGCTGGAAGCGCTGGGGGATGAAGCCCTGTGGCATGCGTTGTCGAGGATCGGTATTCAGGGCATTCACAATGGGCCGTTGAAACGCGCTGGAGGTCTTTGCGGCACTGAATACACCCCGACGATTGACGGAAATTTCGATCGCATCAGTTTCGACATCGACCCGCAGTTGGGCACCGAGGCGCAGTTGCAGGCATTGACCCGAATGGCCGCCGCGCACAATGCGGTCGTCATTGAGGATGTCATCCCGTCTCATACCGGCAAAGGCGCGGATTTCCGTTTGGCCGAGATGGCGTATGAAGATTATCCGGGGCTCTACCACATGGTGGAAATCCGCGAGGAGGATTGGCCGCTGCTGCCCGACATTGCCGAGGGGCGCGATGCACAGAACCTCACCCCGCAGCAGGTCGACGTTCTGCGGGATAAGCATTACATCGTCGGACAGCTGCAACGGGTGATCTTTTTCGAGCCAGGGGTCAAGGAAACCGATTGGAGTGCGACGCCGGTGGTGGTGGGCGTTGACGGCAAGCCGCGCCGTTGGGTCTATCTGCATTACTTCAAGGAAGGGCAACCGTCGCTGAACTGGCTGGACCCGACCTTTGCCGCTCAGCAGATGGTCATCGGGGACGCGCTGCATGCCATCGATGTCTCGGGGGCAAAAATCCTGCGTCTGGACGCCAACGGATTTCTTGGTGTGGAACGCAAGCTGGAGGGTACCGCCTGGTCCGAGAGCCATCCGCTATCGATCACCGGAAACCAATTGCTCGCTGGAGCGATTCGCAAGGCCGGCGGCTTCAGTTTCCAGGAACTGAACCTGACCGTAGACGATATCGCCGCCATGTCCCATGGCGGAGCGGATCTCTCCTACGACTTCATCACCCGACCGGCCTATCAACACGCCTTGCTGATGGGCGATGCCGAATTCCTGCGATTGATGCTGCGGCAGATGCACAGCCTCGGCATCGATCCGGGATCGCTGATTCATGCGTTGCAGAATCATGATGAATTGACCCTGGAGCTGGTGCACTTCTGGACCCTGCACGCGCACGACACTTATCTCTACCAGGGACAGACCTTTCCCGGCAGCATTCTGCGCGAGCACATCCGCGAGCAGATGTACGAGCGCCTCACTGGAGAGCACGCGCCCTACAATCTGAAATTCGTCACCAACGGTGTGTCCTGCACCACCGCGAGCATCATCACGGCGGCGTTGGGGATTCGCGATCTCGGCGCCATTACGGCGGCAGATGTCCAGCAGATTCGCCAGGTTCATCTGCTACTGGTGATGTATAACGCGATGCAGCCCGGCGTATTCGCCTTGTCTGGCTGGGACCTGGTCGGCGCGTTGCCGTTGCCGGCCGAACAGGTCGAGCATCTGATGGGCGACGGCGACACCCGCTGGATTCATCGCGGTGCCTACGATCTGGTGGACCTCAACCCTGATGCGGCATTGTCGGCCGGCCAGATGCCGCGTCCGAAGTCCCTGTACGGCAGCTTGCCCAGCCAGTTGAAAGATCCGGATTCGTTCGCCTCGCAACTGCGCAGGATCCTCGCGGCGCGCCGTGCCTATGACATTGCCTCCAGTCGCCAGATTCTGATTCCGGACGTCGAGCACCCGGGACTGCTGATCATGGTTCACGAATTGCCGGCCGGCAAAGGTACGCAAATCACCGCGCTGAACTTCGGTTCGGAGCCGATCACTGAAACCTTGCACCTGCCTGACATCGCGCCCGGGCCGGTGGTCGACATCATCAATGAACGGGTCGAAGGTGATCTCACGCCTGAGGGCGAATTCACCATTACGCTGGATGCGTTCGAAGGGTTGGCGTTGCGGGTGGTGAGCACCTCACCGATGATTTAAGGCGGGGAAAGCGAGGGGTTGATCGCTCAACCACCTCGCGGTGTTCTGAACGCTAGAGACATTCCTGTTTCAATGCCGCGCCGGTTTTGCGCGCGTCATCTTGTTGGGTGGGGACGACCCAAGCGCGCCGAGGCGCAGGGAATCAAATAGCGTGGTCATGATCAGGCTCTCAGGTGAGGTAGCGTCAAACCAGGCGGGCGCCGCCATCGATGTTGAGTACGGCGCCGTTCATGAAGGTGTTGCTCATCAAGAACACCGCCGCTGCGCCCGCTTCATCGGCGGTGCCGAGGCGATGCAAGGGCAGGATCTGTTCCAGAGAGGCGACGAACGCGTCACGCCCCGCGCCCAGTGCCTTGTCGAAAATCGGTGTATTGATCGGGCCGGGAGACAATGTGTTGACACGCACTGGCGCCAGTTCCAGAGCCAGACCGCGAGCCAGGGCTTCCATTGCCGCCGATGCGGCTGCGAGCACGGCGGTGCCGTAAGCGTTCGGTCGATCTGCCAGGGAGCCGGAAATGAACGTGATCGAGCCGTCTTTTGCCAGCCTTTCACCGAGCACCCGAATCGCATTGATCGACGCCCAGATACGTTCATCGAAGGCGCGGCGCAGGTAGTCGAGATCCGCCGTCAACACCGTGCCGGCAACGAATGTTCCGGCGAGCAGAACGAGGTGATCAACCTGGGGAATATCGGCCAACGCGGTTTCGACCGCCTGGCTGTCGGTCACGTCCGCGGCGCGCCAGCCGTCCAGGCCGTGCTCGATGGCTGCTTGTTCGGCACGCGCGGCGTTTGAGCCGATCACGATGACCCTGGCGCCAGCGGCTTTCGCCTGTACCGCAGCAGCAAGCCCGATGCCGGAAGTGCCGCCGAAAATGATCACCGTTTTGTCGGCGAGGGAGGAGGGCAGTGCTTGGCTGATGTTCATGAGAAGTCTCCGTCTGGAACACCTGTATGGCGTTCGATGGGGAAAGACTACTGTCATGAAGGCGGGTTGATAATCAGGGGGAAAGTCGCTTTACTAATGCCATGAAGGCACAAATTGGATTGGATCGTCTAACCGGGCTTATCGCCTTTGCACGAGCGGCCTCGCTGGGCAGCTACACGGCGGCTGCGCGAGCACTCTCGGTTTCACCCTCTGCGGTGAGTAAAAGCGTGCAAAGGCTTGAGGAACATTTTGGGCTGATGCTGTTTACCCGCACGACGCGGTCGTTGATCCTTACACCGGAGGGACGCGACCTGTATGAGCGTGCACTGCGGATTCTGCGAGAAGTCGAAGACATTGATCAGGCAGCCGTCGCTTCCCGAGCCGAGCCTTCCGGTGTCCTGAAAGTCACGGCTCCGTTGCCGATCGGTTTGAACATTCTTGCGCCCGCACTGCCCAGGTTCCGTGAGCAATATCCGCGTCTGGCCATCGACCTGAGGCTCGGAGACCAGTATTCGGATATCGTCGAGCAAGGAATCGATGTCGCCCTCCGTGTCGGCAACCTGACCGATTCGCGTCTGGTTTCCAGGCCCCTGGGACCCCACCGAATCGGTGCGTTTGCATCACCTCATTACCTCAAGCGCAAAGGCGTCCCGTTGACGGCCGAAGATCTCGCAGCTCATGAATGCGTGAATTTTCGTTACCAGAGCACAGGGCAGAGTTTGAAATGGCCTTATGAGGCAGATAACAAGCAGCTTGAGCTGGCGCCCGATTCAGCGTTTACCGTTGATGTCAGCGATGCGGTAGCGGCGGTAATGGCTGCAGGCGGCGGTATCGGTATCTCACCGCATTACGTGGCCGCGCCGTATGTGCGTCGGGGCGAACTGGTGCCGATCCTTCCACAATTTACCGCGGAGCGATTCGTCATCACGGCTTTATGGCCGCAAAGCCGTCGAGGTAGCCCGAACGTAAAGGCATTCATCGCGTTTCTGATTGAGCTGTTCCCTGCGACGCCACCCTGGGAAGAAGTCATCAGCCAGGTCCTGGCAGGTGACTAATTGAAAGTCATTATCATTTGATATATTCTCGCGATTCCTCCTCGCTTGAGTCGCTTGCGTGTCCCGGCCACCCGATCCTCATTCTGCTGACGGCCAGTTCGAGAACCATTCGAGCGAACTGCTGCGCTTCCTCACGCGGCAAGTGAAGTGCGAAGAGCTGGCGGCCGACCTGCGCCAGGAGACGTGGTTGCGCTTTCGCCGGCGGGAGTCAGGAAAGGAGATCGGTAATCTTCGTGCCTTCCTCTATCGCATCGCGCGCAACTTGATCATTGACTATCGCCGACAGCAAAAAGCCCGCCCCATCGAAGAGCAGATATCCATCGAGTTGGTCAGCGCCGATCCAGATCCGGAGCGTGCCGCGAGCGACGCCGAGCGTCTGGAGCGACTGCAGCGCGTCGTCCAGGGGTTGCCGCCCCACCTGCGCCAGGCATTGCTGTGGAATCGCCTGGACGGGCTGACCCAGCGTGAAATCGGCGAGCGCCTGGGTGTCTCGGAAAGCATGGCCGGACGCTATATTCTGAAAGCCCTCGAACACTGCCAGCAGCAGATGGACCCGCAGCCGTGACTCAACCTTCGCTTCTCGACCAGGCCCGGCAATGGCAGGTGCTGCTGCATTCTGGCCGCGCCACCGCTGCTGATCGCGATGCCGCGCAAGCCTGGTGCGAGGCGGCGCCCGAGCATGAGCAGGCGCTGCGTGAGGTACAAGGATTGTGGTCGTTGCTCGGTCAGATAGAACGTCCGGCGGAGCAGCCTCAGGTACGGGTGATGCGTCGCCATCGACGCTGGATGGCTCCGCTGGCCTGCGCCGCGATGCTGCTGCTCGCCCTGTGGCTACCGCGCGGCACCTGGATCGGCCTGTATGCCGATGTCAGTACCCAACCGGGCGAGGTGCGTGAGTTGCGTCTGGCGGACGGTTCGCTGTTGACGCTCAACGGCGATTCGGCGCTGGACTGGCAGTTTGTCGACGGTCGCCGCGAGGTCAGGCTGTACCGCGGTGAGGCGGATTTCCAGGTCGCCCATGACCCGGCCCGGCCGTTCATTGTCAGGGCCGGCGAGGCACGCATCCGTGTCACCGGCACGCGCTTTGACGTGCGCCTGGAGGAGGGCGGTGTTGACCTCGCGGTCACCGAGGGCCGAGTGTTGGCCTCCAGCGAGGGGCGCGAGCCGCTGTCGGTGGTCGGCGGCCAGCAGATACAGTGGCGCGGCGGAGCGCTACAGGCGCCGCAGGCATTGGATGCGCGCCAGCGCCTGGGCTGGCAACGCGGCAAGCTCGTCTTCCGCGACCGACCTCTGGAGCAGGTGTTCGCCGAGCTTGAGCGCAGCCAGTCTGCGCGGGTGCTGTTTGTCGACGAAGCTGCTCGCGGCCTACAGGTGACCGGTGTATTCGCTCTGGACGATCCACAGGCGGTACTGAGTGCGGTGGAAAGCACCTTGCCGGTGCGTCTGGTGCGCCTGCCGGGGTTGATTCTGGTCACGTCACGCCGCTAAGGGCCGCGCCTGGACCTTCAAGAAAAAAGAAAATATTTAGGCGGCGATGGTTCAGAAATCATCGCCGCCTTCGTCTTCCGTACCTGCAAATGCGACTTCTTCGTATTGATACCCAAGGACATCAGCATGCGGTCGACTTCCCTCCTTGCGGCGCTAGCCGTTCTTCCCCTGGCCATGACTGTTGTGAAGGCGCAAGCCGTCGAGCTCGACGTGCCTGCCCAGCGGCTCGACGCGGCGCTCACCGATTTTGCCGAGCAGGCCGACGTGCGTCTGCTTTATGACGCCGGCCTGACCCGTGGCAGCGGCATGGTGCCGGCGCTCAAGGGCGATTATTCGGTGGCTGACGGCTTGCAGCGGTTGCTGGAGGGCAGCGGGTTGACCTTCCAGGCCGGTAACGACGGCACCTTCACCCTGGTGCCGCTGCCCGAGCAGGGCGTGTTGGAGCTGGGTCCGATCAATATCGGGGGAATCGCCGAAGGCCGTGTCGACCTGCCGGCCGAATACGCCGGTGGCGAAGCGGCGCGGGGCGCCCGCATCGGCGTGCTGGGCAACCAGGACATGCAGGATGTACCTTTCGCGTTCTCCAGCTACACCTCCGAGTTGATCGAGAAGCGCCAGGCGCAGACCCTGGCCGATGTGTTGGCCAGCGATCCGGGCGTGCGTCAGTCGTTCGGCTTCGGCAACTTCTCCCAGGTATTCGTCGTACGCGGGTTTCAGCTGTTCAGCGACGACATTGCCTTCAACGGGCTGTACGGCATTCTGCCCCGGCAGATCATCTCCACCGAATCGGTCGAGCGGGTCGAAGTGTTCAAAGGGGCGAACGCCTTCGTCAATGGCGTATCGCCGTCGGGCAGCGGCGTCGGCGGGGCGATCAACGTGGTGTCCAAGCGTGCCGAGGACACTCCCACCCGCAGCGCCACTCTGGACTATGCCAGCGACAGCCGCGTGGGCGGGCACCTCGACCTGGGCCAGCGCTTCGGCGAGGACAACCGCTTCGGCGTGAGGCTGAACCTGGCCCAGCGCGAGGGCGAGACAGCGGTGGACGATGAACACTCGCGCTTCAGTCTGGCCACCCTCGGTCTGGACTATCGCGGTGATCGTCTGCGACTGTCTGCGGATGTCGGTTACCAGAAGCAACGGGTCAACGAAGGGCGTTCGGTGGTCTATCTGACCACGACAGGGCCTACCAGCACACTCAACGGCAAGACGCCGTCGGCGCCCGACTCCGACCATAACTACGCGCAACCCTGGAGCTGGTCGCAGCTCGAAGACACCTATGGCATGTTCAGCGCCGAATACGACCTGTCGCCCACCTGGACCGCCTACCTGAGTGCAGGCGGCAAATACACGCGGGAGAACGGTGTCTACGCCTCCAACTACGTCTACGGCAGAAATGGCGACGCACGTATCGGCCGCCTCTACTCGCCGCTGGACCAGGAGACCCTGAGCGCTGTCACGGGGCTGCGCGGTGAACTCATGAGCGGGCCGGTCAGCCACCGCATCAATCTGGCCGCCAACGGCATCTGGCAGGAGAAGCGCAACGCTTTCGAATCCACCGCGGCGGGCAGCCGTGGCTTCGGCAATCTGTATGAGGGCCAGCCCGTCGCCGAACCGCCGGCCACCAGCGTCTCCGGAGACATCCACGACCCGGACACCGTCGCCAAGGTGCAGAACCGCAGCCTGGCGGTGTCCGACACCCTGGGCTTGCTCGACGATCGTGTGCTGCTGACACTGGGCTTGCGTCGGCAGTCCATCGGTTCTGATGCCTGGAGCGCGGCCAACGGTGCCCGCACTGCCAACTATCAGGAAAGCATCACCACGCCGGCCTACGGCCTGGTGATCAAGCCCACCGAGTACCTGTCGCTCTATGCCAACCGCGTCGAGTCCCTGCAGCAGGGGCCCACTGCGCCGGTCGCTGCGCTGAACAACGGTGAGATGTTCGCACCCTATCGCTCCAAGCAGACTGAGGTGGGCGCCAAGCTCGACTGGGGGACCTTCGGCGGCAGCCTCGCTCTGTTCCGTATCGAGCAACCGCAGGGCGTGCTTGGCGGCGACGGCTACTACCGGGTGGACGCCGAACAGCGCAATCGCGGTGTGGAGCTGAGCGTGTTCGGAGAGCCACTGGACGGCTTGCGTCTGCTGAGCGGCGCCACCTGGACCAAAGCCGAGCTGCGCGGCACCGCTGGCGGTCGCGATGATGGCAACCAGGCGGTGGGTGTGCCGCTGTTTCAGTTCAATCTGGGCGCCGACTGGGATGTGCCCGGCTTCACCGGGCTAAGCCTGAACGGACTGCTATTGCGCACTGGCGGCCAGTTCGTCGACAGCGCCAACGAATACAGCATCCCTGCCTGGACGCGCGTTGACCTGGGTGCACGCTATCGAACGAAAATGGAGGGCCGTGCCCTGACCTTCAACGCGATGCTGGAGAACGTTGCCGACGAGAATTACTGGGCCTCGGCCAACGGAGGCTATCTGACCCAAGGTGCACCGCGCACCCTGAAAGTATCGGCCACTGTTGATTTCTGATACTGCTCGCCACAAGCCCGTGGGAGCAAAGCTTGCTCGCGATTGGGGCAGCTCAGTCTACAACTGTGTCGACTGGACTTCCGCTATCGCGAGCAAGCTTTGCTCCCACAGGTTTTGCAGCGCATCAATTCGAGGCTGAAGGACGCCTTACCACCGGAAGTTGACGGACGTCACCAGCTCGCGTTCGTCACCGTAACGGCAAATGGCAAATTCACAGTAGGTGTATTTCTTATTGGTCACGTTGTTTGCGTTGACGGAAACATCCCAGTTCTTGTCGATCTGGTAGCTGGCCATGGCGTCGAACAGGGTATAGGCCGGCATTTGCGAATCGATGCCTGAAGCCTGGGTCGTGCCCTTGTAGCGAGCGCCGCCACCCACTTTCAGCTGCGGCAAACCGAACAAGGCGAAGTTGTAGTCGGCCCATACGGCGGCCTGGTGGTAAGGCGTGTCTTCGCTGCGCTGGCCTACTTCGCTCTGGATCGCGCTTTTGGTGATGCGCGCATCGGTGTAGGCGTAGGTCGCAATGACACTCAGTTGAGGTGTCACGTCTGCCTTGGCTTCCAGTTCCAGGCCACGGGAGCGCTGCTCGCCAATTTGAGAAGCGTTGCCACCCAGATCAAACTTCAGCACGTTCTCCTGGGTCAATTCATAGACGGCCGCGCTCAGCAGCATGTTGCTGCCAGGGGGCTGGTAGCGGATGCCGACTTCGTACTGCTTGCCTTCGGTAGGATCGAACGTCTGACCAGGCGCTTCGGACACCGCGACGGGGAAGAACGACTCGCTGTAGCTGATGTACGGTGCCAGGCCGTTATCTGCCTGGTACACAAGGCCCGCACGCCAAGTGGTGGCCTCGTTGCTCTGATCGAGCTTCTGGCCGGTGGCAAAGCCTTTCTGGTCCTGGTCGGCCCAGTCATGTCGGCCGCCGAGCAGCAGCAACCAATGATCGTCGAACTTGATCTGGTCTTGCAGGTAGACGCCTGTCTGCAAGGTATCGATCTGCGAACCGCGATCACGGCTCTGGCGCTTGTCCACCACTACCGGCTGCCCGTAGTTGTAGTCACCGATATTGATCGGGGGCGTGTTGGTAAAGGGACGGGTGTCTCGGAAGTTATGTGAATCATATGAGGCGTCGTAGGTGTCGGCACCCACAAGGAAGGTATTTTCCACGCCGCCGATGTCCCAGCGGGTTTCGATGTTGGTGTCGCTGGCCAGGGCTCGGGAGCGCTCATGGCGATCGCTGTACTGACGACCCAGAACGCCTGTGGTAGCGGCGGCATTGATCGCCGCGGCACTTGTCTGGGCCTGCAGGTATTTCCATTTCACATCCGCTTCGTAGTAACGCAGCTTGTTGCTGATGCGGGTGTGCTCGTCGAAACGGTGTTCGAATTCGTAGCCGATGGCGGACATCTCGCCATTCATATCGTCGTAGTCAGGCTCGCCGATGAAATCGTGGCGGCCGATGGTGAACGGGCCGTTGCCGACACCCTTGACGAGTTGATAGGGCAGGGGGGCGGAGAAGCGGGTGTCGCTCTTTTGATAGAAGGACAGCAAGGTCAGCGACGTATCTTCATCGGGGCGCCAGGTCAGGGCCGGCGCGATGTAGGTTTTGTCGTCGTTGATATGATCCTGTTGGGTGTCACTGTCGCGCTTGAGCATCGTCAGGCGATAGCTGAGGGTCTCGCTGTCACCGAGCGGGCCGCTGAAGTCGCCTGTCAGTTGTTTGCGGTCATGATTGCCGTATTGCAGGCCCAATTCATGAAGCGGTGTGTCGGTCGGGCGCTTGCTGACGCCGTTGACGAATCCACCGGGTGACAGCTGCCCGTACAGGACCGAGGCCGCGCCGCGGATCACTTCCACGCGCTCCATGCCATAGGGTTCCTGAACGCCGTCATAGGAGTTGTTTTGCAGGCGCAAGCCGTCGCGCAACGAGCCGCCGGTGGCGGATTCAACGTCGAAGCCACGGATGCGGAACCGATCGGACGTGCGATTGAAGCTGCTGGGCTGGCTGGTGAAGCCCGGTGTGTAGCTCAGGGCATCGGCCATGGTGTCCGATTTGCGATCGCGCATTTCATCGGCGGTCACCACGGACAACGATTGCGGCGTTTCGGTGATCGCCGCGTTGGTCTTGGTCGCGCTGGTATTGCGCAAGGCGACTTTACCGGCCAACGGGCCTGTCGGGTTCTCAATGGCGGCGGCATTGATGTTGATTTCGCCCAGCTGGACCGTCGTGCCCTTATCGGAAGCGTCCTGCTGTGCGGCCATCGCCTGCGCTGAGAAAATGCTCCCCAAAGCCAGCGCAAGGGTGCTCATGTGAAAGGCTGGATGACGCACGCCGTAACGTTTTTCGCTGCCAAGTGTTATTTTTTTTCCGAGCATCGACGAAGTCCTTGAGTTTATTGTTTGCTCTTAGGGAGCCTTGTGCCCTGGTTCCGTTGTGCCAGGCAGACCTTCAGGGTTGGTGTCTACTGGCCATATGTTAGCTGTAAATGATAAAGGTTTGCATTAGTATTGTCAGGCTTGTAGGCATTTAATTTATTTCGACATATCCTGTCGCCCACTTAGGGCCCTCCAGCTGATTACCTATCGTGTTAAAGGACGACAAGCGCTGCGGGAGGCAGCTCGATAACCCATTCGTCAGGCCTTTTCGGGCATGGAGGGACGGTCATGCTGAAAGCCACCGATGTGCGGCTGAGCTATGGCGAACAGCAGATTCTCAACGGCGTGAGCCTGGAAATTCCCGAAGGCCGCTTCACGGCCTTGATCGGCGCCAATGGCTGCGGCAAGACCACGTTATTGAACGTGCTTGCCCATATGCTGCGGCCGAGTGCCGGCAGCGTGCAGCTTTCAGGCAAGCCCTTGGGGCAGCATTCGCGTCGGGCGCTGGCGCAACGCATGGCGTTATTACCCCAGCGCACCACCTCGCCGGCCGGCATGAGCGTGCGTGAGCTGGTGATGCAGGGCCGTTTTCCCTGGCAGAGCTGGTGGCGCCAATGGTCCGAGCAGGATCAACAGGCCATTGACCGCGCCATAGACCTGGCCGGTATCGGTCCGTTGCTCGATCGTTCGCTGGCCACCTTGTCAGGTGGACAATTGCAACGCTGCTGGATCGCCATGACGCTGGCCCAGGATACCCCGGTGATTCTGCTGGATGAGCCCACAACATTTCTCGACATCGCCCATCAGATCACGTTGCTTGAATTGCTGGTCGATCTGCGCGACCAGGGCAAAACCATCGTCGCGGTACTTCACGATCTGAACCAGGCCGCGCGTTATGCCGACCATCTGGTGATGATGCGCGAAGGGCGCTTGGTCGCCCAGGGCGCGCCGGCCGAGGTATTCACTCGGGAAAATCTCAAGGCAGTGTTCGATCTGGATGCGCATATTATTACCGACCCTTATTCCGGTGATCCGTTGTGCGTGCCCCAGACCCATCGAAGCCCGCCGCTGGCCGTGCGGGAGGCGATGTGATTCACGGTCTGCGGTTACCGGTCTGGTTGGGTTTGCTGGTGGCGATTGCCCTGACGGCGCTGCTGCATCTGGCCGTCGGCGCGAAGGACATCCCCTGGCAGGAGGCCTGGCAGGCCTTGGTCGCCTATGCGCCAGACAATCCCGACCAGAGTGTCATTCGCGGCAGCCGCTTGCCGCGCCTGCTGGTCGCGATGCTGGTGGGCGCCAGCCTGGGACTCGCCGGGGTCATCATGCAAGCGGTGGGTGACAATCCGCTGGCCGACCCGGGCATTCTCGGCATCAACAGTGGGGCTGCGTTGTTCGTCGTGTTCGGCCTGCTGGTGGTACCGGGCAACGATCTGTCGATGATTCCCCTGTT
Organism: Pseudomonas sp. SMN5; assembly: GCF_052041925.1. Lineage (NCBI taxonomy): Bacteria > Pseudomonadati > Pseudomonadota > Gammaproteobacteria > Pseudomonadales > Pseudomonadaceae > Pseudomonas > Pseudomonas sp. SMN5. The sequence continues at coordinate 145,227 of NZ_JBKGGX010000001.1, forward strand.
TGCCTTCGCGGGCGCACTGGTGGCTTCCATCGGTGTCCTGATGCTGGCGGGGCGGGGGCACAACCCGATTCGACTGACATTGTCCGGGGCGATGATCGCGGCGTTGTTCAGCGCAATCACCTCGATCCTGTTATTGCTCGACCAGCAGGGGCTCGACAGCCTGCGTCGCTGGCTGACCGGTTCCATCGGCGTGACCGGGGGCTCGATGCAGACCTGGGTCTGGCCTTACGTCTTGCTGGGCATGTGCCTGTGCCTGGTCAACGTCCGTGCTTTGAATGCTCATCGCCTGGGGCCTCAGGCGGCTGCGGGCATGGGGGTCAATCTATTGAAAATGCGCGTGCTCGGCCTGGCATCGGTGGTGCTGCTGTCCGGGGGCGCAGTGGCCTTGGCGGGGCCTATCGGGTTCGTGGGGCTGGTGGTGCCGCATGCGGCGCGGTTGTTGTTTGGCGATGACTACCGCCGCCTGTTGTTGGCCGCCCCTTTGTTGGGGGCATTGCTGCTGATTCTGGCGGATATCGCCGCAAGGACCGTGGTGCGTCCGTTCGAGCTCAACACCGGCATCGTCACCGCACTGATCGGCGGTCCCATCTTTGTCGCGCTGGTCTTGAGGAAGGTCCGATGATGCGAGCTGGGTTGACCTTGCCCCGAACCTATCCGTTATTGCCTTGGGTGGCCCGGCCGATCGATCTGATTTCCGTGCTGGTGCTGATGGCGGCCGTTGTTGCCTTGGCCTCGTATGCATTGACCGTCGGCAGTTATTCACTGGATGTTGCCCAGGCATGGCAAGCGCTGCTGACGCCCGAGCAGGTCGATCCGATGACCCGCAATCTGCTCTGGGAGCTGCGGCTGCCCCGCGTCCTGCTGGCGATCCTGGCCGGCGCCGCAATGTCCCTGGCCGGTCTGTTGATGCAGTCGTTGACTCGTAACCCACTGGCAGCACCGGGCCTGGTGGGCGTGGAGTCGGGCGCCAGTGTCACCATGTTGCTGATTATCGTGCTCTGGCCGACGCTGCTTCCCTTGGAATTCTATCCATTGGCAGCGCTGGCGGGCGGCTTGGCGGTGGCTTTCTTCGTGGCGCTGCTGTCCTGGCGCCAGGGTATTTCGCCGTTGCGCCTGATCCTGGTGGGCGTTGGGCTTACCGCTATGCTCAGTGCGGTGGCCGATCTGCTGATCACCTACGGCAATATCGATCAGGTGGAGTCGGCTCTGATGTGGCTGGGCGGCAGCCTGCACCGGGCCGGATGGGCCCAGGTCCATAGCCTGGGCGGTTGGCTGATGCTGGCGGGGCTGCCGTTGCTGTTCTGCCATCGGCAGTTGAACCTGTTGCAGTTGGGCGAAAAAGTCGCCCTGAGCCGCGGCCTGAATGTCACCTGGGTCATGATGGCCTTGCTGCTGTGCAGTGTCATGTTGACGGCGGCAGCGGTGGCCAACGTCGGCACCATGACGTTTGTCGGGCTGGTGGCTCCCCACCTGGCGCGGCAAATGGCCGGCGACCGTCATGGCGCATTGATCCCTTTGTCGGCCTTGGTTGGCGCACTGTTGGTACTGGCCGGCGATACCTTGGGCAGGGGGCTTCTCCCGCCTTTGCAGTTGCCTGCGGGACTGGTGGTCGCAATCATCGGAGCTCCTTATTTGATTATGTTGCTGGCGCGCCAGCGCAGCCGCTGAGCGCGGCGTTGTTCATTGAAATTGTCTGGAGGTAAGTGCGTGCGGGAACGGGTGAAAGGTTTTTTTCGAAGTGTGGCCGGCATGCTGTGCGTGCCGTTGGCATTGGTGGTCGCACCGGCCAGCGCCGCTGAAACCAAAGTATTCCAGAACAGGTTTGGTCGGGTTGAGGTGCCTGTCGCTCCGCACTGCATTGTGTCCTTGCATGACTTCAGCCTGACGGCCCAATTGTTCGAACTGGGGGTCAAGCCCTGTGGTTCGACGGGGCGCAAGAAACTGTTCTCGGATGTGCTGTTTCGCGGGACGCAGCAACGGTTCAATACAACGGGCATCCAGTATATCGGCTCGCACCAGTCGCCCGACCTGGAGGCTATCGCAGCGTTGAAGCCTGACTTGATCGTAGGATTGTCGTATCACGCTGACATCAAGGACAAGCTCAGCAAGATCGCACCGGTCGTGCTGTTGCCTGCCCGGGAAACCGACATCAAGACTTATGCCAAGGAGCTCGCCGAGCTGGTCGGCAAGCAGCAGCGCTATGAAGAAATGCTCGATGAATATCAGTGGGTCGTCAGCGAGTTCAAGAAGCGCGTCAAGGATCCTTCACGCATCACGGTCACGACGCTGGAAGTCTATAGCGATGGCTTCCAACTGATCGGCCGCGGCGGCATGGACGACGTCATTGCCGATTTTGGCCTGGGGCGTGTCCCGGCTTACCGTGAGGCGCGGCAGAACGTGCCTTACAGCCTGGAGCGAATTGGCGACTTCGACAGTGATTTCATCATCGACACCTATGAAGAGCTGCTCGACTCGGAAGCCAGCACCGCGGCGTTTCGTCAGTCTCCCCAATGGAAGAACCAGTTTGCCGTGAAAAACCGCCAGTTCCTGTACCTCAATCGCAGCCGCTATGCCGATACCATGCAGGGCCTGCTGGGTTCCGCTTACCTGCTGATGTCGCATATCGCTGAACGGGAGAACGTACTGCAGGGCAAATAAGCTGATCCTGGCGATGCGATCAATACTAATGACAATGATTCTCTATTGCGACTGTGAGTCGTTTGTATTAGTTTATGCTCTCGAAAAAAATATTCGCTGATCGCAATGGCTGGGAGCTTATATGGAAAGCGGTTTGGTGCGTGCACAGGTTCAAACCATGGATGTTGTACCGGGTAACGAGCAAACCTTGCCGTTCATCTTCCAGGCACCGCTGGCAGGCGCTGCCTGGCAAGCCAGTCGAGCGCAGATACTGCAGGCGGTGGAGTCCGAGCTGCCTCGTGCGGGGGGTATCCTGTTTCGCGGTTTCGCCTTCAGGGATGAAGCGGACTTCGAGGAATTCGCTCGCAGCTTCGGTCATGAACTGCTGACCTACGACTATGCCTCCACTCCGCGCACCAAGCTCAACAACCGGGTGTACACCTCCACCGAGTACCCGGCCCATCAGGTTATCCCGCTGCACAATGAGCAGTCTTATTCGCTGAACTGGCCGATGAAGATCTGGTTCCATTGCGTGCAGGCCTCGCCGGTCGGCGGTGAAACGCCCATTGCCGACAGCCGTCTCGTCTACCAGCAGATCGACCCCGCTATCCGTCAGCGCTTTGCCGAGAAGCGCCTGATGTATGTGCGCAACTACGGCAACGGCCTGGACCTTCCCTGGCAGCAGGCTTTCAGCACCGAGGACCGCTCGCAGGTCGAGCGTTACTGTCGTGCCAGCAACATCCAATTCCAGTGGAAAGACGACGGTGAGCTTTCCACTCGCCAGGTCTGCCAGGCCGTGGCCCAGCACCCGGTGACGGGGGAGTGGGTGTGGTTCAATCAGGCGCATCTGTTCCATATTTCCAACCTTGCGGCGCCGGTACGCGAGACATTGATCTCCATCGTCGGTGAGCAGGGTGTGCCGCGTAACGTGTTCTATGGCGACGGCTCGCCGATTGAATTGCACGCGCTGGAGCACATCCGCGAAGTCTTGCAGCGCTGTCAGGTGAGCTTCCCCTGGCAGGCGGGTGATGTCTTGATGCTCGACAACATGCTGGTCGCTCACGGTCGCGCAACCTTCCAGGGGGCGCGCAAGGTCGTGGTCGCCATGGCGGAGCCGGCCTCGGCAAGCTGATCGCCGCTTCCTTTCAGAAAGCCGCCGCAATGGGCGGCCTATTTCGAACAAGCACAATGAAGGACATCAAATGCTCGATCGCCTGATGCATCGCTGCTGGCTGCGTGGAATTCGCCTATCGATAGCCGAAGGTCGTTTGATCGTTACGCACCGTTCGCCAGGTGCGCTGGATGAAGAGCTCGACGCCCAGCTGAGCGCACACGACGCCGAGGTGCAGCAATGGCTGCAACGCCACCCCGACTATTTCGATGCCCGACCGTTGACGGACAACGAGCAGGCGCTCTGGTTTCTCCAGCGCCTGGAGCCCGACAGCTGCGCCTACAACATTGCCTATGCCGGACGGCTCAAACCAGGGTTCGTTACTCCCGATTTGCCCCAACGCCTGCAAGACGCCTGGGCAACCGTACAGCAGCGCTACCCGTTGTTGTGCACGCCCTATGCCGAGCGCAACGGTGACTTGCTGCAATGGAGCCACCGCGAGCGTGTCCAGCCGTTGCAGTGCGTGGCATTGCAGGACGCAGACGCGCAGACGCTGCAGCAACGTATCACCGAGGCGGCCGATCTTCCCTTCAAACTGGAAGACGGAGATGTCAGTCGGGTAGTCCTCTTCAGCAACGCGCGCGACGGTCGTGTCGAGCACAGCGTGCTGCTGGTGATTCATCACATCGCGGCGGACCTGGCCACGTTCTACATCGTGCTCAATGAGCTGTTCGCGCTGCTCCAGGATCAGCCGCTGCCCGCTGTGAACCCTGACGCCTACCGCGACTATTGCAGCGACTTGCACATTCGCAGTGAGGCAGCCGAGCCCGTGGAGCTGGCATGGTGGCAGGCACAGCTGGCCGAAGCCCCAACCCTGGAGTTGCCCACCGATTTTCCCTATGGCAGCAACCAGGCCTTCAAGGGCGGGGAGCTGTCGGTCCGCTTCGATCCGGCCACGACGGCACGGTTTCGCGCCGTCGCCCGAGCGTGGGGAGTGACGCCGTATGTGTTGTGGTTCTCGCTGTTCCAGCAATTTCTCGGCGTGCTGTCGGGCCAGGACGACTTCGTTTTGGGGACACCCAGCGGTTGGCGCTTGCGCCGTGAACACGTCAGCCTGCCGGGGTACCTGGTCAACCCGCTGCCCATCCGCTGCCGGCTGCGTCGGGACTTGTCCAGCGGCGACTGGGCCAGGCAGGTCGACGCCACCGTCAAGGACGCCCTGCGGCACCGCCACTATCCGTTCTCGCGGCTGGTCAAACAATTGGACCTGCCGCGCCAAGCGGGCAGGGCGCCGCTGTTCCAACACATGTTCACGCTGAACAAGGAACGCATTGCGCCGTTCGAGCAGTACGTCGACCGCTTGCTGTCGGAGCAGCGAGGCGCGGCCCACGAATTGAACATGGTGATCATCGACGAAGAGGAGGGATTTCTCTGCCGGTGGCGCTACAGTAAGGCGTTGTATCGCCGCGAAACGATCGAACGCTATCGCGATCAGTTCGTCGCCCTGGCCCTGGCGGCGATCGAACAGCCCCAGGTGCCGTTTGCCGAGCTCGACTGGCTGGCGCCCGAGCAACAGTCATTGCTCAAAGGCGAGGACGTGCCGGTTCCCTTCAGCAATGCCTGGCAGGCGTTCACCGCACAGTGTGGGCGCAAGCCGCAGTCGATTGCCCTGCAGGATGAACAGGGTACGCTCAGCTATGCCGATCTGGGACGTGCCGTGGTCGCCCGCGGCGAACGTATGCAGAAGGATTCGAGCCTGGCCGGCGAGCGCATCGCCTTGTGCTTGCCGCGCAGTCGTGAGCTGGTGATGCACATGCTCGCAGCCTGGCAATGCGGCGCGACCTACCTGGCGCTCGATCCGCAATGGCCGGCGTCGCGTTTGCAGGAGATCTGCCAGGGCGCCATGCCCAAGGTCTGGATCAGTGAGGGCGAGCGCCCCGAGTGGTTGCCCGGGCAGGTTCGATGGTTGGCATTGCCGCCTGTGCCGTTGTTCAGTGAGTCGCCTTTGCGGACTTCCCTGGCGGCGGATTTCGCGGCCTACGTGGTCTATACCTCGGGCTCCAGTGGGCGGCCCAAGGGTGTCGAGGTCAGTCAGGGCAACCTGATTCATTATGTGACCGGTTGCCTTGAGCGCTTGGGCCTGCCGGAGGATGCGAGCCTGGCCAGTCTGGCCAGTTGCGCGACGGACCTGGGTCATACGGCATTGTTCGGGGCGCTGCTGAGCGGTCGCTGCCTGCGCCTGCTGGCCGAAGAGCTGGCCTTCGATGCCGAAGAGCTGGCTGCCGTCCTTGCGCACCAACCCGTGGATCTGTTGAAGATCGTGCCGTCGCACCTCAATGCCTTGTTGATCGCCAAGGACCCGCAGCGGTTGTTGCCACGACAGTGCCTGGTGGTCGGTGGCGAAGCCCTGGGCCACGATCTGGTGACACGTTTGCGCGCGTTGAAAGCCGATTTGCGCATCGTCAACCACTATGGCCCCAGCGAAACCACGGTCGGGGTGTTGACCCATGAGGTGGATGCCAGTGGCGCCGCACCGCTGGGACGGCCACTGGCCAATGTCCAGGTGAGCGTGCGGGCCCCTGACGGTGCCCTGTTGCCGGCTGGCGTCAGTGGCGAACTGTACGTTCAGGGCGCGACCGTGGCCCTGGGTTATCTGAGTGCCAGCGACGCCGACCGTGCACGTTTTGGTCAGCACGGTTATCGCACCGGTGACCGGGTACGGCTCAATCACCTGGGGCAGATGGAGTTTCTCGGTCGCCTCGATGAGCAGGTCAAGATCCGCGGCTACCGGGTGGAGCCAGCCGAGGTCGCGGCGCAATTGCGCGCCATGCCGCAGGTCAGCGACGTCAGGGTACTGAACTGCCCGACGCCGTTGTCGGGCAATCGACTGGTCGCCTTCCTGGTTGCGTCGCCTGCTGCGCTGGCCGATATCCAGGCAAACCTGCAACGGCAACTGCCGGATTACATGCAGCCGGCGCAATGGCACTGCCTCGACGCTTTCGCCTTGTTGCCCAACGGCAAGGTCGACCGTCAGGCGTTGTTGCGCCTGGCTGAGCAAGCGACGGCACCGGCCCATGGGACAGGGCCGTCGGACGATCAGCCCTTGAATGTCGTGGAAACCACATTGCTGGACATCTGGCGTTCCATGCTCGGCAACCCCGAGGTCGGGCCCGATGACAACTTCTTCGCCCTGGGCGGCGATTCCATTCTCGGCTTGCAAATCATCGCCCTGGCGCGCCAGCAACAGATCCTGATGACGCCCAAGCAATTGTTCGCCGAGCAGACGGTGCGTGCTCTGGCGCGGGTGGTGCAGACACCACAGCGCACCCTGGAGCTGCGCCTGCTGGAGATCGCCCGGGAGATTCTCAACAACTCGGATCTGCAGGTCGACGACAACTTCTTCTCGGTCGGCGGCGACTCGATCCTGAGTTTGCAGATCATCGCCCGGGCCAAACAACAGGGCCTGCAGCTCAAGCCCAAACAGATCTTCGAATTTCCCACCGTGCGCGGTTGGGCCGGGCAGGTGGTGGACCTTGGCGCGACGGCCGAGCAGCCTGCGAGCCACTCGCCCGAGCCCACCACCGCGTTCGCCTTGACGCCCATCCAGGACTGGTTCTTTTTCCAGGGACAGAACCTGGCTGAACACTGGAACCAGTCGTTGCTGCTGGCCTTGCACGAGCCACTGGATCAGCAACGGTTTACCCGAGCCCTGGGCACGTTGCTTGAACGCCACGCCAGCCTGCGCCTGACGTTTGAAGCATCCCCGCAGGGCTGGCAGCAACGCTATCAAGTTTTTTCCCAGGACCAGGTCAAAGCCCTGTTCCGAGTGGAGGAAGAGCCCTTGACCGAGGCCCTGCTGCAACGTTCGCAGCAAGGCTGGGACCTGACCCAGGCACCCTTGATCCGCTGGGTGTATTTCACCCAGAGCCGGGAGTTGCTCTGCACGGCCCATCACCTGCTGGTCGATGCGGTGTCCTGGCAGGTTCTGTTGCACGAGTTGGAGAGCCTGTACCTGCAACCGGGTGCGGTTCTGCCCGCCGTCACGGCAGGTTTCCACGTGTGGAGCGAGGCGTTGCAGCGCCACCGGGGTGACCCTGAAGTGTTGGCGCAGGTGGATTACTGGCGTGAGCAGTTGGCCGCTGAGGGCGCCGTGGCCGAACAGGTCAGTGTGTACGGTGAGAGCCGAACGCTGGAGGCGCAATTGAGCGTCGAGCAGACCCGGTTGTTATTGGGCGATTGCCATGCCGCCTACGGCACGCAAGTCCAGGATCTGCTGGTGGCCGCCCTGGCCGGGACCCTCGGGCAATGGCAGGGACGCGAGCGAGTCACCCTGGAAATGGAAAGCCACGGTCGCACAGGCTGGGAGCAAGGCCCCGATCTGTCCCGTTCGATTGGTTGGCACACCAGTCGCTATCCGCTGGCTATTGACACCTCGTGGGACCCCGAGCGCTCGATCATCGCGGCCAAGGAGGCCCTGCGCCGCCTGCCGGAACAGGGCCTGGGCTACGGATTGCTGCGCCTCGACCCGGCCCACGGCCTGGGAGCGGCCTCGCTGTTGACCTTCAACTACCTGGGACGGGTTGAACAGTGGCTGGAGGCATCCAGTCTCTGGCGATTGGCTCGACCGATCTGCCCAGGCATGCGCGCCGACAGCACCCGGCGCACGCATCTGCTGGACGTCACGGCACTGGTGAACGAAGGCCGGCTGCACATCGAATGGCGTTACGACCCGCAGATCCACGAGACGGTATTGGTTCGTGAGTTGGCCCAGCAGTTCCAGCAGCGCCTCGCCGCCTTGCTGGAGCACTGCCTGGCGCCCACGGTGGGTCGCGCCACGGCTTCGGACTTCGCTGACTCAGGTTTGTCCGACGATGAGTTCCTGGGCCTGCTCGAACAGCTCGAGCAGTGATTACCCCTGCGTGCCCGTACATACAGGCATACATACACGCATCCACACAGGTTCGGATACCGTCAGCATGAACGACAAGGTCAAAGCACTTTCGCGCAATATCGAATCGATTTATCCGCTGGCGCCCATGCAGCAGGGACTGCTGTTCCACAGTCTGCTGCACCCTGGCAAAGGCATGTACCTGCTGCAATACCGTCATGTCATGGTCATGCCGAATCTTGATCTGGCAGCGTTCCGTCAGGCCTGGGCGCAGGTGGTGGAGCGCCATGAATTGCTGCGCACTTCCTTTGTCTGGAAGCAGCAAAAGCGTCCGATGCAAGTTGTGCACAAGCAGGTCGAATTGCCGATCACCTATGAGGACTGGTCGCATCTGAGCGAAGGCGAGCAACAGGAGCGCCTGGAACAACTGCTCAGCGAAGAGCGGACCCAGGGACTGGACTTTACCAAGGCGCCGCTGATGCGAGTCAGGCTGTACAAGCTGGCCCCCGACACCTATCAATTCGTGCGCAGCTACCACCACATCCTGATGGACGCCTGGTGCTTCTCGATCATCATGATGGACTTCCTCAACGGCTACCGTGCCGCTCAGGAGGGCCGTCGCCTGAACCTGCCGGCGCCGCGTCCGTATCGCGATTTCATTCGCTGGCTGGAAACCCAGAAGCCGCAGGACCACCAGGCATTCTGGCAACAACGCCTGGCGGGGTTCGACACCCCCAACGAGTTTGGCTTCGGGCATGTCGGCAGGATCCAGGGGGCTGCGGAGCCCGTTGAAGACTGCGTCGAACACCTGACGCTCGAGCAGACCCTCGACCTGCAGAGCGCGGCGGCCCGGCACGGCATCACCCTCAACACCCTGGTGCAGGGGGCCTGGGCTTTGCTGTTGGCGCGCTACAGCGGGGATCGCGACCTGGTGTTCGGCATCACCGTCGCCGGTCGGCCGGTTCACCTGCAAGGCATGGAAAGTATCGTCGGCCTGTTCATCAACAGTTTGCCACTGCGTTGGAACGTGCGTCCGGATGACGCGTTGGGTCCATGGTTGAAGGCCTTGCAGACCGAGAACCTGAGCCTGCGCGAACACGAAAGCGTGTCCCTGGCCGAGATCCAGCGCTGGAGCGAAGTGCAGCGCCAGGACCTGTTCCAGAGTCTGTTCGTGTTCGAGAACGCGCCCATTGCCGCCGACTTGCGTCAGGGGCAACTGGACTACCTGATCAGCGACATGGCCAATCGCACCCACACCAACTATCCCATCACGGTGGTGATCGTTCCGGGTGAGCGCCTGCACCTGCAATTGACCTATCAGACCGACTGGTACCTGCGCGAAGAAATCGAGCAGATGCTGCGCCACTTCCGCACCTTGCTGCTGAACATCTGTTCGGCCTTGCAGGCTCATCCAGAAACACCGCTGCACCACCTGGCGATGCTCGATGAGCGTGAAATCGCGCACCAGCATCAGGTCTGGGCCGGTGGAGGCCTGGCGGCCGACGAACAGCTGCTGCAACCCTTGTACATCGAGCGACTGCAGCAACAGGTTCGCCTGACGCCCGAGCGCATTGCCATGGTTCACGGCGACAACAGCCTGACGTTCGATCAGTTGAACCGCGCCGCCAACCGTCTGGCCCGGCACCTGCGCGCCCAGGGTGTCAACGCTGGTGACTTGATCGCGGTGTTCGACGAGCGTGGCCTGGACTTGGTGGTGATGATCCTTGCCGTCCTCAAGGCCGGTGCCGGTTGGCTGCCGCTCGACCCGCGCAATCCACCCCAGCGCTTGGCCCAGGTCCTGCGCCAGAGTCGAACGCCGTTGCTGGTCCACGGCGCGGGGTTGGGCGAGCTGGCGCGGGAGGCTGTGGCGCTGCTCGAACAACGTCCCAAAGCAGTGCTCTACGATTCTGCGGTACTGAACAGCTACAGCGATGAAGACCTGAACCTTGCGGTCCACGACCTCTCGTTGGCCTATTGCATCTTCACCTCCGGCTCCACCGGCACGCCCAAAGGGGCGATGGTGGCGCACGCGGGCATGCTCAACAACATCCTCGGCAAGCTGCCGGGGCTGGGGCTCGATGCATCCGATGTCATTGCCCAGACCGCGCCGCAATGCTTCGACATTTCTGTCTGGCAAACCCTGGCCGGCCTGGTGCTGGGGGCTCGCACGGTGATCCTCGGCGATTGCATCGTGCAGGATCCCGATGCGCTGGCGTCGGCCATCGAACGGCATGGCATCAGCATCCTCGAAGCCGTGCCGTCGTTGATGCAGAGCCTGCTCGACGCGGGGCTCGAACGCTCGCAACTGCGCTGGGTGCTGGCCACCGGCGAGGCGCTCCCGCCGGCCCTGGCGCGTCGTTGGTTCGACCGCTATCCCGCCATTCCATTGATGAACGCCTACGGGCCCGCCGAATGCTCCGATGACGTAGCGTTCCATCCGCTGCTCGAACGGTTGCCGGAACAACGCATCAACGTGCCCATCGGTCGCGCCACCCTGAACAACCGCTTATACCTGCTCGATGCCGACCTGCAACCCATACCGGCCGGTGCGGTGGGGGAGATTTTCGTCGCCGGTGTCGGCGTCGGACGCGGCTACATGGCAGACCCGGCGCGCACGGCGGCGGTGTTCCTGCCGGACCCGATTGCCAACGACGGTTCGCGTCTCTATCGCACCGGAGACCTGGCGCGCTTCCTGCCCAATGGCGATCTTGAATACGTTGGTCGTACCGACCATCAGGTCAAGATCCGCGGACACCGCATCGAACTGGACGAAATCGAAGCCTGCCTGAGCCATTACCCCGGCGTCCGGGAAGCGGTGGTCGTGGCGCGTGACGACCAGCAGCGCGCCAAGGTGCTGGTGGCCTACGTGGTGAGCGATACACAGGTGAGCATCGAGGCCTTGCGCGAGCATGTGCTTGGCCATCTTCCGCCCTACATGACGCCCGGCGCATTTGTGTTCCTGGAGCGCTTCCCACTCAACGGCAACGGCAAGATCGATCGAAAATCCTTGCCCGCCCCGGATTTCGCCGCCCAGAGTCAGGCCCGCTACGTTGCGCCCAGCAGCGAGCTGCAAGGCCAGATGGTCGAGGCCTGGCAAAGCGTGCTGGGGCTTGGTCAGGTCGGTGTCGAGGACAACTTCTTCGAGCTGGGCGGTCATTCGCTGCTGGCCACTCAACTGATCGGGCTGATCGGCAAACTCACGGGCAAGGATTTGCCCCTGCGCGTAGTGTTCGAGCGCCCGACCATCGCTGCCATGGCCGATTGGCTGGAAAACCAGACCGGCACCGTGAACGCATCGCCGGGGCTGTTGCCACGCCCTGACAAGCTGCCGCTGTCGTTTGCCCAGCAGCGTCTGTGGTTCCTGCAACAGTTGGATCCCCATAGCCCCGCCTATAACCTGGCAGGCGCCGTTCGCCTGACCGGCGAGTTGCACATTGCCGACCTGCAGGCTGCGTTGCAGGCTGTGGTTGATCGACACGAAGTGCTGCGCACCGGGTTTATCAACCAGGCCGAAGGACCGAGCCAACTGATCCTGGCCCGCACCGAGCTTGAGTTGCCTTTGGTCGACGTGCCGAACGAAGAAGGGCTGCACGATCTGCTGCGTCAGGATGCGATGACGCCGTTCTCGCTGGAAACGGCTCCGTTGCTGCGCGCCAGGCTCTATCGGCTGGCCCCGGATGCCTTTGTCTTGTCGTTGAACTGCCATCACATCGTGGCCGATGGCTGGTCCTTGCAGTTGATCATCGATGAGGTGTGCAAGCAGTACCGCAACCGGCGACAAGGGCTTGAGACAGCATTGCCGGCGCCGTCGATGCAGTACGCCGACTATGCCCTCTGGCAACACCAGTGGATGAACAGCAAGGCGTGCGTACAGGAACTGGCGTTCTGGCGCGAGCAGTTGGCTGGCGAACTGCCGGTGCTGGAGCTCGCGGCCGATTTTCCCCGTCCCGCCCAGGCGAGCCAAGCCGGTGGGCGTGTCGAGCGGCGCTTGTCCGACGCCCTGACGGCACGCTTGCGTGCGTTCAGTGCCCGCCACGGCTGGAGCAATTTCATCCCGATGCTCACCGCGTTCCAGTTGCTGTTGCGCAGCCGCGGCGGCGCGGACGACATCCTCGTCGGCGTTCCCGTGGCCAACCGGCACCACGGGGTACTCCAGCCCCTGGTCGGTTGCTTCGTCAACACGCTGGTGTATCGCAAGAAACTGTCGGGCGAGCGCAGCCTGCTGCAACTGATGAGCGAACTGCAAGCGCTGTCCGTGTCGGTTCAGTCCCATCAGGACCTGCCATTCGACTACCTGATCGAGCAGCTCGGCGTCGTGCGGCAGGTGAGCTACAACCCGTTGTTCCAGGCCATGTTCAACTACTTCCCGGGCAATGCCCTGGAGCGTTTTGAACTGACCGATGTGATCGCCGAGCCGTTGGACAACCGTCCGGACAGCGCCTTGTGTGATCTGCACCTGGACGTGCGGGACAGCGAACACGGCATCAGCCTGAGCCTGCAATACAGCAGCGACCTGTTCCGCGAAGAAACCGCCCAAGCGATGGCCGAGCAGTACCTGGCAATGCTCGATGCGTTGATCGCGCAGCCAGAAAGGGCGTTGGGTGAGTTGGCGTGGCAGTGTGCTGAACCCTCCCTGGCCCGTATCGACGGACCCGGCGTTACGGGTCACCAGGATATTCTCCAGGCCTTTGCGCATCAGGTCGCCCGTCAACCGGACGCGACGGCCTTAGTGGCCGGTGCTGAGCGTCTGAGCTACGCCCAGCTGGACCAGGCTGCCGAGCGATTGGCGGCAGCCTTGCAAGCCCATGGCGTGGGTATCGAGGATCGTGTCGCCCTCAGCTTGCCCCGCGACGCCCGCCTGCCCATGGCGCTGCTGGCGATTCTCAAGGCCGGTGCTGCCTACGTGCCGTTGGCCGAGGACACCCCGCCGGAACGTGGCCGCTACATCTTCGAGGCGGCGCAACCCAAACTGTGCCTGGGCACCGGCGCGAGCCTGGCGCTATTGGCGCAGTGGAACAGCGACGTGGCGTTGCTGGACATCGATGCCCTGAGCACCACAGACCGCTACAAGGCCCCGGCAGTGGCGCAGGATCAGCTCGCCTACGTGCTGTATACCTCCGGTTCCACCGGCCAGCCCAAGGGCGTGGCGATCAGCCGGGGCAACCTGATGAACCTGATGCTGGCCGTGGAGCAGGCCGTGCCGATGACGGCTCGGGACCGGGTCCTGGCATTGACCACCGCGACCTTCGATATTGCCATTGTCGAATTGCTGCTGCCGCTGGCACACGGCGCCAGCATCCTGTTGGCCGATCGCGAACAGGCACGTGATCCGCAGGCGATCGATCAACTGTTGATGACCGGGCAGCCGACGATCATGCAGGCCACTCCCGCGACCTGGCGAATGCTGGTGGCGCATACCTCGCGCAGTTGGCAAGGCGTGCGTGCGATTTCCGGCGGAGAAGCCTTGCCTTGTGCGCTGGCCGAAGCCATCGAGGGCAGGGGCGCCAGGGTCATCAACGGTTACGGGCCGACAGAAGCGACGGTCTACAGTACCTTTGAAGTGCGCAGCGGTGGCGAGGATGCTGGCGTCGAAGTGCCGATCGGGCATCCGGTCGCCAATACCGCCGCGTATGTTCTGGATGCCGATTTGCAGCCAGTGGCCGTCGGGGTGCCCGGTGAGCTGTACCTGGCTGGGGCGAACCTCGGTCGGGGCTACTTCGCGGCGGCACGACTGACCGCGGCGGCGTTCCTGCCGGATCCGTTCGTGCCGGGTGCCCGCATGTACCGCACCGGTGACCGGGTCCGACGCAACAGCCATGGCAGCCTCGACTACCTGGGACGGCTGGATTTCCAGGTCAAGCTGCGCGGTTTCCGGATCGAGCTGGGTGAAATCGAAGCGCTGCTGGCGCGTATCCCCGGCGTTCGCGAAGCGGCCGTCGTGCTGCTGGGCAGCGGTGAAACCGCCAGCCTGGTGGGTTACTACGCAGGCGACGCGCTGGATGAAACCATGCTGCGCGAGGCGCTCGCCGCCCAACTGCCGGACTACATGCTACCAAGCCAATTCGTTCGCCTGGACACCCTGCCTTTGAGCCCGAGCGGCAAGGTTGATCGCAAGGCGTTGCCGGCACCGCAACAACGCGACGGACAGCGCGGCACGCTTTCGAGCGAATGTGAGCGGGAGGTGGCCAGGCTCTGGGAGGAACTGCTGGGCTGCACCGACGTTGGCGCGCACGACAATTTCTTTGCCCTGGGCGGCCATTCGTTGCTGGCGGCGCGCCTGGTGGCGCGAATTGCCGAACAGCATGGCCGGCGCCTGGCATTGCGCACCCTGTTCGAGCAGCCGGTGCTGCGCGATTTTGCGGCGCAGGTGGCGGCGACGAACATTGAAGCCGAGGGCGTCCTGCGTCCTTTCAAGGAGCCCTTGGCACCGCTGCATTTCACTCAGCAGCGCCTGTGGTTCCTGGATCGCTTGCAAGGCGATACCCAGGCCTACCATTTGTCCCTCGCCCTGCGCCTGGAGGGTGCCCTGCAACCGGCGTTGCTGGAGCAGGCGTTGACGCAGTTGAGCAACCGCCAGCACAGCCTGCGGACGGTATTCAGCGAAACCTCCGATGGCGCCCGGCAGTCTGTCGAGCAATCCACGGCGGTGCCGTTGAGCTTCGAACCGCTGGAGATGGACGAACAGTCCGCGGATTTCGCGCTGAAACTGAGCCAGGAAGCACAACGTCCCTTTGACCTGTCGGCGCCGCCGCTGTGGCGGGTGTGTGTGTATCAGGGCCAGGACGTCAATGTGTTGCAGGTCACTTTGCACCACATCATTGCCGATGCCCGTTCGCTGGAAATTTTCTTCAATGAGCTGCAACTGATCTATCAGGCATTGCTGCAAGAGCGCAGCGCCAGCCTACCGCCGCTGCCGTTGCAGTTCTCGGACATCGCCGCCAGTTGGCAAAGTCCGGCAGGTCAGGCGCGTATCGAATCGCAGCTCGAATACTGGCGGCGAACCCTGGAAGGGGAGCCGCCGGTGCTGAACCTGCCCACCGATATGCCACGTCCCGCCGAGCAAGGCTACAACGGCCGGCGCCTGCGCTTCAGCCTGCCGGCAACCTTGGTCCAGCGTCTGCGTGATACCGCGCAACGCCACGGGCTGACCGCGTTCGCGCCGTTGCTGGCGGCCTGGAAAATCCTCCTGGCCAGGCACTCGGGCCAGCGCGAAATCTGGATCGGCCTGCCGGTCGCCCATCGCCATCAGGCCCACACCGATAACCTGATCGGTTACTTCGCGACCACCCAAGTGTTGCGCAGTCACATCGATGCCCAGCAGCCGGTCGAACAGTTCTGGCAGCAACTGCAAGCCACTCACCTGGCTGCCCAGCAGCATGCGGACGTCCCGTTCGAACGATTGGTAGAAGCGTTGAATGTGCGCCGCGACCTCAGCCACACACCACTGTTTCAGGCGTTGTTCAACCTGATCCAGCGCGATGCGGCAGCGGGCGATCAGCATTTCGCCGGCCTGCCGACGCAGCGGCTGGACGTGGAAAGCGACAGTGCCCTGGTGGATATCGGCTTGCACATCGAGCAGTACGGTGATGACTGGCAATGCGTGCTGGAATACAACACCGACCTGTTCCTGGATCGGACAGCGCAACGCTATGCAGACGAGTACTTGCACCTGCTCGAAGGCATGCTGGAAAACGCCCAGGCGCGCCTCTGGGACGTCGACCTGGCCAATACCGATCATGCCCTGGCCCTGCGTCCATGGAACCAGACGGCGGAGGCCTTGCCCCGCGAAGCGGACCTGATTGCCCGCTTCGAGCGTCAAGCGGCGCTGACGCCCGAGGCGTTGGCGGTCGACTGTCAGGACCAGCAACTGAGCTATGTCCAGCTAAACGCCCTCAGTAATCGCCTGGCCCATTGGTTGCGTGCACGGGGCGTCGGCACGGACGATCTGATTGCCGTCTGCTTGACCCGGGGCCGCTGGTTGCTGCCGGCACTGCTGGCCATCCACAAGGCCGGCGCGGCTTACCTGCCGCTGGACCCACAACACCCGGCGGATCGTCTGCGCTTCATCATCGAGCACGCCCGTCCGGCCCTGGTGCTCAGCGAAAGCCTGTGCGGCGATGTGCTGGGCGGTGTCGACAACGTCTGGCTCGATCAGTTGGCGCTGGAGGCGTGCAGTACCGACAACCCGGTGCTGCCGACCCACCCGGAGCAACGCGCTTATGTGATCTACACCTCGGGCTCGACCGGTACACCCAAAGGCGTGCAGGTCACACGCGGGAATCTGAGCAACCTGCTGGCCGCTCTCGATCGGCAATTGCCACTGGGCGCTGCGGATGTCTGGCTGGCCAGCACCACTTATGCGTTCGATATGTGCAAGCCGGAGCTGTTCCTGCCGCTGGTCAATGGCGCGGCGATCCTGCTGGCCCGTCGCGAGCAAGTCGTTGATGGTCACCAGCTGTTTGCCTTGCTGCGCCGCGCGACCGTGTTCCAGGCGACTCCCGCCGGTTGGCAGATCCTGTTGGAAACCGCCCAGGCCGACTGGCCAGCCGTGCGCGGGTTGATCGGTGGCGAGGCGGTTGCCGCTGAGCTGGTAACCGAGCTGCGCAGCCGCGGCGTGGTGCTGATCAACGCCTATGGTCCGACCGAAACCACGGTCTGGTCGACGACGCAGACGCTGCAAGAGGTGCCGTCCGGCGTGGCCGACATTGGTTCGCCGCTGCTCAACACGCGTTGCTACGTGCTCGATGAAATGCTCCGTCCGGTTCCACTGGGCACCACGGGTGAACTGTATATCGCCGGCGCCGGGGTGACCCGTGGTTACCAGCATGCCGCCGCCACCACGGCCGCGGTCTATCTGCCCGACCCGTATGCCAGTGAACCGGGTAGCCGCATGTATCGCACCGGCGACCTGGTACGGCGGCGCGATGACGGACGACTGGCCTACGTTGGTCGCAGCGATTTCCAGGTCAAGGTGCGTGGGTTCCGCATCGAGCCCGGCGAGATCGAGTCGCTGCTGCGTCGTTATCCGGGCGTGGAGGAGGCGGTGGTGATGATCGACTCGCGCAGTCAGAGCCTGTTCGCCTGGCTGCAAGCGCCGAGCCCCATCGACCAGGCAGAACTGCGTCGGCACCTGGAAGGCCTGTTGCCGGGCTATATGATCCCGGCGGGTTTCATCACCCAGCCACGCCTGGCCCTCAATGCCAACGGCAAGATCGACCGCAAGGCGTTGCCGGCGCCGCAGCCGGTGACGATACAGGGCGTGGCGCCGCGCACCGAGCTGGAGCAGCAACTGGCCGAAATCTGGCAGGACCTGCTCGAATTGCCGCAGGTCGGGGTGTTCAACAGTTTCTTCGAGTTGGGTGGGCATTCGCTGTTGGCGATGCGCTTGATGACCCAGGTCGAGAGCCGTTTCGGTATCAGGATCGAGCTGCGCAGCCTGTTCCACAACCCGACGATTGCCGGCCTTGCCGAGCAGATCGAGAAACCCCAGGGGCCGTCGACGGACCAGGCCCTGGACGAAATGCAGCGCCTGTTATCAGAGATGGAAGAGTAAGGATGAGTGCGATGACGCAACAAGCGTTCCTGGAGATTGCGCAGCGACTGGCTTCCTTGCCTGCGGACAAGAAGAAAATTTTTCGCCAGCGCCTGGCCGAGAAGGGCATCGATAGCTGGCGCCTGCCGATCGTACCCGCCGTGCTCGCTGAAGCGGGGCGCTTGCCGCTGGCTCAGGCGCAGCGGCGTTTCTTGTCGGCGGAGGCCCTGAGCAGCCGGGCGCTTTACAATCTGTGCTCGGTGCTGCGTTTCGACGGTCGCCTCGATGGCGAGCGCTTGCAACAGGCCATGCAACAGTTGACCGACCGTCACCAGATACTGCGCACCCGTTATACGACCGACTCGGACGGACAATTGCAGTCCCAGTGCGAGCCGCAAACAGTCACTCTGCCAGACGTCGAGCCACTGAGCCTGGCTGCCGGCGAGTACGAGCAGTGGTGCGCCGATGAGTACGCCCGGCAACTGGCCGAGCCCTTTGACCTCAGCCAGTCGGCACCTTGGCGCTGGCAAGCGTTCAGCGATGCGCAGGAGCGGTCGACCTGGTTGTTCTTCACCATCCACCATGTGGCCTACGACGCCTGGTCGGCCCAGCAACTGACCCTGGAACTGGCCGAGGCGTACCGGGCGCTGGCAGTGGATGAGCCGGCCCGGCAGCCTGAACTGAGCATCCAGTACGCCGACTACGCCGCTTGGGAACAGGAATGGCTGGACAGCGAAAGCTGCCGCCAGCACATCGATTTCTGGCGTGCACAGTTGGGCGATGCGCCCGCACCATTGGCGTTGCCCCTGGATCGGCCACGCCCGGCGCCCGCGCAACGTCGCCACAGCGGCGCGGTGCTGGCTCGCACGCTGTCTGCGCAGCTGACGACGGCGGTCGAAGCGGCTATCCGCAGTCATGGGGTGACGCTGTACATCTATGGCCTGACGGCTTTCAGCTGCCTGCTGTCGCGCTACAGTGGCGAGAGCGACCTGTGCCTGGGCACCTCGGTCGCGCACCGTGACCGTCCGGAGTTGGTACCGCTGATCGGGCCTTTGCTCAATACCCTGGTGATCCGTCAGCGCCTGCACGACAACCCGGACTTCACCACCGCGCTGCTGCGCACCCGTGACACCGTCGCAGCGGCTTTCGATCATCAGCAGCTGCCTTTTGAAAAAGTGCTCGAGAACCTTGAGCGCCCGCGCTCGAGTCCGCTGTTCCAGGTCATGTTCGTTCAGGTGGACTTGCCTGAAAGCCGCACCCTGACATTGCCGGGTGTCGCGGTTGAAGTCCTTGATCCGCCGCAGCGTCATGCACGCTTCGACCTCACGCTGCGCCTGGTGCGCACCGCTGACGCGGGCTTGCGCTGCGAGTTGGAATACAGCGACGAATTGTTCGACGCGGCGACGGTCGAGCAGATGCTCGACGACTTGTTGGCGATTTTCGAAGAGGCGGCGAGTCATCCCCAGCGCCGCCTGGCCGAGTTCCCGCTGGTTTCGCCGCCAAGTGAACTGTGTGGCCCGGCGTTGGGCGTGATGCCCTTACCGCTGGACCGGCAGGTGCTGCATTGGGCCGCGCATACGCCGACCGCGGCGGCGCTGTGCAGCGCCAACGAAACCATCGACTACGCCACGCTCGGTGCCGCGAGCCGTGCGTTGGCCTCGCGACTGGCCGGGCAGGGCGTGGGTCCGGGGCAGGTGGTTGCGCTGTGCATGCCGCGTTGCGCGGAACAACTGCTGGCGACGCTGGCGTGCTGGCAACGAGGCGCGGTCTGCCTGTTTCTCGACCCGGCACAACCGCCGCAGCGACTCGCGCAGTTATTGCAGGACAGTGCCGCAAGCCTTTGGGTGACTTTGGCCGAGGCCCCGGAAACCGGCATTCAGATGGCTCGTCTGGTGCTTGGTGCCGCTGACTTGCGTGCCGAGGCCAGCGAGGACCTGGGCGAGAGCCTCAGCCAGCCGCACTTGCCGGCCTATCTGATTTATACCTCCGGTTCGACCGGCCAGCCCAAAGGCGTGCTGGTCACCCACGGCAACCTGGCGCATTACGCCAGCGCGGTCGGTCAACGCTTGCAAGCGAAGCCGGGCAGCCGCTGGGCGACATTGGCGACCGTGGCGGCGGACCTCGGGCTGACGTGCGTGTTCGCTGCGCTGAATGCCGGTGATCCGTTGATCCTGCCGCCGGCCTCGTTGACCTTCGATCCGCCCGGCTGGGCTGACTTTCTTGACGAGCAACCGGTGGATTGCCTGAAGATCGCGCCTTCGCACTTGCGCGGTCTGCTGGCGCTGGACGATGCCCGACGTGTGTTGCCCAGGGATGTGTTGATCCTGGGCGGTGAGGGTTTCGATCACACCTTGTTCGCACGGGTGCGCGAACTGGCCCCGCAACTGCGTATCTTCAACCACTACGGACCGTCGGAAACCACGGTGGGTGTGATCTGCGGAGAAATCCGCTCGCTCGATTCGCCGGACCCAGGTCCGTACCTGCCCTTGGGCCAGCCGTTATCGGACTGCCAACTGCGCATCGTCGACGGCAACGATGTATCGGTGCCGCTGGGCGTCGCCGGCGAATTGCTGATCGGTGGTCCTCAGGTGGCCCAGGGGTACCTCGGCCAACCTGAACTGAGCGCCCAGTTATTCGGCTCCACCGCCCAAGGCCAACGCTTCTATCGCAGTGGTGACCGGGTTCGCCTGGATCGCAATGGAAACCTGGTGTTCCTCGGGCGTGGGGACGATCAGGTCAAGATCCGTGGTTTCCGCGTGGAGCCGGGCGAAGTCAGCGCCTGGCTCAAGGCTCAACCGCATGTTCGCGAAGGGGTGGTGCTAGCATGCGAGGTCAAAGGGCGCACGCAACTGGTGGCGTACCTCAGTCCGGCCCTGGCCACCGACGCCTTGGCGAGCCTGCAAGCCGAGGCCAAGCGTCAATTGCCTGAACACATGGTGCCCGGTCATTGGTGCGTGCTGGAGGCGTTGCCGCTGACGGCCAATGGCAAGCTCGATAGACGTGCCTTGCCGGAGCCGGCCGAGCAGGCGTCCGCCGATACCGCCGCTCGGCCACCCAGCGGTGCCACGGAACAGCGCCTGGCGCAGTTGTGGTGTCAAGTCCTCGGCTGCACGCACGTCGGGCGCGAGGATGATTTCTTTGCCCTGGGCGGCGATTCGATCCTGAGTTTGCAATTGATCGGCCTGGCTTCGCGTGAAGGGCTCAAGCTGCAACCGCGCGACGTCCTGCAACACCCCACCCTGGCGGCCATGGCCCTGTGCATCGAGGGTCGGCAGGATCCGGTGTTGCTGACCGTTCTCACGGCCTTTCGCGAGTTGCTCGAACACCCTGGCCTGGGGCCGGACGCGGACTTCTTTGCCGAGGGCGGGGATTCGATCCTCAGCCTGCAATTGATCGCGCGCCTGCGTCAGGCCGAGCTGCGCCTGATGCCCCGGCAGTTGCTGGAAAATCCGACCGCCCGGCAACTGGCCGGGGTACTGGCTGGCGCAGCCTCGCCGACCGTTGCACCGAAGCAGGAGATCGAAACCACGGAGCCGTCGCGTGCCCTGTCCCATGCCCAGCAGCGGGTGTGGTTCATGCAACAACTCGATCCGACCGCGACGGCCTACAACGTTACGCAGTTGCTGGCCTTGCGCGGTGAGCTGGATGTGCCTCGTCTGCAACGCGCTTGCCAGGCCCTGGTCTCGCGCCATGAGGCTCTGCGTTGCAGGTTCTTCGAAGCGCACGGGCAAGTCTGGCAGCGCCTGGATGAGACGGCCTCTGCCATTTTCAATGTGCATGACCTCAAGGACCAGGATGAGTCGCAGCAGGTAGCAACCATCGCCGGTGCCGCCAAGCGGGTTTTCGACCTGGGACAGGGACCGTTGCTGGCAATCGACCTGTTCTGTGTGGCACCGGGTGATTACCGCTTGCTCTTCAATGTGCACCACATTGCCGTGGACGGCTGGTCCATGGGCCTGCTGGTCGAGGATTTTGCGCGGCTGTACCAGGATCAGAACCAAGACCAGAACCAGGACACGCCCGCCACCATCGGATTACTGCCATTGATCGAAGCACAGCGGCGAGCTCTGGAAGGAGAGCAGGGCAGTCAGCTGCTGGCGTATTGGCAACAACGCTTGCAAGGTCTGGGCAACGAGCCGCTGGAGTTGCCGGACCACTGCGCCCGCCCCACAACGCAGGCCTACTCCGGTGCCCGCGCCGAATTTGCCTTCCCCTGCTCGTTGAGTGCGGCTATCGATGCCCGGGCCAGAGCAATGGGTGTCACGCCGTTCGTGCTGTATTTCGCCGCTTACCAACTGCTGCTTTGGCGTCATGCCGGGCGCACTGATTTTGCCCTTGGCTTGCCTGTGGCCGGGCGCGAATCGGCTGAGAGCCAGGCACTGGTCGGCTTGTTCGTCAACACGCTGGCGCACCGGGTGCAGATCGATGCCCGGCAAAGCCTGCAATCCTTTATCCACGACCTGAACGGGCGGTTGGCCAGTGATCTGGCCCATCAGGCGCTGCCGTTCGAGCAATTGCTGGACATGCTGAACGTCGAGCGTAGCCTGGACCGCACGCCGGTGTTCCAGGCGATGTTCAACTATCAGGCTGACCACCGTGATGCGCGCAGCCTCAGCCTGCCGGGCATCCAAGTGGAGCCGCTGGCGCTGCCGGACGGTGTGGTAAGCGCCAAGTTCGACCTGACGTTCAATGTGTTTAGCCGAGGCCGTGGAGCCGATGCGCGCACCGGTTTGATTGTCGAGTACGCGACCGCCCTGGTGCGCCCCGGCACCAGCCAACGACTGGCGGAGGATTACCAGGGCCTGCTCACCAGCCTGGCCAGCCTCGATCTTGCGCAGCCCTTGCTGGAAGTGCCTTTGGGCTCAGTCGCAACCCTGGCCACCGCAGGCACGTCCGCGCATCTGGATGGCGAAGCGGATTTTGTCACGCGCTTTGAAGTGCAGGCTGCCGTTCACCCTGAGCGTATCGCGGTGTGCTGCGCCGGGCGCCGCGTGAGCTACGCGGCGCTGGATGCCCAAGCCAATCGCCTGGCTCACTGGTTGCTGGCGCAGGGCATCGGGCAGGAGTCGACGGTCGCTTTCTGCCTGCCGCGAGACGAAAGGTTACTGGTGTGCCTGTTGGGCATCCAGAAGGCCGGCGCAAGCTACCTGCCGCTCGACCCCGCTCATCCAGCGGCACGGCAGGCACAGATTCTCACTCGGGCGCGGCCGCAATTGCTGCTCTGCGACACGCTGTCCGCAGACTTGCCCGGGCACTTGCGCAGCTGCCTGTGGGCAGACCTGCCGTTGTCACAATTTTCGACGCCCACCTACACAAAATCCCCGGGCCTGGCGACAACCCTCGAGCAATTGGCTTATACCCTCTACACCTCGGGCTCGACCGGACAACCCAAGGGCGTGCAGATCAGTCGAGGCAGCTTCGCCAACTTCCTGCTGGCCATGGAGCAGGCGCTGCCGCTGGATAATGTGCAGCGCTACCTGGCCCTGACCACCGTGACCTTCGACATTTGCGGTCTGGAGCTGTGCCTGCCGCTGGTGCGCGGCGGCACGGTGGTGCTGGCCGATGATGAAGAGCGGCAGGACCCCGTGTTGCTCGCAAACCTGATCCAGGACCAGGCCGTGGATCTCATCCAGGCCACACCGGCCACCTGGGCGATGCTGTTGCAAGGCGATCGCCAGGTACTGGCCGGGCGTGTGGCCCTGGCCGGTGGTGAGGCATTGGCGGCTGAGATGGCAGCCGAACTCAGGCAATGCGTGGCCCATCTCGTCAACGTCTACGGCCCGACGGAAACCACCGTGTGGTCGACCCAGACGCCCATCGATGCCCTGCAATCGCCCGTTGCCCCGATTGGCCGGCCGTTGCTCAACACCCGTTGCTACGTCCTGGATGAGCACCTGTGCGAAGTGCCGCCCGGTTGTGTGGGTGAGCTTTATATCGCCGGTGACGGCCTGGCCCGTGGTTATGCCGGGCAACCGGGGTTGACCGCCGAGCGTTTCATTGCCGATCCGTTCAGCCGCGAGGGCGGGCGGTTGTACCGCACCGGTGATCTGGCGCGCTGGCAGCCCGATGGGCAGCTGTATTACCTGGGTCGCACCGATGACCAGATCAAATTGCGCGGTTATCGCATCGAGCTGGGGGAGATCGAGGCCGTGCTCCTCAGTCATCCCGATGTAGTGCAGGCGGTCGTGGCCGTGCAAGGCGAGCATCTGGCCGCTTTCTGGGTCGCCAGTACCGCTAACCCACCGGACGACACCGCGATCCGCAACTATTTGCAGGCCCGTTTGCCGGCGTACATGTTGCCGACGCATTTGCAGGCGCTGGAACAACTGCCCCTCAATACCAACGGCAAGGTGGATCGCAAACAACTGCCACGGGTCCGATTGGAGGTCAGCGGTGCAGGCGTCATCCAGCGCGCGCTGACGGCCAGCGAAACATTACTGGCCGAGGTCTGGGGAGCGGTTTTGAACCAACCGCAGATCCCTGCCGATGGGCATTTTTTCCAGTTGGGCGGGCATTCGCTGATGGCGGCCCAAGTGCGTGCGCGTTTGCGTGAGCAAGGCCTTGAAGTGCCCTTGCGCTGGCTGTTCGAAACGCCTGTACTGGCGGACCTGGCACAGCGTATCGAGGGCCTTGCGCCTCGCCTGGACCTGGCTTCGTTGCAGATCCGCCGCGTCGACCGACAGATGGATCAACCGTTGTCCTCGGCGCAACAACGGGTCTGGTTGATGCAGCAGCTGGACCTGGCTGACAGCAGCTTCAACATGAGCAGCAACGTGCGCTTGCACGGACCACTGGACTGCCACGCCCTGGAGCGTGCATTGCATCGGTTGGTGGAACGCCATGGGATCTTGCGCACCACGTATCACCAGCGTGGCGGTGAGTTGTACCAGCGGATCCACGAACAGCTGTCGGTAACGTTGCAAGTGATCGTGTCGAGCGCGGCACAGTGGCCGGTCGATGCTCGCGATGTTGCGCTGCGACCGTTCGACCTCTCCCGCGAGGCACCGCTGCGGGCGGTCCTGTACCGCCTCGGCGAGCAGGATCATGTGCTGCAACTGGTCATGCACCACATTGCTTCGGACGGCTGGTCCGGCGCCGTGCTGGTCGATGAGCTGATCCAGGGTTATGAGGCCTACAGCACAGGTGTGCTGCCGCCGCAGGATGAACTGGCGATCCAATACGTGGACTACGCGGTATGGCAAGGTTCGCCAGAGGTACAGCGGCGTCAGCGTGAAGGACTGGCGTTCTGGCGACAGGCCCTGGCTGGCATTCCTGCGCAAGTGCCGCTGCCGTTCGATTTCCCACGCCCGGAGCGCGACAGCGGCACCGGGGCGGCGCTGGACTTCCAGTTGTCGGCGGCCACGGTGGGTCGGGTGAAGGCGTTTGCGCAAGAGAGCGCAACGTCACCGTTCATGCTGCTGCTGACGTGCTATGCCGCCGTGTTGCAGCGCGAAACCCAAGGGCGCGACCTGGTCATCGGGACGGACGTCGCCAACCGCGAGCATCCTGCCACCGAATCGCTGATCGGCTTCTTCGTCAATCTGCTGGCCTTGCGCATCCGCCTGCAACCGGAGCTGAGTTTCCGCGAACAAGCGCAGCAGGTCCGGGAGGTGTGCCTGCAAGCGTTCGGCTGGCAGGACACGCCGTTCGAGCGTGTCGTCGAATGCCTGGAGCTGCCACGGGTGGCGAATGTCCATCCGCTGTTGCAGACCTTGTTCGTGCTCGACAACACGCCGCGCCAACAACGCC
Organism: Pseudomonas sp. SMN5; assembly: GCF_052041925.1. Lineage (NCBI taxonomy): Bacteria > Pseudomonadati > Pseudomonadota > Gammaproteobacteria > Pseudomonadales > Pseudomonadaceae > Pseudomonas > Pseudomonas sp. SMN5. The sequence goes on from NZ_JBKGGX010000001.1 coordinate 171,144, forward strand.
AGCTCGGCCATTTGCAGGTCGAGCCGCTGACGGGCGAGCAGCACCATTCCAAGTTCGACATGGCCCTGTTCGCCAGCGAAGACGGCGACACGATCAACCTGCGCTGGGTATATCGCACCAGCCTGTTTCGCCAGGCCACGGTCGAACGCCTGCGCGATGCCTTCCAATCGCTGCTGGACATGGCCCTCGGTGCGCCCGACAACCCAATCGATACCTTGATCAAGACTCCTGGAGGAGCCGCCGTCATGTCCACGGACAATCCGCTGCAACGCAAAATGAGCAAATTGGGCAAGATGCGCCAGAGCGGGTCGCCTGTCACTCGCGAGCCCTTCGAAGCCCGACCGCTGCGCGAAGGCTCCAAGTTCCCCTTGTCGATTCAACTGCGTGACCGCGAACTGGCGCCTGCCATCTGGGCGCAAGCCAACCGCGATAAGGTCGAGAACTGGTTGCTCGAACACGGTGGCATTGTCTTCCGTGGTTTCGATCTGCCGACGCCGGCGGCTTTCGAAGCGTTCTGCCAGGCCCTGTGCCCGCAGCTGTATGGTCAATACGGTGACCTGCCGAAGGAAGAGGGTGGCAAGAACATCTACAAATCCACGCCCTATCCCAAGGACCGGATGATCCTGTTCCACAACGAGAGTGCCCATCAGCATCGCTGGCCGCGTCGGCAATGGTTCTACTGCCAGATCCCGGCCACGTCGGGTGGCGCGACCCCGATTGTCGACAGCCGCCAGGTTTACCGGGAACTGCCGGCCTGGCTGCAAGCGAACCTGCGGCGCAAACAGCTGATGTACGTGCGTAATTTCAGTACCAGCCTGGACGTCAGCTGGCAGCATTTCTTCCAGACTGAAGAGCGGGCCGACGTCGAACGGATCTGCCGTGAGAGCAACATCCAATTCCAGTGGCGCGGGGCCAACGACCTGCACACCCGCCAGGTGTGCCCGGCGGTCATCCTGCACCCGCTGACGGGCGAGGAGAGTTTCTTCAACCAGATCCAGCTTTATCACCCGGCCTTTCTCGACGCCGATGTGCGCGAGCAGTTTCTACGCGACGGTGAAGCCTCGATGCCCCGGCAGGTGTTCTACGGTGACGGTTCGGAACTTGAACCGGAGGCTATCGAGGCGATCAACACGGCTTACGAGCGTTGTGCCGTGCGTTTCGATTGGCAGCAGGGGGATGTAGTCATGCTCGATAACATGATGGCGGCACACGCCCGGGACCCGTTCGAAGGCGAGCGCAAAATCGTGGTGGCCATGGGGGAGATTTACGGTCGTGACCAGGTGATGGCTGCGCCGGCGCAAACTGAACAGACACACGCAGGGATGAAATCATGATGGACCTCGGACTCACGCTTTCACCCCAACAAAAGCAACTGGCCCAGGCCAATCCGCAAGCCTGGCGCTGGGTTCGGATGCAACTGACGGGCGTGCCCGAAGGCAACGTCGAGCAACGCCTGCGTGATTGTCTCCGGCAGCATCAAGCGTTGCGCCTGCGCTATCAGCGCCCGGTCGGCGCCACGGGCTTGCGCCAGCGCGTGGTCGAGCCGTTCGAGCTGCGCCTGGACTGGCGTCAGGGGCGCTCGAATGAACAGCACAATGAGCAGACATGGCTGCGCGACGCCCAGCGGCATTGCCTGACGGAGCAGCCCGATGTATTGGCCTGGCTGCTCGACGATTGGCTGCTTTTGGCGGTGCCGGTGTATTCGCTGGATCAGCGCAGCCTGATCCAGTTGCAGGAACAATTGCTGGGGCGCGCCGCGCCGTTGGACGCCGAACCCATGCAATACGGCGAATACGTCGAATGGATCAACGGCCTGCAATTGGATGAAGATGCCGAGCAGGGCGTGCAGTTCTGGCGCAACCAGGCCTTGCAGGACGTGCCGGGCATGCGATTGATCGAACGCTATGGCATCGCCAGCGGCAATTCTGCCATTGTCCGGCTGATGCTGGCGCCGGCACTGCCGGCGGCGTTGAAGGCCCTGGCCGAACGCGAAGACCTTGCGGTCGAGCCACTGGTCCTGGCCGCCTGGGGTGCATTGCTGGGCAGGCTCAATGGCCAGCCGGACGGCCAGTTGGGTCTGCAGCACGATCCTCGTGATGACTATGAAGAGCTATCGGGTGCCTACGGGCTGTTCGAGCAGACCCTGCCGATGACGGTGCGGATGTCGGAGCACAGCACTTGGATCAACCTGGCGCGGCCATTGGCACGGCAACTGGAAAACGCAGTGGCCTGGCAGGAATATGTGGGCCAGGCCCAGTTATTGCCCGACTGGCGCGCCAGCTTCCAGGCTGGGCTGCGTGTCCTGTCCGCAGCGTCGCTGCAAGATGTGCAGGTCCTGTCCTTCGACAGTCCCGTCGAACTGCAATTGCAGCTGACGCTCGATGCCCAGGGCCGCGCAGAGCTGGTGCTGGCCTACGATGAGGGTCTGTACCGGGAAAACCAGATGCAAGTGTTGCTCAAGCGCTTCGGCCATTGGCTCGAGCAATTGATGGAATCGCCCAACGAACTCATCCATCGCCTCGATTGCCACTTGCCCGAGGAACTGTCGGCGGTGCCGCCCCGTCCCGCGCTGGCGCCGGATCTCGATATCGTCGCCACCGTGCGCGAACACGCACGGACACAACCGGATCGGCCGGCGCTACGCTATGCCGAGCAAATCTTCTCCTATGCCGAGCTAGATGCCCTGAGCGACCGTGTGGCCGGCAGCCTGCGTCAGGCCGGCGTCGGCCGCGAGCAGGTGGTCGGCCTGTACTTGCCGCGTGGGGCGCAGATGTTGATCGCGATGCTGGCCTGCTTCAAGGCCGGTGCGGCCTATTTGCCCCTCGATCCGCAACAACCCCCCCTGCGTCTGGCCGGCATTGTCGACGATGCCCGACCGGCCCTGTTGCTGCACCTGGAAGGGCTGCTGCCCGATACTTCGGTCGATACGCTGTGCTGGTCGCAGGCGTCCATCGGGCCAGTGTTCGATACGCCGGTGCAGGGCACCGCGCAAGACCTGGCCTACGTACTCTATACCTCGGGCACCAGCGGCAAGCCCAAGGGTGTGCAGATCGAGCAAGGTCAGTTGCGCCATTACGTCACGCAGGTGACCCGCGCGCTGCAGTTACCCGAGGGCGGGCACTATGGCCTGGTCTCCTCGCTGCTGGCGGACCTCGGCAATACCGTGCTGTTTCCGGCCTGGTTGCAGGGCGGTTGCGTGCATCTGCTGGAACAGTCCACCGTGACGGATGCGCGGGCATTCGCCGAGGAGCTTCAGCGTCACCCGTTGGACGTGCTCAAGATTGTCCCTTCGCACCTTGAAGCCCTGATGGGCGAACACGCGACCAGCGCTGTTCTTCCAAGCCGGGTTCTGGTGTTGGGCGGAGAGCCGATCAGCGAGCATTTGCTCAGTCGTCTGGCCCAAGCGAAACCAGCCTGTCGCCTGTACAACCATTACGGTCCGACGGAGACCACCGTGGGGGTCTTGTGGCGGGCGATCGATATCGACCAGGGCGTGAGTGGCAGTGCCTTGAATCAAGTCTTGGGCGATAACCGTATCCACCTGCTCGATGAGCAGCAACGACCGGTGCCACCTGGTCAGGCCGGGGAGTTGTGCATCAGCGGCGCCAGCGTCGGCCGCGGTTATGTGGGCGGTTTCGGCAGCAGTGCCTTCGGTGTCGATCCGCTCAGCGGCAGCCGCCTGTATCGCACCGGCGACCTTGCCTTGTGCCAGGCCGATGGTGCGCTGCGTGTGCTGGGACGCAACGATCAGCAGGTGAAGATCCGCGGGTTCCGCCTGGAGCTGGCGGAAATCGAACAGGCGCTGTTGGCCCAGCCGGGCGTATTGCAGGCCGCTGTCTTACTGGACGGTGAAGCCGACCATGCCCGCTTGCTGGCGTTCGTGGTCAGGGACGAGGTCGTGTTGCAGACCAACGATCATCTGGGTGCCGCCCTGGCTCGCCAGCTACCGGACTACATGCTGCCCAGCGCTATCCTTGCGCTCAAGGCGCTGCCACTGAACAGCAATGGCAAGCTGGATCGCAAGAGCCTGCTCGAACGCGCCAGGCAGCGCTTGCGGAGTACCCGTGTGGCACCTGTCGGTGAGCTGGAAACCGCGATCCTGGCTATCTGGTGCGAGGTGCTCGGCGTTGACGAACTGGGCGTGACCGACCACTTCTTCAATGTCGGTGGGCATTCCCTGGCGGCGATCAAAGTGGTCTCGCTGATCCGCGAGCGCCTGTCGCTCGAGTTGCCGACCAACCTGTTGTTCGAACGGCATACCGTGCGTGACCTGGTCCAAGGGCTGGGCAAGCATGACAGCGGCGGCCCTTGGAAAGTCTTGCAGGACGCGGATGGGCATGCGCCGGCCTTGCTGCTGGTGCACGGCGCGCAAGGGCATCTGCAGGCGTATCAGCCGCTGCTGGACAACCTCGACAGCAACGTCGCGGTGTTTGGCCTGGCCGCCCTGGAAAAGGGTTGGGGCGAGGGCGACATGGACGCGTTGCTGCACCAGTACGTGGCGAGCATCCCCGTGCAGCTGAAACAGCGCCCGTTGGTGCTGCTGGGCTGGAGCCTGGCGTCGCGCCTGGCGTTGCTGCTGATTCCCCATCTCCAGGCCAACGGCTTTAACGTCGAAGGGCTGGTGGTACTCGATCACGATGCGCAGCGCAGCCTGGCCGGCGAGGGCGATGAGGCGGGCCAGTTGATTGCCGATTTCGCTTTCTACTGCCGCAGCCATGCCCAGCCCATGGGCGAATCGCTGCGCGAACGTTTGACGGGCCTGTTGGCCGGGCATGACTACGCCGAGGGAGTTGCCCGCTTGCTCGACGATGCCCAGGTGCGTGCGCATCTGCAATGGGACGCCGCCGATGCGGATTTGCTCAGGCTATTAGCGCAGTATCGGGCGATCAAAACGCGCTTGTATGAACAGGACTTACCCACTGTCGACGTACCGCTATGGCTCTGGCGCGGCAACGCCCATGCCGACTTGCTGGCCTCGTGGCAAGCGTATACTCGGCAGGCTGTTCGCCAGTGGACGCTGGACGTGGGTCATCACGAGATGCTCGGGGAGCCGCGATTGGTCGAAAGCCTGCTGCCTTTACTGTTGCAAACCTCTGCCAAGGTGGTGTCTGCCCCATGATCCTATTGAAAGAACTGCTGCATGACGCTCGATGGCGCATTCTGCTGGCGATTCTGAGCAGCGCCTTGAGCGCGGCCACCAGTATCGGCCTGATCGGCTACATCAACCGCAGCCTGGAGCACGGCCTGGACGATATCGGCCGCGGTTTGCTGCTGTTCGGTGGCTTGCTGATCCTGTTGTTCCTCAGTGGTATCACGTCGCAATGGTTGCTGGTGCAGATCGGGCATCGCCTGGTTTACCAGTTGCGCCTGCGGCTGGTGGGCAAGGTGTTGGGCACTGCACTCGAACGCATCGAGCGGCTGGGCAGCCCGCGTATCTACAACGCGCTGACCAAGGACGTGACCACCGTCGCCACGGCGTTCAAGCAACTGCCGATCTCGCTGTACAACGGCCTGTTGCTGCTGGCCGGGCTTGCCTACATGGCGTGGTTGAGCGTGCCGTTCTTTGTCCTGACTCTCGGTGTGATTGCACTGGGGGTGGGGCTCGATGTGCTGCTCGGGCGCAAGGTCAAGGCCTTGATGCAGGCGGTACGTCGCCAGGACGACCAGTTGACCGAGCAATTCGAGGCCGCCATCCAGGGCCGCTGCGAGTTGGGTCTGAGCCGGGAACGCCGGCACCTGCTCTATGAGCGCAAGCTCGAACCCATTGCCCGGGCCTCGCTGGATGCGTCGGTACGTGCCGACACGCTGTGGGCGGTGAACCTGAACTGGACGACACTGTTGGTGTTCGTGCTCATCGGCACGCTGTTCTTTCTCGGTCAGGGGCTTGGGTTGCTCAGCCAGCAGGTGGTGGTGGGCTACGTGCTGGCGATCATGTTTCTGCGCACGCCGATCTCGATGATCCTGGACGCCATTCCTGCGGTTATTCGTGGTCATGTCGCCTTGCAGGCCATCGATGCCCTGGCGCTGGGCGAGACGGTGCAGTTCAAGACCCTTGCGCAAGCGGCAGAGCCCTTCGGCGAGTTGCGCCTGTCGAACGTGCGCTATCGCTATCCAGGACAGAGTGACGAGTTCGCCTTCGAGCTGGGGCCGATCGACCTGTCGATTCGTCGCGGGGAGTTGATTTTCATCGTCGGCGGCAATGGCAGCGGTAAATCGACCCTGGCCAAGCTGCTGACGGGACTCTACGAACCCACTTCGGGGAAGGTTGCGCTGAATGGCGTGGTCCTCGATGCCAGCACCAGCGAGTGGCACCGCGAGCATTTCGCGGCCATTTTCGCCGACTTCTACCTGTTCGCCGATGTGCTGGGCGAGGCGGGTGATCATGACGGGCTCGAGGCTCGGGTGGACCACTATCTGGACCGCCTGGGACTGGCCCATAAAGTCCAGTTCGCCGCCGGGCGGCTGTCGACCACGGCGCTCTCCCAAGGACAGCGCAAGCGCCTGGCGCTGTTGTTGCTGATGATGGAAGGCCGGGAAGTGTTCTTGCTCGACGAGTGGGCGGCCGACCAGGATCCGGTGTTCCGCCATGTGTTCTACAACGAGCTGCTACCCGAACTGAAGGCGGCCGGCAAGACGGTGATTGCGATCACCCATGATGACCGTTATTTCGACGTGGCCGACCGGGTCTATCGTCTCGATTACGGCCATCTGGTGGACTATGACCGAACGGCGGAAAACCCTTTCCAGCTGGCGAAATAGGGGGCCGTCAAACGGACTGCTCCTTGCACTCATCGAGGGGGCAACTGCTGCAATAGCCGACGCCGGGAAGGCGGTAGCGAATGCAGCAGATGCGCCTGAGGCGCTGCGGCTCGTCCTCGCCGATATCCTGGTAATGCACCGGGGCGAACAAGGGATTGCGTCGCCCGTCGGGGCGCAGGCGAGCGTTCAGGATCTCTCGGGCCGGTGCGGTGCTGTGGGCGTTGGCCAGCGGATGCAGGTCGATACGGCTGGTGACGAACTCGAAAGTATTGCCGGCATTGCTCCAGAACAGCCGGGGCGATGCCCGGGAGGCACTGACCAGGGTTTCGATGACGGGCGCCAGATGCTCCTCGATCAGGGTATGGAATCTTTCGAAGGCGGTGCCGGGAGGTAAAGGATGGCCGGCATGAGGCAAGTGCAATGCCTGTGGCCTGGCATCGTCGTTCAGTTGGAGTCCGGTGTCGGCGAGCGTCAATGGCAAGTCCCAGTGCTGGAGCAGATTGGCCGCCATCACCGGTGCCAGGAACGTGCTGAAGTACCACTTGGACCACAGCGAAACCAGGGCCAGGCGCTCATCGGTCTTGTACCGCGCCTGCAACTCGTCGACGAAAGCATTGAAATGCCCCGGCTGGAAGAACCTGCTTGCCGGCACATCCGTTCGAGGATGGCTGCGCAGTTGCAGCTTTTCACCGTGGTCGGTCAGCGGACCGGTGAACAGCGGGGCAAGGCTGGGAATCATCGACTCATCCGTGGACCGCGAATTGAGAGCGGTTATCGTTCAGAAGGGCTCGAAGTATAAACAGGGCGTTGCGGTCTTGCGACTGTTCATCGTCGAGACGAATTTTGAGAAACAGGTACATCTTTAAAAATATTAATGAGAATCGCTACCATTAGTATTGTATCGTAGGATCCTCCCGTCATACCCCAAGGAGTAAGCAATGAGTGTGGACAGCCCGGATACCCGTTTTCTGGTTGTAGTCAACGAGCAGGAGCAATACTCAATCTGGCCGGATTATCGAAGTGTGCCCGACGGTTGGCGCGCGCTCGACGTCAAAGGCAGCAAGCAAGAGTGCCTGGACCATATCGAAAAGGTCTGGACCGACATGCGCCCGCTGAGCTTGCGCCAGGCCATGCAGGAACAAGGACAGGGCTGATCGCCCGCGACAGAGTTTCTTCACTCAGGGATTCAATATGGAAAGCGTCCAGCCCCGTCTATCTTCCAGCGCAACCTTCACGCTGGAACAGTTTCGCCAGCAAGCGCCGCGTGAACTGAACACCAACCCGTACCTGCAACGCCAGGCGGCCCGTGAGTCGAATGCCCGGTCTTATCCGCGACGTATTCCGTTGGCGCTGCAAGAGGCCCATGGCCTGTATGTCCGCGACACCCAGGGGCAACTGTTCATGGATTGCCTGGCGGGGGCGGGGACGCTGGCGCTGGGGCACAATCACCCGGTCGCCATTGCGGCCATGCGGCAAACGCTCGACTCGGGCTTGCCCTTGCATACCCTGGACCTCACGACGCCGGTCAAGGATCGTTTCGTCGAAGACCTGTTCAACGCGCTGCCGGAAAACTTTGCCCGTCATGGTCGCATTCAGTTTTGCGGCCCGACCGGTGCCGATGGCATCGAAGCGGCATTGAAACTGGCCAGGACGGCCACCGGACGTAAACCGATCCTCTCGTTCTCCGGCGGCTATCACGGCATGACGCTTGGAACATTGAGCCTGATGGGCAACCTGGGGCCGAAACAGGCTTTGGGTTCGATGATGGCTGACGTGCAGTTCCTGCCATACCCCTACGACTACCGTTGCCCGTTCGGCATCGGCGGCGAAGCCGGTATCGATGCAGGCCTGCATTTTATCGAGCAGTTGCTCGGTGACCCGGAGTCGGGTGTCTTGCCACCCGCAGCCGTGGTGGTCGAAATCGTGCAGGGCGAGGGCGGTGTGATTGCAGCGCCGATCCGCTGGCTTCAAGGGCTGCGCCAACTGACCCGCAAGTTTGGCGTGGCACTGATCATCGATGAAGTACAGACCGGCCTGGGCCGTACCGGCAAGCTGTTCGCCTTCGAGCATGCGGATATCGAACCGGACATTCTCGTGTTGTCCAAAGCCATCGGCGGAGGGTTGCCGTTGGCCGTGATGCTGTACCGCGAAGAGTTCGATACCTGGAAACCAGGCGCCCATGCCGGCACCTTCCGTGGCAATCAGATGGCGATGGCGGCGGGGGCGGCGACGCTGCGCCACATCATCAGTGAAGACTTGCCTGGGCACGCCGATGTGATGGGGCAACGACTGATGACGCAACTGCGTCGGCTGCAAGGCGATTACGCATGCCTGGGCGATGTGCGTGGCCGGGGCCTGATGGTGGGCGTGGAGATCGTCAGCGACAAACCGAGCGACAATCGCGTACCGGCCGGGGACACGGCCCTGGCCCAGGCTATCCAGCGCCAGTGCCTGCGCCTTGGAGTCATCCTGGAACTGGGAGGACGCCATGGTGCCGTGGTGCGATTCCTGCCGCCATTGATTATCCAGCCTGAAGAAGTCGACCTACTGGTCGAACGCTTCGAGGTTGCCTTGGCCAATGCTCTGGAAGAGGTCAAGGGACGGACGCTGCACATTGCCTGAAGCAGGGCGATAAGGTGTGAAGCCAATGTCCCGATGAGTCGTAATACTGTCACTCAAGGAAACCACTGAACCCGTGGCGAGGGAGCTTGCTCCCGCTGGGCTGCGTAGCGCCCCATTTTTTGTGAGTGCTGCGCACTCAAGCGGGAGCAAGCTCCCTCGCCACAGGTTCATCTACTTTCTTGAGTGACAGCATTTCGACTCATCGGGGCTTTGCTTTAAGCCCCGAGCGTCACTGCGCAGATTGGAGCTGAGCTTCAATCGCGTCCTTGTCGATGACCGACCAGACCTCATGGATCCTGCCGTCCTTGAACGCATAGAAAACGTTTTCCGCGAAAGAGATTTTCGCTCCGTTCACAGCAAGGCCCATGAATTCACCCACCGGTGTGCAATTGTATACCAGGCGAGCCGCCACCTTGGTCGGTTACCAGGCATTGGATTTCAAAGCGCAGGTCGGGAATTTCCCGATAGTTCGCTTCCAGCATGCTTCGATAGCCATGCAGTCCCAATGGTCTGGCGTTGTGAACCACATCCTGATGGACAAAATGGCCGAGGTTTTCCCAATCCTGTGCATTCAGGCAGGCAATGTAGTCGTTGTAACGATCGGCAAGATCCGAAGGCATAAGAACGATTCTCCGCTTTGTGTCTGTTCGCAGAGTTTAGTCGCGCCGTGAGATCTTCGATTTGTCGAGTGGTGAAGGCGCGGGCAAAACTCATTTACCCCCCGTCACATCAAGAAACGTCCCGGTCACGAACGACGCCTCAGCACTGGCCAGCCACAGAATGGCCCGCGCCACTTCCTCCGGCTGCCCACCCCGGCCCATGGGGATCGAGTCCTTGACGCGATCGACCCGCCCAGGCTCGCCGCCGCTGGCATGCATCTCGGTATAGATGTGACCGGGGCGCACGCAGTTGACGCGTATGCCTTCCCGAGCCACTTCCTTTGCCAAGCCGATGGTGAACGTCTCCAGGGCGCCCTTTGACGCTGCGTAGTCGATGTATTCATTGGGGCTGCCAAGCCGTGCCGACGCCGAGGAGACATTGATCACCACTCCGCCCGGACCGTTATGTCGGTAGGACATGCGCTTGAGCGCCTGCTGGGCGCAGAGCATCGGGCCGATGGCATTGACCGCAAAGATACGCTGCATGCGCTCCAGGTCGAGGTCCTCCAGGCGTGACTGACGTGCCAGTACCCCGGCGTTATTGACCAGTACGTCGATGCGCCCGAACGAGCGGTCGATGGCCGCGAACAAGCCGGCGACTTGCTCGGGGTCGGCGCTGTCGGCCCGCATCGCCAACGCCCGACGACCCAACGCCTCGACATCCGCCGCCACCGCCAGCGCTGCGGGTTCGTTGGTCACGTAGCTGATCGCGACGTCATAGCCTTCTGCGGCCGCCAGGCGTGCGGTGGCGGCACCCACTCCGCGACTGCCGCCGGTGATCAGAATCAGCGGTGCCTGTGAGACGTTATCCATCGAGGGAACCTCCTGTAACGGTGGGGAATCAGCCGTGTCAGCCAATGATAAGGATGCCGCTGGCAATCACTGCGCACGCCAGGATCCGGCGGGCGGTGAGTGGTTCGCCGAGGAACAGGTAGCCAATCACCGCCGCAAACAACACGCTGGTTTCGCGCAATGCCGACACCGCGCCCAGGGGCGCTTCGTTCATGGCGTAGATGATGATTCCATAAGCCAGCAGGGAGACCAGCCCGCCGGCCAGGGCGGTCGACATGCCGGGTCGAATGGAAAATAGGCTGCGGGCGTCGCGCAGGCCGATGTACACCAGCGGCATCAGCGCGCCCCACAACGCGCACATCCATACGGTGTAGGCCAGCGGCGCGCCGGAGAGTCGGGTGCCGATGCCGTCGGTGACGCTGTAGGCCGCGATGAAACAGCCGGTCCCCAGTGCGTAGGGCAGGCTGGGCACCGCCAATTTGCGACTTCTGAAAGCCAGGGAAATGATTGCGCCTGACACCAGCGCGATCCCCAGTAAGGTGCCGGGGGCAATGCTTTCGCCGGCAAAGACTGCGGCGCCCAGGGTGATCAACACCGGTGACGAGCCCCGGGCAATCGGATAGGTCTGCCCCAGGTCGCCGATCCGATAGCTGCGCACCAGAAACAGGTTGTAGCCGACATGCAGCACCGCCGAAAGCGCCGCATAACCCCAGCTGGCGGGTGCTGGCGCGACCATGAAGGCGGCTGCAACGACACTGGCGAAGGCGACTGCGACGCACATCATCGTCATCGACCATAGCCGATCGGCGCCGCCACGCAGCAGTGCATTCCAGCCGGCGTGCAGCAGGGCAGCGAAAAGAACCAGCAGAGTGATATGAATAGGCATGGGCTGATGTTAAGCAACCCGGTGCCCGGAACTACAGCGAAGTCTCCTCATCGTTGCATGAGCAGATCCTCATGCATCAAGCGTAAGACTGTTGGGCTTTCAGCGCCTCGCTCATCAACCATTGACGAAAACTGACGATGTGCGGCTGCGATTCGATGCCTTTCGGACAGACGAAATAGTAGGCAAGCGGTGAGGGGAACGGCACATCGAACAGCCGCACCAGACGGCCGTCGCTGATTTCCGCTTCAACGTGCCCGCTGCGCACCAAGGCGACGCCTTGGCCGAGCAGGGCAGCCTCGACCGTCATGTTGGTGTCGCCGAACCTGACGCTGTCCTTGAGTGGCAGGAATTCCAGCCCAACGTTTTGAAACCAGACCTCCCATTTCGGCACCAGCTCGGCGCCGTCGCGGGTCAGCAACGGGTAGTGCAACAATTCGGCAGGGCTGGCAGGTGTCCCGAAGCGCTGCAGCAGATCGGGGCTTGCCACTGGAAACACCTGTTCGCCGAACAGGAACTCCGAATACAGGCCTGGGTAAACGCCCTTGCCGAGCCGGATCGCGACATCGGCCTGGGTCTCGGAGAAGTGGATGATCCTGTCCGTGGTGTCCAGCGAAACCAACAGCTCGGGATGCTGCCGGGAGAGGCCGGGCAAGCGTGGCAGCAGCCATTTCAGGGCGAAGGAATAGGTCGTGCTGACTTCCAGACGAACCCGGTCTTTCTGCTCGCGCAGATCATTCAGGGTTGCCTCCAGGCTCATGAAGAATTCCCGCACGATGGGCGCCAGCGTGGCCCCTGCTGCCGTGAGGCTCAATGATCTGCCGCGCTCGAACAATTGCAGGCCCCAGAGCGCCTCAAGATGCTTGAGCTGGTGGCTCACCGCGCTCTGGGTGACGTGCAGTTCCTGGGCCGCAGCGGTAAAGGTCGTGTGTCGGGTCGCCACTTCAAAGGCGCGCAAGGTAGCGGTGGGCGGCAGGTCTCTCATGAAGGGTATCCCGGCGAGTCAACGGAAGTTCGTGGCATGAACGCCAGCTCATGTTAGAACATCTCGGGCACGGGATGAGAGATCAGCCGCCGAAAGCCGATGTTGAAATGCAGGTGGGTTACCGCAGCGCGCTTTCTACAGCGCAGGACGTTGCAGCTTGACCCACTCTTGCACCGTAGGCCGTTGCCACTGGCGCTGTGCGTATTCCACCAGCGCGGCGGGCACGGCGTCGCCGTTGAGTATCAAGCGGTTGAGCATCAACGCCAGGTCAACGTCGGCAATCGACCATTGGCCGAACAGGTACTCGGGGCTGTCGACCAGCAGCGCCTGGGCGGCGCCGACCAGCTTGCGCGCCGCCGACTCGGCCGTTGGCGACAAGGGCGCCGATTTGACCCCGTAGAACACCACCAATGTCGAACGCTCCTGCCGAATCGGCAGCAGGTCACTGCGCAACCATGCCTGCACCTGGCGCGCCTTGGCACGTTGGAATCGATCCTGCGGATAAACCGGGATCGAAGGGAAGGCCTCTTCCAGGTACTCGGTGATCGCCGACGATTCAGACAGGGCGAAGTCGCCGTGCACGAGCGTGGGCACTCGTTGGGTCAACGAAAGGCTGGCATAGTCCTGCGCCAGGTTTTCGGACGCATCGAGGTCAATCGGGCTGATCTCGAATTCGATGCCTTTTTCACGAAGTGCCACGAACACCGACATGGCATAGGGGCTGCTGAACTGGGCGTCAACGTACAGGCGCAGGCGGGAATCGGTCACGGGTTCATCTCCTTATGTATGAAGCACACACGCTACGAGTTCCGGCGCGATAAATACAATTCAGCTTTTTCATGGGCGTATTCCTGGTCGGAATAGCGCTCAGGCTGCATCGCTGTTATGCCTAGGGCTACTCGCCGATACCGCGACGGAACCTTTGAGCAACCGAACGGCCCCCCTTCGATAGAACGCCAGAATGGCAAGCACCTGCACAACGACCGCCCCCGTTACAACAGCCGCGACGGCATGATCCGGATCGCTGAAGCCTGCGCGCACCAGGCCGAAGAAAGCCGGGGCAAAGGCATAGGTGGCCTGGCTGATCGCGACCATCAGCGCAATCACCCGGGCGGTGTGTTCACGACTGAACTCGACCTGCGCGATCAATGGCGGCAATGAGGTGGCGTTACCAATTCCCGACCCAATCAGCACCACGGCGATCCAGGCCACGCTCGGGTGAAACGCCAGGCCGAGGAGCATCAGTGTGCCCAGCAGCTGGATGGCATAACCGAGACAGGCCAGATGCCGGCGGTTGGCACCTTGGGTCATCAGGCGAGCGGCCACGTAGCGTCCGCCCATGGCGCTGGCGGTGGCCAGGCCCATGGCGAGCGCGGCGTCATGCGCGCCGATGCGTCCCGCCAGGATCGAATATAAGTGTGCGATAAGGCCGATCTGGGCGAACAACCCCAGGGACATCCCGGTCGCCAGGCTGCGGAAGCTTGACGATTTGAATGTCTGCATCGCGGTCCACGGCGTGGCGCTGGGGCTGATCGGCGCGGGTTCCGGCTGTCCGGCATTGTCAGGATGCTGCCCCAGGCGCTGCGGGCTTTTGTTGAAAACCAGGAGGGCGAAGGCGCCGATCAGCAGCACGGCGATGACGCTGATCACCAGCGCCGCCATGGCAAAGCCGAAACGCTCGATCAGCAACACCCACAGCGGCGAAAAGATCACGCCGCCCATGCTCGCACCGTTGTAGGCCTTGCCCAGGGCCTTGGGCCTCTCCTTGACGTACCACGGCGCAATCAAGGTATTGACCGCCGTGGCGCCCAGCGTTACCCAGCCGAAACCGGAGCAAACCGCACCGGCGTACAGCACCCATAGCTGGTTGGCCTGGGCCCAGGTATTCACGCCGATGCCCAGGACAATACTGCCCAGCAGGGTGATGGCTGGGATGCCGAAGCGTGCGTAAAGCCGTGGCAGGTTGGCAATGACCACCGTGCCGCTGAGAAAGTGCAAGGTGACGGCAGTCGAGACCTGGGCGATAGGCCAACCGGTGCGCTCCATCACCGCTTGCATGTAGACCGGTGGCCCGTAGAAACCGACTCCCCAGCCGATCATCGCCAGGATGAATGTGCAGGCCAGTACGGTTTTTCCAAAAAAACGGCGGTGTTTCATTTGCTATCTCCTCCATGTCGGCCCGCAGGTTAAATTCCCAGCGGGCCTTACACTTCGAGGAGCGTCGAACTGTGGATGTCGAAAATCGAGCAGCGACCGGCTTGCCACTCGATACAGGAACACCGGATCCAAAAAGAACCCACGGTCAGCGGAGCCGGTTGTAATGCTGCTCGGGGTGGACGTTCCTGGAGGTTATGGTCGGCGATATAGCTCAATCAACGCACGCGCCGACGGCTCTGCTCCGCCAGATCCAGCGCCTTGTACATGTCCAGCCGCGCCGAACGGCCCACGTCCTTGTCGTTGAGCTGGTAGTTGCGCTCCGATGGCAGTATGGGCGCGGTGAGGTCTTCGGCGTCCATTCGTTCGAAGTCGTGATTGTCGCCGATGGTCATGGCGCTGCGGCGTAGCAGCATGCGCAATTGCTCGGGCTGCAATTGCGGGTTGATGGAGAGCATCGCCGCAACCAGGCCGGTGACCATCGGCGTGGCATAGGAGGTGCCGCAATGCACGGCACCGTCCTGGCCGGCTTCGGTTGTCGAGGCGTGGGTGCACGCGGCGGCGGTGATGTCGACGCGCATGTCGATGTTCGAGGAGCTGCGCTTGACCGCATAGGCCGGGTCGTCGACAGCGATCCCGGCCCGTTCGCTGCGCTGGTGGCCGCCGACCACCAGCAGTTGTTCCGTGATGAAGGAGGAGGGCAGGCGGTATTCATCGGTGCCTGAGAACGACGAACCGTTGCCGGCGGAATTCACCACCACCACGTCGGGATGTTCCTTGCGCAGCCAGAGAAAGAATTCCTCCAACAATTCCTCGTAGCCGCCCATGGCGATGCCTGAGCGCAGCAGGGAATCCACTTCATCGCCCTTGACGTTCTTCGCGCCGACACGATGAATGCCCCAGCTCCAGTTGAGCACGCGTACACCGTCTTCCACCAGGTTGACCGAGGCGGCGATGTTGGCGGTGATGCCGGCATCGGAGTTGCGTTCGACGATCACCTCGAAGCCACCGCTTGCCGGGTCCAGGCCACGGAGCAAACCGCTGTTGCCGCCGTCGTTCCACCGAGCGGCGAGGATGCCGGCGACGGTGGTGCCGTGGTTGTCCGGTTTGTCCGCATCGCGGGCATAGACACAGGTGCGCGGGGCCGAACATGCT
Source organism: Pseudomonas sp. SMN5 (assembly GCF_052041925.1). NCBI lineage: Bacteria > Pseudomonadati > Pseudomonadota > Gammaproteobacteria > Pseudomonadales > Pseudomonadaceae > Pseudomonas > Pseudomonas sp. SMN5. The sequence continues at coordinate 187,153 of NZ_JBKGGX010000001.1, forward strand.
CCGACATAGTCGGCAAAATCCGCCGTGTCGAAATCAACGTCACGCTCGATCAGGCCGATGCGCACCGGTTGCGGGCGGATGGGGTCCTGCCGGCCGGGGATGCGTCGCAGGTAGTAGTTCACCCCATCGAGAAAACGGTTCGCGGCCCATTCATCGGAGTCCGGGGCCGGTTTCTTCGGCTCTTGCGGGGCAGCTGCCTGCTCGGTTTCTTCAGCGGCGGATTCTTCGATCACCACGGCGTCCACGCTGGTTTCGCTGCCCAGGCGCAGCACCAGCGCATCGCGTTGCATCAGGTCCGTGGCCGGCAAGCGCAGCTGATAGAGATTCAGTGGCGCGATACTGCCGACCACCTTGGCCCCGTACTTCTCGGCCAGGCGTTCGGCCTCCTGGCGGCCGTCGTGGTTTTCCTCGATCAACAGGCTGACCAGGTTGACGTAAGTGGTCAGGCCGTCCATGTTCTTCGCCACTTCATCCGGCCCGGCGGCCACCACATGACTGTTGCGCAACGTCAGCCAGGCGGCATTGCTTTGGCGCGCTCCGTCCTCCAGCCACAGCGGACCGCTTTGATAATCGGTGAAGTCCAGGCGCAACCGCAGGTTTTGCCCATCGCGCTGGACGGCATCGGCGGGCAGGGCCTTGCTCCCAAGTTTCAGTTGCGGCGTTGCAGCACCCAACCCGCGAACAGTCAGGCACCATTGCTGGTGCTGGCTCTGCAGCAGGTCGCCACAACGTTTCAGGCTTTCCAGGCGCAGTGGCTCCTGGGCGGCGATTGCGCCGTGGCTAGTCAGAGCGAGCAATGTTGCAAGAGCAATAGGGCGTAGCGGCATGGTCGGGTTTCTTGCCAAAGGGTCCAGTTGTTCGGACCGCCGTAGCGCGCGCTTCGTTCAGCGGGACGGCATCAGACCGGTAGCGTGGCCTCTTCTGCCGCAATGGCAGCCTGGACACTGGGGCGCATCTCGATCCGCGCCATGAACGACGCCAGCGCGGCCCAGCCCTTGATATCGATATCGAAGAACGGCAGCCACTTCAGGACGCTGAACAAATAACTGTCGGCCAGGCCGAAGGTGTTCATCAGGTAATCCTGGTGTCGCAGCGATTCAGTCAGGTAGTCGAGGCGCTTGAACAGTTTCTGTTTGAAGACGGCTTTGGTGGGCTCCGGGATATCGGTATTGAACAGCGGCGCGCAACCGCTGTGAATCTCTGTGGCGATGAAGTTCAGCCACTCTTGCAGCCGAACCCGCTCCCATGTGCCATTCGCCGGCGCCAGTGTGTTGCCTGGGACGAGGTCCGCCAGATACTGGACAATGGCCGGCCCCTCGGTCAGCACCTTGCCGTCGTCCAGCACCAGTGCGGCGACGTAGCCTTTGGGGTTGAGGTCGAGAAAGTCCTGGCCATCGGCGGTTTGCTTGGTCTTGTTGTCCACGCGGACCAACTCGAAGGCAGTGCCCAGTTCTCGCAGCACGATATGCGGTGACAAAGAGCAGGTCAGTGGGGCGAAGTACAGTTTCATTTCCGTGTAGTCCTTGCTTGGGGGATGAAGACGCGCCGCTAGCATCCGCGAGCGCCGGTGCCTTTCGCAAAGGACATTTCGGGTGCTACGGTATGACAGAATCTCATGAGCGCCCCTGGCCCCGATGACCGTCAGAATTCCTTCCCTCAATGGCTTGAAAGCGTTCGAGTGCGCAGCCCGGCATATGAGTTTCACCCAGGCCGCACAAGAGCTGAACGTCACTCAGACCGCGATCAGCCACCAGATCAGACGGCTCGAAGACGAACTCGGCGTTCGCCTGTTCCTGCGGGCCAAGGACGGTTTGAGCCTGACCCAGGAAGGGCAGGCCTATTTGCCGGGGGTACGCTCGGCCTTCAACGCGCTGCGACATTCGACCGAAAGCTTGTTGCGACGCCGTGAGAAGCGCACGTTGACGATCAGCACTTTGGTTTCCCTGGCCTCCAAATGGCTGTTGCCCAGGCTGGGGTCGTTTCAAGAGGCGTTTGCGGATATCGACGTACGCGTCACGTCCTCTACCGAGTTGGCGGACTTTCGCAAGGCCGGCATCGATGCCGCCATTCGTTACGGTCGTGGTGATTGGCCGGGGTTGCGTGCCGACCGGCTGATGTCCGATGAAATATTCCCGGTGTGCAGCCCGCGCTTACTGGACGGCTGCGACCCGTTGCAAACGCCGGCTGACCTGGCCCGCCACAAATTGTTGCAGGTCAGCGGGATGACGGCTGATGACTGGAGCCTGTGGCTGGACGCAGCGGGTCAACCGCAGGCGTTGGCCGAGGGCTCGCGCCTGACTTTCGATCTGGCGATGATGGCCGTCCAGGCGGCGATCGATGGCTTGGGCGTCTGCATCGGGCGCTCGACTTACGTCGATGAAGACCTGAAGGCGGGCAGGTTGGTGGTGCCTTTCGATTTAAAGCTGAAGTCCGATCTGGGCTTCTATCTGGTGACGCCGCTTGAGCATGCCGGCTCGCGCAGCGTGGAGGCCTTCCGGACCTGGTTAATGGAACAGGTAGACACCACACCTCCTTTGGGAGCCGAGCTTGCTCGCCATGGCGGTGGGTCAGCCTGAACGACCTCGTAGAAGAAACAAGACCATCGCCACCAGGCAAGCGATCAATTGAATACCGCCCAGCGTTGTGACCGGTGCAAAGGTCAGTACTGAAGCCAGCCAGGTGGTCAGTGCGGCCGCACCCATGGAGATAAAACCGAGCAGCGCGGAAGCCATTCCGGCCTCTTTACCGAATGGCCCCATGGCGATTGCCGTGCCGAGCGGGTTCGCCAGCCCCATGCCCCACAGGAAGGTGACCATCGAAATGGCGTACCAGCCAAGGCTCGGATCGGCCGACCCGGCGAGCAGCAGGCCGCCGCCGGCCATGGCGCAGGCGATGCCCAGGATCGTGATGGCGCCGGCACCGTGGCGGTGGGCCAGGCGCGGCGCGGCCATCCCGGCGGCGAACACGACAAATACCGTCGAAGCAAAATAGAGACCGGTCTGTAACGAAGTCAGACCGATTCCTTTCATCAGGATGGCGGGCGCGGCGGCGAACGAGGCGAACAGCCCGCTCAGCAACAGGCTCATCGACAGGGCCGGCAGAATGAAGCGACTGTCTCGCGCCAATCTGGCATAGGCGAGTACTACGCTTGTGGCCGAATGCGGCGCCCGGCGATCAGCCGGATGAGTCTCACCCAGCCCCCGGACATAAAAAAATGCCAGCACCACCGCGGCCAGTCCCACGAGGATGAAGATCGCCCGCCAGCCCAGCGTGACGGACAACAGGCTGCCCGCCAGGGGAGAAAACCCCGGTGCGGCGGCGGTGGCGATCATGGTCAGCGACAAGGCCCGAGCCAGTGCCTCGCCTTCAAACAGGTCCCGGGCAATCGCGCGTGACAGCACCGAAGCCGCGCACACGCCCAGGGCCTGGACGACGCGTCCTGCGATCAGCACCTCAAGGCTGGTGGCGAGTCCTCCGATCACCGTACCGACCACAAAAATCGCCAGCCCGCCCAGCACCAGCTTCTGGCGTCCATAGCGATCAGCGAGCGGCCCGACGATCAACTGGCCCAAGGCGAAGGTGATGAAGTAGCTGGACAGTGTCAGGCCCATTTCGCGAGCACTCACCCCCAAGGCTTCGCCGATGAGCGGAAAGGCGGGGAGGATGATGTTGGTGGAGAGCATGCCGATCGCCGCCAGGCCCGCGAGCAACGCGACGATTCGCCCGGTCAGTGGCTGGACGGCTTGGGCCTGGGTGTTAGCAACGGCTGTGGTCATGGATTCGCACCTTTGGAATTTTTCCAGGCACTGCGGCCTTGCTTCAGGGCGGCCGATGGTCTGGGGCCGGCAGGGCTGCCGAGATATGATGAATGTAATATTTTGAGGGGAATATGATGGTCATCATGTAATTCGTCAAGTTCAATATTCAGTGATCGCGTCGCCAGTGGCGGCGGTGCGGGAAATACTCAATCATCCGGGAAGAGGGAGCCGCTCACTGCGGCTCCAGTTGCAACAGCTGACGTGCATTGCCTTGCGTGACTTCAAGTACTCGCTGGGCGCCCAACGCCATGCGTTCGAACCACAGCAAGCTGTCCACCTGCCATTGTTCAATATCAGGTTGGGAGGTCTGGCCCAGGTCGGAACTGTAGAGCGCCCTGGGTACGCTGCGCAGAACCTGAGTAAAGTCTTCCCACGGTTGATAGCCGAGCAAATAGGTCAGGGCGGTCTGTTCGGTGTAAACCATCGGAGCTTGGGCCAGTTCCAGCAGGGCATTGGCATCCAGACCGGTCAGCGGGTTGGCCGGCTGGTTGAGCATCAGCCTCGGCACATCCAGTTGTACCGCAGCGTCGATCAACAGACGCACTTCATGAGCATCGGCATGGCCTGTCGAAATGACGATGGGATAGTCCCTGGCCATTCGCAACACATCCAGCGTCCGTGGGCTCAAGCGCCCGTCCTGGCTGACGGTAAGGGGCGCGATAGGGTATTTGTCCAGGATCCAGTGACCGCTGCTGCGTTTGAGACGCGACTGATGAGTGCGACCCGTCACGGTCGGCAGGTGGACGATCAGCCTGGCGTCGCTGTCTGCGTGATGACACAGCGAGCGCTGCACGACCCTGAAATCAATGCCGCCGGCAATTTCGTTCAGCACCACCGAGCCGGAAACGGGAAGCCCCTCCTGACGGGCCTCCCACGCCTGGGATGCGGTGCACCCCAGATGATTTTTCAGCACCACCCAACCGTTCACCGCAGCATAGCGGCGGCCGGTCTCCATGACGCCATGGCGCCGCAGGTAGGCGTCGGGACCGGCATGGTAATGCACGTCAATGAAGTCGGCCTCCAGCAGCCTGGGCGTGTGGTTCATGCGGCGGCCTCCAGGGCAATGCCCAGGCGGTCGCGCACGTTACGAAGCACCATTGCCGGCGCGTCGACCAGCGGGCGCATGCCTCCGTCGGGTATGGGGAGCCGGTAGTGGCGAGCCCGCTCGTTTATGTGGACGTTGATGCCACGTACCAGTTGGGATTGTTCTCCATAGACAGTCAACAGCGCACCGCTGAAGCCATGGCTGGCCTGCCTCAGATCGAGACGGTTGAGCAGTCGGAATCCCAGGTGCAATCGCCTGGCCTGGCTGGCAGCGCTGGCCTGGTCGACTTCGATCGGTGCGCAAGGGCGTATGCGGGTGGCCGGCTGGACCAGTTGATCCAGTAAATGCAAGGCTTGCTCGACGTCTCCCAGCAATGCCAGGTCAGCCATTTTTCCCAATCGACCATCCATGATCCCGTCGGCCAGGGCGGGTGATGAAAGCAGCAGCACTTTGTCGACGCGTGCACCGAGGGCTTTGCCGAGCAACGCCTGAACCACCGCCCCCCCCAACGCCGAGCCTACGAGCAGATCGATCTGGCCCAAGGGCAGTAACACTTGCTGCCAGCGTTGCGAAAAAGCCTCCAGCGTCTCACCTTCCTGGGCCAACAATGACAGCGTGTCGAACACGATCACTCGGAAGCCGGCCTTCACCAAAGGGTCGATCATGGGTTGGAAGAATTGGCCGTCATCCCACACGGGCATGACGGGGGACATGACGACCGCCAGTTGCTCGCCGGTACCCCACTGGCGGCTGATTGCATTGGATGCGTGCATAGCGATTGGCTCCATCAAGCGATTTTGTCGAGGGCCAGCAGCCGCTGGCTGTTGCGCAGGATCTGCGTGGTTTCGCGAAGGAGGTCCTCGACGATCTGGCGTGCCGGCTTGATATTGCCCACCAGGTCGAGCACTTCACCCGCCCAGATGGCCCGGTTGTCCAGGTCGTCCGCGAGCACCGCCTTGGCGTAGTCCTGGCGTACAGCGTCGGGCGCGTCCCTGAGCGCTTCGTCGCGACCCAGCCATGCCTGCGAGAAACGGTTGGCAATGGCGCGGCCACTGTAGTGCTCAGGCCACTCGATACCGCGTACCAGATCGAAAATCCGGGTACGCACGGTATCCGCTGTGCCGGATTCGATCAGGCGTTTCTTGAACGCTGCCGAAGGCAAGGCTTCGTCCGACGCCAGGAACCGCGTACCGAGCATCACCCCGTCCGCGCCCAGGATCATTGCGGCTGCCATGCCGCGACCATCAGCGATGCCGCCGGCGGCTATCAGCGGTATTTTTTCACCCACCCGATCCTGCACGGCGGGCAGTAACGGCATCAGGCCACGGCGCAGGCTGTGCCCGCCGGCCTCGGCGCCTTGTACGATCAACGCGTCGGCCCCGGCATCGAGGGCGGCGCTGGCTTGATCCAGTTCATGGATCTGCACGATGGCTTTCGCACCGGCCCGATGAATGATCGGGATGAATGTCCGTGGATCGCCAAACGACAGGGCGACGACGCGTGGACCGTATTCCAGCGCCAGGTCCAGCAGTGCCATGTTCCGAGCCACGGTGAACATCACCAGGCCGACGCCCCACGGCTGTTTCAGGTCGCGCATGGGGGCCAGCTCGGTGCGCATCCATTGCTCGTCGCCGTAGCTCGCGCCGACCAGTCCCAACCCGCCCGCCTTCGATACCGCTCCCGCCAGTTTCGCGCCCGAGGCACCGCCCATGGGGGCCAGTACGACCGGGTGCAGAATATTCAAACTCTGTGTGAGACGCGTGTTGAGGTCAGCCATATCGATACTCCTGTATTCGCGCTGGAGGGCCGGCCAGGGCCCGCCAGCATCGGCGTTTTACACTCAGTCGGCGATGAGCGTTGCGGTCAGTGCCTGGGGAATGAAATCGCTCACCTGGTACAGGTGAAACTCCCAGGTGCCGGTTTCCTTGAGGCCCGAATACCGGGACATGAACGCTTCATCATGAAACAGCGAGTCAAAGGCATCCTTGCTGCTCCACTGTGCCTGGTTGATGACGGTTTTCCCGTCGAGACTCTTGAACAGGCGGCTCCACTGGAAGGCCGGGTAGGTTCGGGCCACGTACTGGACGGTATCGCGCAGTACGGCGAGCGCCGCATCCTGTTGGCCGGGGTTCACATGGACCACATTGACGAGAAAAATGGCCTGCTCTTCGCCGGGTTGCGGTGTCGGGAATTGTTCGATCTGAGTCATGAGCATCTCCTGGGTCATTGTGCGAATCATTGCGTCAGCCGGGTGGAAATCGCCGGACTGCCGTTTTCCCAAAGCAATGGATTGATAGGTTCGGCGAACTGGACCGCTTCGACGCGACCGATGATTACGTCATGGCTGCCATAGTCGATGCGCTTGTCCAGGGTGCAGATCAGGCTCGATTGCGCATCGGCCAGGCAGGGCAAGCCCTGGATGTCCTCCCATTGCCCATGGGCGAAACGTTCGGGCCCTTTGACCTGTCCCGCGAAGACCGGCACCAGGTCGCTATGGACGGCACTCAACAGGTTCACGCTGAAGCGTCCGGTCAGCATGAGCGGGCCATGGAGGCTGGCGGAGCGATTGACGCAGATCAGCAGCGCCGGTGGCGTGGTGCTCACCGATATCACCGCCGTCGCGACCATGCCCACCGGGGCATCTCCATCGCGGCTGGCGATGATTGCAACGCTTGAAGTCAGCCTGCGCATGGCATTTTTAAACTGGTCTGCAAGCTCGACGGACTCGCCATCGACAGGCGCGGTCAGGACCGTGACTTTGGCCGTGGAGCCCAGGGCCTGAGAATATCCGTTCATGCCACGGCCTCCATGATCCTGCCCGGGTTATGGGGAGCCCGTTGTCCTGCCTGCTCCATCAACGGCAAGACTTGCTTGACGAAACGCTTGAGTCCGCTCTGATAGTCCAGCCAGGTCAGGTTGATGCCGTCCACGCCCAGGTCGGACCAGCGCTGCATCTGCTCGACGATCATTTCCGAGGTGCCTACCAGCGGCACTCCGGCGAATCCCGCCTTGAAGTGGAAGCGGAAGCGTTCGGCATCGGCGGCATCGTTGAACATCCCGCTCTGTACACCGATTTCGCGGGTCACATTATCCAGCGCGGCATCATCGCCATGCTGGTTCACGTAGTAATCGAGCTGCTTGTGGGCCTGCTCCAAAGTGTCCTCGTGTACCACATAGGCATACACCCAGATTTGCAGTTCACGGCCATGCTCCAGGCGAGCCAGGTCGCGGTAGGCATTGATCTGTGCGCGGATGGTGTCGTCATCGTCTTCGTGCTTGAGGATCAGGAATGCGGCGTCGCAATGCTTGGCGCAGAACTGCCGGCCCCGTGGCGAACCCCCGGCGTTCATCAGGAACGGTCTGTTGATCGGCTTGGGTTCGGAGTAGCCCTGTTTGACGTTGAAGAACTCACCCTCATAGTCGAAATAGCCGTTGGCTTGCCAGGCCGACTTTGCAATGTCGATCCATTCATCGGCATGGTCATAGCGCTTGTCGTGGTCACGCTGGTGACCGTTGAACATGCCCATTTCCTGGCCGAACCAGCCGCAAATCATGTTCAATCCGAAACGGCCGCCGCTGATATGGTCGATGGTGGCCGCCTGCTTGGCGGCGAACAGTGGATGGACAGTCGACAGGTGCGAAGTGGTGAACAGGGCGATCTGGTCGGTGACCGAAGCCAGGGCCGCCGCCCAGGTGTAGGTTTCGTAGGACACGCCCATCGGATTGCTGGCACCTTCCCAGCCGCGCCACCGCCCCACAGGCAGCAGCAGCTCCAGGCCGGCACGGTCGGCCAGGGTGGCGATTGCCAGGTTGCTTTGCCAGTCGGCCGCGCGATGGCGCTCCGGGACGGTGGTGAGTGTGCAGCCGCCTTCGATGTTGAAGCCGAAGACGCCGAGTTTGATCTTGTTCTTGCTCTCGCGCACCGGGTTGGGCTTGCGAACGGACACGTTTGCAGTGTTCATGTCGTGAGTACTCTTCTCAAATGAATGGAATGAATCGCAACTCAAGCGTTGGCCTGCTTTTCCCGAGCCGACAGCCACGGCTGGTCGTAGCGGTGCAGGGCGCGGGCCTGTTCCAGGGTGTAGCCGTCGTTCACGCTCTGGATGATGTCCCGCTCCGTCTGCTCCACTGCCTGGGCACGCTGGATGACCTGTTCGGCCTTGTCAGCGGGTATCGTCAGGCAACCGCTGCTGTCGCAGACCACCAGGTCACCCGGGGAAACCGTGACGCCACCGATCTGTACGGGAACCTGAGTGGCCTTGAGCTGCACCCGGTTTTTTGCCGACTGCATGAAGCGCGCCCGGCTGAACAACGGGTAGTTGAGGCGCTGGACCGTATCGATATCCCGGGCGGCGCCGTCGATCAGCGTGCCGCGGATCCGCTTGCTGACCGCCACATGGGTGAGGATGTCCCCCCAGGTCGTGCAGTCGGTGCGCCCGGGATTGCTGGAGACAATGACGGCATCGGGCGGTACGTCATCGATGTAATTGGCGGCGGTCTTGAAGCCGTTCCGCTCCTGCACCGGCTCGTACAGCACCGTGTAGGCAAAGCCCACGCAGCGTGTTCCGGGGACCTGCTGGTTGATGCCCGCCAGGCCACCGGCCAGGCCCAGGCTGTCGAGAGCGTCGGACAGGCTGGCCGTGTCGAGCGCTTCACAGGCTTTGAGCAGTGCGTTGTCGGGCGCAGCGGTTGAGGTGATCGCCTTCATGCGTGAGTTCCTTTTTCCAGGGCTGGCTTTTCCAGGGCCTGCTGTTGCAGGACATGGTTCTGCTGCAGGTGGTCTGTCGCTGCGCCAGACCGTGCGGCCCACTCCAGGGTTTGGCGAATGATGGCCGCGGCCACCTCAAAGGTGCCGGCCGTCCCGCCCAGGTCATAGGTGCGGCAATCGCTACGGGCGACCTGGCTGACGGCTTTGCGAATCGCCTGGGCGGCTTGCGCATGCCCCAGGTGTTCGAGCATCAGTGCCACCGACAGGAACATCGCGCTCGGGTTGGCTTTGTGCTGCCCGGCATAAGTTGGAGCGCTGCCATGCACCGGTTCGAAGTAGGCGCCCTGGGCGCCGATGTTGGCACTGGGCGCCAGGCCCAGCCCGCCCATGACCCCCGCACCGAGGTCTGAAAGAATGTCACCGAACATGTTCTCGGCCACGATCACGCCGAAACGCTCGGGGCGTCGAACCATCCACAACGCGACGGCGTCGACGTTATCGATGTTGCATTGGATATCGGGGAAGTCCGCTGCGACCGACTCGAGGATTTCCCGCGCAAAGGCGCCGCTGTAACGCAGCACGTTGGGTTTGTCGGCCAGCGTAACGCGCTCGTAGCCTTGCTGGCGCGCATGCTCGAAGGCAAACCGGAACAGCCGCTCAAGCCCTGCGCGGGTTTGCAGGCGGACGGTCATGGTCGCGTCCGCCAACCCCTGCCGCGACCATGGCGCTCCCTGGCGTTCGCGCTCGGCCAGTATCGGCTCGAAGGCCTGTGGAATGCTGGCGAAGTCCAGCCCCGCATAGAGTCCTTCAGTGTTCTCGCGGATCACTGAAAACCGATAGCGGTTATCGCCCAGTACATCCGTGACCGGACGCACGTTGGCAAATAACCCGAGCTTTTGTCGAAGTTGAATTACCGGCGAAACATAAACCAGGCCAGTGCCTCTTAGTGTCGGCACAAGTTCGGCTTCCGCTTCGCGCAGAGGTTTGCTGGTAATGGCGCCCAACAAGGATGCGTTACTTTCGCCGATCAGTTTCCAGGTGGTATCTGGAATGCAGTTGCCTTGGCTTTTCCAGCAGCTCCAGCCGATCTCTCCAAACTTGAGGTCAATGGGAAGTTTGAGCGCGTCGAATAGAGGTAAGACCGCTTCAGTGACTTCGACACCAATGCCATCTCCCGCCAATACACATATTTGTTGGCGCTTGTTCATCACAGGCTTCCTCCACTTACCAGCGATGGTGCATGGGGCGTCGTCAATCGCTTGATCGGTTTTTCGGGCTTGCGACTGAACTGTTCATGCAGTATTTGCAAAGCATGGAAAGTTGACGCCGGGCTGTGCGCCTCGATGATTTCATCAAGGCGCTTTTGCACGTCGAACGGCATGTTGTAGGTGCCCATCATGACGTCCGTCAGCGATAGGGGAAGGCTGCTGGCCGGTACGTTGTCGGCGGTGAGCTGAGACAGATGCAAGGCGCTGACCAGGTCATAGTCGTTACGAATGCCTGCCCGGTGCAGGTAAGCGACAAACACACCCAGGTGCAGGTTACCGGCGCCCTTGCCCATGCCACAGATGGAAGCGTCTATGTACTCGGCCCCCGCATCCATGGCGGCAATGGAGTTGGAAAGGGCCAGGGACAGGTTGTTGTGGGCATGGAAACCCAGGGGAATGAGGACCCGGCTGGAGATTCGTGTGATCAACCGGTCGACATCGGCCGGGATCATGTTGCCATTGGAGTCGGCGAACACCAGCAGGTCGGCACCGGCATTTTCGGCTCGCAGGCTCATGTCGGAAATCTCCCCGGGCCCCAGGGTGGTGACATGGGTGATATTGGCGCTGACCTGAAAGCCGTAGGCCTTGGCCAGCGCCACCGTCGCCAGGCCGTCTTCCAGGCGGTCACGACGCAGGCAGACCCGGATCATCGAGACTGCGTGCTCACGCAAAAGCTCGAAATCGCTGGCATCTACATTGTGTGGATGCACCATCACGCACAGATCGATTCGACCCCCCGCGGCGTCATGCAGCGCCCTCAGGTAATGCGCATCAACGGCGCTCGTCAGCCCGTGCTCCTGTTTGCGCAGGAAGGAACCGTTACGGTATCCGATCTCGCAATAGGGGATGCCGGCGTCAATCATTTGTGAAATTGCAGACTGGGCATAATCAACCGTGAAGTTGAAGTTGTTACGGTACCCACCGTCCCGAAGCGTGACATCGATAATCTTAATCTGGCTCATGAATACAGTCCCTTTATCATGTTTCGAAGGCACGCAAGTGTGCCGCTTTTACTTCGAATAACAGAGGCAACCAAGAATAGTAATGTCTAGCGCAGCCGAGTACGTGAAACGATACTGTCATCAGGGACAGCGTTTTTTCTCGTAAAGGCAGAGGGATTATTATTATAAGGATATTACAGATGCGGACTTTTCTACGGGTCATGGTGTTAGAGCGAAGACTCGCTCGCCTGACCTTGTTTGATATTGGCTAATAGCCTACAAATTGTAAACGGGTTGTTTTTACCGGCAGATGTTAAAAAATTCACCAGTCACGTTACGTGCGGGTTTATCGATGCTGTTGGGCAAAACAATTAATCAAAAAGTCCATCATTGCGCGGATCCCGGGTGCGTTTCGCATGTCGCGGTGAACCACCAGCCACAACTCGGCGCGCAAGGGCTGTTCTTCAATTTCGACCCTGATCAGCCCGCTCTGAGCGTCGGCCATGAACACCGGCAGCAACGCGACGCCTGCACCGGCCTTGGCCGCCTCGGCCTGCACATCAAATGATTTCACCCTCAGCACCACTGGCCGTTGCCCGGCGACATTTTCCAGCCAGATGCGCTGTTGGGAGAGTTCCTGTTCATCGTCGTGAGCAATGAACTCATAGGCCGACGCGGCACGATCCTTCAGGTAGGCGTCGGCACCGAAAAAGCCAAAATCCAGGGTGCCGATTTTACGGATGACCAGGTCGGTCTCGGTCGGTCGTCCGACGCTGATCGCAATGTCGGCTTCACGCCTGGCCATGGAGGCCATCCGAGGGTTGGACAAGATGCGCACGTTGACGTCCGGGCACTGTTCACGTAGCCGGCCGAGATGGGGTGCGATGAAATGCGTGGTCAGGTGAGGTGGGGCACTGAGGGTGATATCCGCGACCCGGTCGGTGCGGATCGCGCAGACGGCACGACTGAGGGCGCAGGCGTTTTCCTGCATGCGGTTGCCCAGCTGGGCGATACGCTCGCCGTTTTCGGTCAGTTCGTATCGGTGGCTGCGGCGGTCCACCAGGCGTATTTTCAGTGCGGTTTCAAGGGCTGCTATCCGGCGGGAGACCGTGGCGTGCTCGACATTCAACGAGCGCGCTGCAGCGGCCAGGGAGCGTATCCTCGCAAACGCGATGAAATAGCGCAGGTTTTCCCAGTCGAACTGGGTACTGTCCACCGGGAACTCGACAGATTTCGTGTCTGCAAATGACGTGCTGCTAAGATCCATATAGTCACTCCGTCCAGGGGTCTTTACCGATAGAAACTCCGTTGTATCCGAGAAAGACCGTGGCGTTGCCACGGCCTCCGATTATCCACTCTAGTGCAAAACTGCCTGGGGTTCTGGCTCAAGATCCGGTTGTCGGCTGCCGTAGACGACCACCTTGGTGACAATCATCGCGGCCGCCAATGCGCAGAAGATCAGCCCGCTGACGATCGTCCCTGCCATTCCCATGCGCTCCAGGAACCATCCGCCGGCCGTAGCGCCGAGCGTTACGCCCAGGTTGATGAATGAGATATACAGTCCGGTGACGAACTCCGGAGCTTCCGGAGCCTCGGATGTCAGCCAGACTTGCGTCACGATCAGGCCACTGGTGTGAGTGGCCCCCCAGAGGACCACGATCAATACCATCGGCAGGATGTCCGGGCTGGCAAAGAAGTGCAGGATCAGATACGCCGCGCCCAGCATGATGGGATGCATCAGCGTGGTGCCTACCTTGTTCCTGGATAACAACCGACCCGCCAGCAGGTTACCGGCGACACCCCCCACGCCGAACAGGATCAACATGACACTGATCACCTCGCCACTCATGCCGGCTTCGCGCGAGAGGTATTCGGCACTGTAGGAGTACACCGAAAACATCGCGCCGAAGATCAGCGTGGAGGCGGCGATGTTGAGCCACAGGGTAGGCTTGCGCAGAATCGCCAATTGTTCACCGTAGGGTGTCCGCTGTCCGGCGAAGGTGTCGGGCAGACGGGCGATGATGCCCAGGCCGGCGATCACATTGACCGCCGTGCAGAACAGGAAGGCCGCCTCGTAGGAAAAGCGTGCGGCGATCCAGGTGGTGATGGGTACACCCAGAACCATGCCCATGCTGGTGCCCACGAAAGCCTTGGCCGTGGCTTGCGTTGCCTGGTCCTTGGGGTAGAGAGAGACCGCCGCGACGAACGCCAGCGAGAAATACACCGGATGGAAGAATGCCGGGATGATCCGCAGGATCGCCAGTGTTTCATAGTTGGGCGCGTAGGCTGACAGCGCGCTGCTGCCCGCAAAGATGAACAGCGAAACGGTCAGGATCCGCTTACGGTTGTAGCGCGAGAGCAGCAGAACCATGAACGGCCCGAACAACGCAATGATCAGGGCAAACAACCCCACCAGGTAGCCGGCTTGTGATGCGCTGACGCTGTAGCGTTCGATGATCACCGGCAGGATGCCGACCACTCCGAACTCGATGGTATAGACGCCGAATAGTCCCAGCGCGATGAAAAACAGCGGATTGAACATTTTCATGGCCGGTCCTCCAGGCTGACGATGACCTTGCCAAACTGCTCGCCTGCCTCCAGGTACTGATGGGCCTGGACGATGTCTTCGAAAGCGAATGTCCTGGCGATTATCGGGGACAGGCTGCCGTCTTCCAGGCCGCTTGAGACATACGCCTTGCCCTCGGCGAACAGTGCCGGGTCATTGACGATTTCATGCAGCAGGTAACCTCGCAGCGTGAGACTTTTTCCCAGCACCGTGAACAACGGGAAGGGCGAGGGTTCGCTGCTCAGGGCTCCGTATTCGATGATGATCCCGCCGCGACGCGTGGCCTCTGCCAACTGTTCGATGGCCGGGCCGCCAACGGGGTCGAACACCACCTTGACGCCGTTACCGGACGTGATTTGCGCTACTCGCGTTACCAGCTCTTCTTCGTCGCTGACGATCACATGGGCGGCGCCGGCGGCCAACAGTTTGCGCACCTTTTGTTCGCCACTTGTCACCGCGATGGGAATGGCTCCGACCCGGTTGGCAATCTGGATGGCCGCCAGGCCGACACTGCTGGAGGCGGCGGTTACGAGCAGGAAGTCCCCTGCGGCCAGACGGGCGACAGGCAACAGGGCGCCCCAGGCAGTCAAGTATTGCATCCAGACGCCTGCGGCCTGTTCCATGCTGAGGCTGTCGGGATGCCTGACCAGCATGGCCGCCGGCACGACGGCCTGTTCGGCGTAGGTACCCCACTGGGCGATGCTCGAAGGCGGTACGAGACTGACTTGATCGCCGACCTGAAAGTCGCGTACCGCCTCACCCACCACTTCGATCACCCCGGCTGCTTCATAACCCAACCGGCTCGGGAAGATGGCCTGTTCCAGGTATTGACCGCGACGGAACATCGATTCGGCACGATTGAGCCCGATGGCCCGCACGCGGATGCGCACTTCGTCAGGTCCTGGTTGAGCCGCAGGTAGATCTTCGATCCGTAGAACCGCCGGATCCCCATATTCATAGAAGCGAATGACGCGTGTCATGGCATTTCTCACAAAAAGGGTAGGTAAGACCGCAGTCTAGAGGCGCGCTCAATGTAGAAAAACGCGCTGTAGTTCCGGTGTTAACGGATATATGTGTCCGCAATGGGCAGCGGGCGCCGCAGAGTCAGCCGGCGACCGAGGCTGCGTACGAGCACGTAGAAGAGCGGGGTGAAGAGCAGTCCGAACAAGGTCACCCCCAGCATCCCGAAAAACACTGCCACGCCCATTGCCTGGCGCATCTCGGCCCCTGCTCCGGTGGAGACCACCAGGGGAACCACGCCCATGACGAACGCGATCGAGGTCATCAGGATCGGACGCAACCGCAGCTTGCTGGCCTCCCAGGCGGCTGTCAGTGGGTCATGACCCTGATGTTCGAGATCCCTGGCGAACTCGACGATCAGAATCGCATTCTTCGACGCCAGGCCCACCAGCACCATCAGGCCGATCTGGGTGAAGATATTGTTGTCGCCGCCTGTCAGCCAGACGCCTGCCAACGCCGAGAGCACACCCATCGGCACGATCAGAATCACCGCCAGAGGCAGTAAAAGGCTTTCATACAACGCCGCCAGTACCAGAAACACCAGCAAGGTACTCACGGCCAATACCCAGACGGTCGCGTCACCTGCCAGGCGCTGTTGGTAGGTCAGCTCAGTCCACTCCATGCGCACACCCTGGGGCAGGGTCTGCCGGGCGATGCGCTCGATGGCGGCCTCTGCCTGGCCTGAGGAATAGCCAGGGGCGGGGGCACCGTTGACGTCTGCCGCAGTGAACGCGTTGTAATGCACCACCATCTCCGGCCCGTAGCTCGGGTTCACCGACAGCAGCGTGGAGAGGGGGACCATGTCACCGTAGGTATTGCGGACCTTGAAGCGCATGATGTCTTCGGAGTTGGCCCTGAACGGTGCGTCGGCCTGCGCGCGGACCTGGTAGACACGACCGAACAGATTGAAGTCGTTGACGTACAAGGAGCCCAGGTAAATCTGCAGTGTCTCGAAGATTTCCGTCACCGAGACACCGAGTTGCTTGGCTTTGACCCGGTCCAGATCGACGTCCAGCTGCGGCACGTTGATTTGATAACTGGAGAACAGCGGCCCCAGTTCCGGTGCCTTGGCGGCTTCGGCCATGAACGCCTTGACCGCCGTATCGAGGGCCACATAGCCGACGCTTGCGCGGTCCTCGATCTGCAGTTTGAAACCACCAAGCGTCCCCAGCCCCAGGACCGGCGGAGGAGGGAATACCGCCGTGAAGGATTGGCTGATGCCACGGAATTGCGTGTTGAGGTCGGCCGCAATCTGATTGGCCCCGAGGGCTTTGCCAGGGCGCTCGTCGAACGGCTTGAGAATCACGAAGATGATGCCTGAGCTGGAGGAGTTCATCAGGCCGTTGACTGACATTCCCGGAAACTCGAGGGTATGGGCGACACCTGGATGCTTGAGGGCGATGTCGTTCATCTGCTGGATGATCTGCTCGGTGCGATCCAGCGAGGCCCCCGCAGGCAGTTGAGCGAAACCGACCAGAAACTCCTTGTCCTGGGCCGGCACGAACCCGGTCGGCAGGCTATGGCTGAGCCAGGCGCATGCGCCAAGCAGTACGCCAAACAGCGCGAGTGTCCTGCCTTTGTGGGCGAGGACGCTCTGCACACCAGCGCCATAGCGCTCCTCGGCCTGGCGTGAGCGGCGGTTGAACCCGTTGAAAAATCTTCCCAGCGCCTTGTTGATCCCACGCTCCAGTACATCCTTGGGCGCACCGTGTGGTTTGAGCAGCAGGGCGCAGAGCGCCGGCGACAAGGTCAGTGAATTGAACGCCGAAATCACCGTGGAGATGGCAATGGTCAGGGCGAACTGGCGATAGAAGCCGCCGGAGAGACCGGGCATGAACGCCAACGGGATGAACACGCAGACCAGCGTGAGGGTGATGGCGATGATCGGCTTGCTGACCTCGGCCATTGCCTTGTGGGTCGCCTGTTGCGGTGATAGTCCCTGGGCGATGTTACGTTCAACGTTCTCCACCACCACGATGGCATCGTCGACCACGATGCCGATTGCCAGCACCAGCCCGAACAACGACAAGGCATTGATGGAGAAACCGAACGCCAGCAGGAACGCGAGTGTCCCCACGATCGATATCGGCACCGCCAGCAGCGGAATCACCGAGGCCCGCCAGGTTTGCAGGAACACGATGACCACCAGCACGACCAGCACGATGGCTTCGAACAGGGTGCTGATGACGGCCTGGATGCTTGAGCGAACGAATTGGGTCGGATCGAAAACGATCTTGTAGTCGACCCCGGTCGGCATATCGACCTTGGCCTGGGCCATGATTTCACGGGCTTGCCTGGAAATATCCAGCGCATTGCCACCGGCCATCTGGAACACCCCGAAGCCCACCGCAGGCTGTCCGTCCACCAGCGAGCGAAGGGCATAGGTCGAGGCTGCCAGTTCGATGCGGGCGACATCGCGCAGGTACGTCACGCCCCCATCAGGCACCGTCTTGATGACAATATCGCCGAACTCCTGCTCGGTCTTCAGCCGGCCCTGGGCATTGACCGAAAGCTGCAGCGAGACCCCGGCCTGCATGGGCGATGCGCCGATGACACCCGCTGCAACCTGGATGTTCTGCTCACGGATCGCCTCGACCACTTCACCGGCGGTGAGCCCACGCTGGACCACTTTGTCGGGGTCGATCCAGACACGCATGGCATAGTCGCCACCACCCCAGATCCGCACCTCGCCCACGCCGGGGATGCGTTCGAGCTGGCTTTTGATGTTGAGGATGCCGTAGTTGCGCAGGTAATTGGCGTCGTATTCGTTATTGGGCGATACGAGGTGGATCGCCAGGGTCTGGGTCGAGGAGGATTTGCTGGTGGTGACCCCCAGGCTCAGCACATCGGCCGGCAGTCGCGGCAGCGCTTCCGAGACGCGATTCTGCACCAGCTGCTGGGCTTTGTCCGGATCGGTGCCCAAGGCGAATGTCACATTGATCGCCAGTGTGCCATCGCTGTTGGCCTGCGACTGCATGTACAACATGCCTTCCACGCCATTGATGCGCTCCTCCAGCGGAGCAGCGACGCTTTCAGCCACGACCTTGGGATTGGCCCCGGGATACTGTGCATTCACCACGATCAGGGGCGGCACCACATCCGGGTATTCGGACACCGGCAGGCGCGCGAGCGAAAGCAGGCCTGCGAGCAATACCAGGGCGCTCAGGACGCCCGAGAAAATCGGGCGCTGGATGAAGAATCCGGAAATATTCATCATTGTTGCGCCTGTGGTTGTGACGGCGCCGGTACTGGCGCGACCTGGGTGCCCGGCATTGCCAGGTGCAGCCCACTGATGACCACCTGTTCCTGGGGCTCGAGCCCCTGGTCAATGACGCGCAACGCGCCCTGGCGGATGCCAGGCTTGACTTGCCGATACTGGACGCGGCCCTCGGCGTCCACCACCAGCACATATTTCTTGTCTTGATCGGTGCCGATGGCGCTGTCTTCCACCAGCGTGGCGGGGCGGCTGGCGCTGCCTTGCAGCAGAACCCGTGCAAACAGCCCCGGACGCAATTCCCCGTTGCTGTTATCAAAACTGGCCCTGACCCGAATGGTGGCCGATCGGGTGTCCAGCCGGTTGTCCAGTGAAGTCAGGGTCCCCTGGCGGGGATAACCCTCTTCATGGGCCAGGCCCAACATGACCTGCACCGGGTCGCCGGCCGGGCGGTTTCCCAGATAGCGCAGGAACGTTTGCTCATCCACATCGAAGTCAGCGTAGATCGGGGAGATCGATACCAGATTCGTCAGGGCCGTCGAGCGCTCTCCGACATCGACAATATTTCCCGGCGTCACCTCGACGCGTGAGGCCCGGCCATCGAATGGCGCCAGGATACGGGTGTGTTCCAGATCGAGCCGGGCCAGCTCGACCCGTGCCTGGGCTTCGTTGACTCGCGCCTGGGCCTCATTGGCGCTCTGTACGCGCTTGTCGAGGTCGGTTTTGGCGATGGCGTTGCTGGTTATCAGGTGCTCATAGCGCTCCAGCTCTTTCTGGGCGAACAGGCTCATGGATCGGGCGGCCACCAGCGCGGCCTGGGCTTGTTGCAGAGTCGCCGCGTAAGGACGCGGGTCAATCTGGAACATCAGGTCGCCTTTGCGCAGCAGTGCTCCATCCTTGAAATGCACGCTCATCAGCGTGCCCGCCACTAAAGGCTTGATGACCACAGTATCGGTTGCAACCAGCCGACCGGTGTAGCTTTGCCAGTCGACCACATCGCGCTTGAGCGCTGGCATGACTTGCACCTGGGGCAATGGGGCGGGCTCGGTCCTGGCCTGGACGGCAGGCGAGCGCACGCTGATTGCGAATCCCGCGAGTGCCGTCAGTGCGATCACGCCAAGCGCCCACGCCGGTACGCCGGACAATCTTTGAATAAACGATGACATGGTAAGAATCCCTTCTTAATGGAGAGCTCAGATTTGAGAGGCGACCACGGGCTGTTCGAGGCGATGGGCCTTGCCCCAGCGGCGCATGGCCGGTCGCTCCACGAACGCGAACAGCATCCAGCCACCCACCAGCGACAGGCAAAAGGTTGCGGCAAGAATCAGCGCGGCCGGGACGACGGCGAACCGCTGCCCATCAATGAAAGAAGTCACGCACATCATGATCAACAGATGGATCATGTAGAAACCGAACGAAACCTCACCCAGCCAGACCATCACAGGGTGGCGGAACCAGGATCGGCGTTGCGCGACATCGGTGGCAGCCAGGCTGGTGATCAGAAGGGCGATTGGAATGACGGTCGTCAGCGACAGGCTGTAGATGAAAGGTACTTCGCCGGCAGCGTAGTAAGCGATTGCCATCAAGGCCAGTGCCGGTGCGACCGGGATGCCCGGCCAGCGTCCAGCCATCAGGATGCGCGCCATCAACATGCCGAGCACGAACTCGAACAGTCGCAGCGGTGGAAAGTAATAAGCCAGCCACCACTGATTGAGGGAGATCGGGTACTCGGCAATCTGCGGTGTACCGTTGACGAATCGGGCGATCAACCACTGGGTCGCAGCCATTGCACCCACTGCCAGGCCAGCGGTCAGCCAAAGCCGGTCCTGGGGGATCCTCCACAATGCGCGTAGCAGGAAGGGAAACGCCAGGTAAAAGACCAGCTCGCAGCACAGCGACCAGGAGGGGCCGTTGACACTCAGGAAAACCGACATGTCCGGAACCCAGGCGTGAATCAACAGCAGGTTGGGCAACCAGGCACTGACGGCCGTCAGCGGTACGGCGAACAGAATCATCGCCAGGACAAAGGTCACCAGGTGGTTGGGGTAGATCTTGACCAGGCGCCGCCGCCAGAACGCGCCCAGGGTGTCGTTCCGACGTGCCGACCAGGTGATGACAAAACCACTGAGCACGAAGAAGAACGACACGCCGAGCCAGCCTCCCACGCTGAATAATCGCTGGAAGACGGCGATGACATCTTGGTCGGCGAATGGGTTGAAGCCGATGATTTTCGTCAATGAAGCGTGAAAGAAAAACACCGATGCAGCGGCGACGAATCGAAACCCGGTGAGGGAGTCCAGGCGCACGTTGGCGTGGTTGTGATACAGCTGTGAATGCGTCATGAGTCGATACCTTTCAATAAAGATCCGCGGCACGGTCGGGATCGACGTGCCTGATCGTTTCCAGAGGGCAGATAGCCAAGGCAAAACTGAACAACTCAAGCTGCATTCTCATCGAGGCCGGCTTGCGAGCCGGTCCTATCCGTCATGTCTCCTTTCGCAGCACTGGATTGGAGGCTTCAGACGCCGTAGACGGCGTTGCACAGATCCACGGTGAATTGGCCGAACATGCCTTCGAAGGCGGTGTTGGTGAACGCTACAACGGACAGTTGCTGCGCTGGATCGACGAACCACGAATGACCAAAGGCCCCGCCCAGGCGCCAGGTGCCGACGGACTCCGGCGCCTGTGCCGCTTGCGGATCGGTCAACACGGTGAACCCCAGGCCGAAGCCACGGCCTGGCCAGTTGGCCAGTTCCAGGCTGCCGGTCTGCACGGTGCCCATTTCCTTGGCCAGGCTGGCCGGCATCAGTGCGCCGCCGCCCTGGCGCAGGGTTTCGAGCAGCGTGAGAAACTCTTCAGCGGAGCCGATCATCCCGGAGCCGCCGGAGTCATAGGCGCTGTCATCCAGCGCTCGATCAGCGTCCATCCGGATGCCGGCGGTGTTTTCGAAAACCTCTACCACCTCAACCCCTTTCATTCGCCGTGGAGCGGGGTCGTCATTGAGGTAGGCGGCCGTCAGGCGAGCGTGATCCACAACGCGGAAGCGGGTGTCGGTCAGCCCCAGCGGCTCGCAGACCAGGCGCTCGACAGCCTCGCTCAGGCTGGTTTCACACACCCGTGCGATCAGCGCACCCAACACGTCGGTGGCAATCGAATAGCCCCAATCGGTGCCTGGACGATACAGCAGCGGTGCGCTCGCCAGCCGGCGGATATTTTCATCGAGGGTCAGCGGTGCGTTTTCCAGCCCATCGCATACACCGGCCCGCGCATACGCTCCGCCACCTGGGGCTTCGAGGAAACCGTAACCCAGGCCCGCGGTATGGCTGAGCAACTGGCGTACGCTGATCGCAACACGGGTGCCGTCCGCCAGGGTTGGCTGGAATTCCGGCAGCCAGCGGGCGATGGGGTCGTCCAGGCCAATACGGCCTTGGGCAACCAAGGCCAGGGCGGCTGCCGAGGTGATGGGTTTGGTGACCGAAGAGAGTCGGAACAAGGCATCGGTGCGCATGGGGATGCCAGCCTCCCGGTCGGCCAGCCCCGCGGCCTGGCGATAGATGATTTCACCACGCCGGGCAACCATCACCACGGCCCCCACGAGGCGTTTGTCCTCGAGCGCGCTGTTCAAGGCGGCGTCGATTCGCGCCTGCATAGGTTCGGTGGCAACTGCACTGGATAAAACAATGGACGCTTTGACGGTCATGATCCCGATTCCCTGCTGGTAGTAGACGCCGTCATGCTAGGTCGCAGACGTGAGGGGAAACAGAGGCTAGAATTCCGGACACATCGGACGTTTCGTTCCGCAATTCAACGCGCGGAACTCAAGGAGAGTGCGTGGATAACCTCAGCGGAATCTCGGTTTTCGTGCAAGTGGCCGAAACCCGCAGCTTTGTAGCGGCGGGACGACAACTGGGCGTGTCGTCCTCGGCCGTGGGTAAAAGCATCGCGCGCCTGGAGCAGCGCCTGGGCGTCAGGCTCTTCCACCGCAGCACGCGAAGCATCAACCTGACGGCAGAAGGCACGCTTTTCCTGAGCCGGTGCCAGCGGGTGCTCAACGAGCTGGAAGCGGCGGAGCTCGAGCTGTCGAGCAACAGCAGTGAGCCTCGGGGTAAGTTGCGCGTGAGCCTGCCGTTGGCCGGGCAGTTCCTGTTCACCTTGCTGTCGCGATTTGCCAAGCGCTACCCGGACATTCACCTGGAACTGGATTTCAGCGATCGCCTGGTTGATGTGGTAGAAGAGGGTTTCGACGCGGTGGTCAGGACCGGCGAGTTGAACGACTCGCGCCTGGTGGCGCGTCGGCTGGGGGCTTTTCGCTTTTTGCTGGTGGGGGCGCCGGCCTACTTCCAGACCCAAGGCGTCCCTGCGGATGCTGGCGACCTGAGCCGCCATGACTGCC
The DNA here is from genome assembly GCF_052041925.1 of Pseudomonas sp. SMN5. Classification (NCBI taxonomy): domain Bacteria; kingdom Pseudomonadati; phylum Pseudomonadota; class Gammaproteobacteria; order Pseudomonadales; family Pseudomonadaceae; genus Pseudomonas; species Pseudomonas sp. SMN5. The sequence continues at coordinate 210,126 of NZ_JBKGGX010000001.1, forward strand.
TTCTCTATCGCGTGCCGTCTACCGGAAAGCTGGAGCGCTGGCCGCTGCCGGACAACGCCGCCAATGGTACGCAGGATCTTAAGGCGGTGATGGTCTGCAACAACATCGACATGCTCTTGAACGCGGCCATGGAAGGGCGTGGCATCGCCTGCCTGCCTGAATTCGCCGTCAAGCAGGCCATTGAATCCGGCGACCTGCAGGCCGTACTGACCGAGGAAGTGACCCGTACCATCCACTTCAGTGTCCTGTGGCCGCCGAACCGGTTCATCATCCCTAAGCTGCGCTGCTTCGTGGATTTCATCTCGTTGCATATGTGAGCGTGGAAGCGGTGTGGGGTTCGGTCTGGCATCGTCTCAAGGTGCCCAGATCTCCACATCTTGGGTATTCACCGCCTTGGGCAGCAATCCCGCGGCAAAAAAAGCATCGGCAATCTTCTGTTGCTCACCTAACTGATCGGCGAATACCGGCTGCACCTGATAGCTACGGTGGGCGTTGGCCGCCTCGACGGTTTCCACGTCGAGATTGCCCCAGAGCGGGCCCAGGACCTGAGCCGCATCGCGGGGGTGATTCTTGATCCAGGTCCCGGCTTCGTGCAGTTGTTCATAGACCCGCCTGAGCACCTCGGGATGCGCCTTGGCATAGCTCGTACTGGTCAGGTAATACCGCTTGTAACTGGCCAGGCCATTGCCGTCGGCCAGGGTTCGGGTCGGTAGCTGTCGTTGCACGCCGCTGAGGAAGGGTTCCCAGGTGACCCAGGCGTCGACCTTCTGGTTTTCGAACGCGGCCCGGCCGTCGGCGGGCGTCAGGTACGCCGGTTCGATGTCGGAGAATTTCAGGCCGGCCTTGTTCAGCGCGGCGATCAGCAGGTAGTGAGCGCCTGCGGCTTTGGTGACCGCGACTTTCTTGCCCTTGAGATCCGCCAGTTGTCGTAGCGGCGAGTCCTTGTGTACCACGATGGCCTGGGCCGAGGGCGAGGGCGCTTCCTGGGCGAAGTAGGTCAGCCTGGCCTGGGCGGCCTGGGCGAAGATCGGCACGGTGTCCGCCACGTCGGCGCTGACGTCGATGTTGCCGACGTTCAGCGCCTCCAGCAGTGGCAGGCCACTGGGGAACTCATGCCAGCTCACGTCGATGTTCGCGGCGGCCAGGGCTTTGTCCAGCTTGCCCTGGGTCTTGAGCAGGCTGATCAGAGTCGACGATTTCTGATAGCCGATGCGCAGCGTCTCGCGGGCCTGGGCCGGCAGGGTGATAAAGGACAAAGCCAGGACGGCGATCATGCCGGCCAGGGTTGGGCGACGCACGATCGCCCCAAGGTTCTTGATGAGTTTCGACATGGCACACTCGAAATGGAGAAGAAGAATGAGAAAGCTTGGTGAATCCTATTGTTCTAAAAACCTTTTTATAAATACTTTTTGAGCATTAGCTTAGGCGCCACCCGTTGGTATCAGAACGCGTATTGCAGGCGGGTGTAGTAGTAACCGCCGGTAAAGCCGAAGGGTGAATAGCTGCCCCAGTTATCGCCGAACGAGGAGTTGCTGACGCCGATGTGATCCGGGTATTTGTCGAACAGGTTTTGCGCGCCGACGGCGACGGTCAGTTGTTTATTGATCGCGTAGGCCACGTCGAGGTCGGTGATCCATTTGGCCGAGTACTCGCGATCCAGGCTCGAGTCACTCGAGCTGTTGACCTCGGTGTAGGTGCCATAGCGGGTCAGTCGAAGATTGACGTCGAAATCATTAATGGCCCAGTCGGCGGAAAAGATCATCTTGCTGCTAGGGGAGGTCTTGGTGATCAGCGCTCGCGATTGGCGCCCGAGCAGTTGGAAATCCCCCAGGGAGGTCAGCTGCGAGGGCGTATCGTTAACGCTGAGAATCTTCGTATGGTTGTAGTTCAGCGCCGCAGTCCATCGCACCGAGCCGTAACGCTCCAGGTTTTGTCGATAGTTACCCACCACATCCACGCCGGAGGTCCGGGTATTGGCGCCGTTGGTGAAGTACTGCGCCCCGGCGGTGGCCGGTACGCCGATGCTGTCGAGCAGGGCGGCGATGCCCGGGCCCTGGAAGCGTTCGCTGAGGACCAGGCGGTCGCGCAGGTTGATCACATAGCCATCCACCGTCAGGCTCAGGTCTTCACTGGGCGTCAGGGCGAAGCCGAGGCTGAAGTTGGTCGAGCGCTCGGGTTTCAGCGACTCGGCCCCGAGGGCTTGGGCTCCTGCCGAATCCACCGGCAGGACCGCATAGTTATAGGCCTGGTAGACCCCGTTGATGGTGTCGAAGCCTGTCGAGCGGGCAGTGAAGATCTGGTTGGCCAGGGACGGGGCGCGGAAGCCGTTGCTGACGGTGCCGCGCACCGAGAATACCGGGTTGAATTCGTAGCGGGTGCTGAGCTTGCCGCTGCGGGTGCCGCCGACGCCTTCGTTGTAATGCTCATACCGCGCGGCCACGCCGAGGTACCACTGTTCGACGGGATAGAAACCCAGGTCGATGTAGCTGGCGACGCTGTTGCGGCTGACTTTCTGCGCGTCCTCGGGGGTGATCCCGTTGGTGACTTGCGCGCCCGGATCGGGGCGCTCCCCGGCTCGCGGGTGGCCGACCGGGAACACATAGCCACCGTCAATGTAGGAAGCCTCGGAGCCGGCGCGGGTTTCGTAGCTTTCACGACGGTGTTCGAAACCGAAGGCCACATCCAGCGGTTTCGCCAGGCCGATTTCATAGCCGTTTTTCAGGTCCAGGTTGCTGGTCAACTGATCGGCGATGTAGATGCCGGAAGTGAACTTGTTCGGCGTGTTTTCCCCCAGTGACGGGTTCTGGTTGTTGTAGGTGCGCTGTTTGGCGTAGTTGCGCCCGTAGGTGCTGCTCAAGTCCCAGGCCCAACCACCGAAGTCATCGCCCTTGGCGCCGAACGCGGACTGGAAATCGGTCTCGTTGACCAGCCAGTAAGGGCTGTAGCCGTCGGGGTAGCCGTTGGGACCGGTGGTGATGGTGTTACGGCCGCTGGGCAGGCGGAAGTTCTGGCCGTCGTTGTTCTCCCGGGTGGCGAGCGTGGAGAACGAGTAGAGCGTCACGGCGTCGTTCAGCGGCAGATCGAGGTTGTAGCCGACGTCTGCCAGTTGGCTGCGGGGCAGGCCGTAGCCCTTATAGGTGTGGTGGCTGGCATCGGCCTCCCGTGGATCGGGGGAGCCGTCGGCCTGCGGGTAGTAATGGACGCTGTAGCCGTTGCTGCCGGCCTTGTTGTCGCGCTCCTGGTAGCGGGTGTCGAACGAGACATTGAGTACACCGGCTTCGCCAATCTGGAAGCCGTAATTGAGCGCCTCCTGGGCGGTCCCGCGCTTGCCGTCGTAGCCTTGGCCGAGGGTGGTGTCGGAGCTGCCGCCGGTGGTTTGCTTGAGGATGATATTGATCACCCCGGAGATCGCATCCGAGCCGTACTGCGCCGCCGCACCGTCGCGCAACACCTCGATGTGGTCGATGGACGCCACCGGGATCAGGTCGAGGTCGCTGGGCGCTGCACCGCTGTTGATGCCATTGATGTTCAACGTGGCGCTGGTGTGCCGGCGCTTGCCGTTCACCAGCACCAATACATGGGACGCGGTCAGCCCGCGCAGGGTGGCCGAGCGCACCACGCCGCTGGCGTCCCAACCGGCGCGGTCGGGCAGGTTGAAGGAAGGAATGAACTTGCTCAGCGCTTCCAGCAGGCTGGGTTTGCCCACGGCCCGCAGCTGTTCGCCCGTTACCACATCGATGGGCGTCGGGCTGGTGGTGACGGTGCGTTGTGCGGCGCCACGGTTGCCGGTGACCACCACGGTGTCGAGGGTCGGCGAGCCGCCTTCTGCCGCTTCAGGATTGAACGAAGCGAGGCCACAGGCAATCGACAGCGGCAGCAGTAGTGGGCGATAGACAGGCACGGCGAGGCGCCCGGCACGTGGGGCAGTTGAGTCATTGTGCATGAGAAAGCAACTCCTGGAGGTCGGCAGAGGTCCGTGTCACGGCTTGCGAGCGGCGACGGCTTCGATTTCCACCAGGCCACCGGGCAGCGGCAAGGCGACCACTTGCACGGCGGTGCGGGCGGGCTTGTTCGGCTGTTCGGCGCTGCCGAAGAACGGCGAATAGCCTTGCTGCAACCCGGCGAAATCGAGCTTGCCGCCCTTGGCTGGATCGCCCACCAGGAACACCCGCAACTGCACCACATCCCCCAGGTCCAGGCCTTGGCTCTGCAACACGCCCTTGAGCTTGTTGAGGATCGAGGTGGTCTGGGTCGCGGTATCGCCATAAGCGGCGAACGAGTCTTTCGGCGCTTGCGGGTCATGCAGGTCGGCGAGCAGGCCGCTGACGAACAACAGGTCGGTCTGGGCCGGCACCGAAACGGCCAGGGAAATCGGAAAGTTGGAGTTGGGCAGGGCGATGCGCTTGATCTCGTCGGCCTGGCTGGCGAATGCGGTGGCGGTCATGAGCAGTCCTGTGAGCAAAGTGAGGGTTTTCATCGGCAGGTCCCTTATCGAAATGAAACAGGCGAAATGAATCAGGCGGCAACGCCCGGTTGCTGGCGCTCGGCATGTCGACCGATCAGCGAAACGATGCGCCGCGCCGAGTCGGCCGCGGTGTTTTGCCAGATGCCGACGCCGCCATGGGCGAGGGCGTCGCTGGCCAGGTAGGTACGGCCCTGGGGTTGGTTGAGAATCCGGTAGGCCTGCTCGCCCACCTCATCGTTGACGATCCACGGGCCTTTGCTGAACGGCACCTTGGACCAGTTGATCGCCACCGGCTTCTGCAACTTGGCGCTGTGACCGGGGTGCAACAGCTCGACAGCCTGGCGGGAGGAGGCGAACTGCTCGGCCAGGGATTTCTGGCTGAAGGACTGCGCCACCTCGCTGGTGTTGTACGCCGCGACCAGGATGCCTTGGGCGCTGTTCAGGCGATCACTGGGGTACCACAGGCCTTTGACTTCATGATCCAGGTACGACAGCCCGCCGAAGATGTTGAAGTCGGTTTCCCAGAAACGCGGTGATTGCCAGGCGACTTTGTTCGCCTGATCGCTTTGCGCGCTGAGGATCGCTTGTTTGAACGGGGCGCTGAAGTTGCTTGGCAGCTTCGCCAGCAGTGGCAGGGGCACCGTGACAATGGCGTAATCGGCCTGCAGCGTTTGGGTTTGACCGCTCTGCCGGTCCCGGTAGGTGACGCGACTGCCTTGCTCCGAGGTCTGGATGTCGCTGACTTCGGCATGGAAGCGAATCGAATCCTTGAGCTGTTCATAGAACGCATAGGGGATCCGATCCATGCCGCCCACCGGTTGGAACATGGTCGAGGAAAACTCGGGAATTTCATCAAACACCAATGCGCCCCAGAGCTTGGGATTGAGCAGCGTCTGCAACTCCAACGGTGCGCGGGTGATCCCGGTCTGATCGCCCGCGCCGGGGATGCGGTTGTAGCCCGAGCGCACCGATCCCTTGTATTGGAAATCGGCATTGAGGTCGCCATAGACCTTGAGGAAATTCAACAAGGCCTGCCGGTCGTCCGCGCTCAGGTCCTGGTCCAGGGCATTGCGGCTGACGGTGCGGGCCAGCAGTTCGGACAGCTGCCCACGGGTGTCGTTGACGGCCTGGCGCAACTGGAAGGCCGTTTGACGAGTGTCCGGCAGGGCCAGTGCGTTACGGCTGCTGTTGACCAGCACTTGCAGCTCCACGCCCAATTCGCGGCAGTAGCCGAGGATGGTCTGGTGATGGCTGGGAATCCGCGCAGGGCCGGCGTTGAAGAACTGCCCGTCATCGAAATCCACGGTCTGGCTGATGCCGTCGTCGAACTCGACCCGGGTGCCACGCCGCAGGGTCCAGTTGCGCCCACCCACCCGCTCGCGGGCTTCGAGAACGATCACGCTGAAGCCGGCCTTGCGCAACTCATAGGCGCTGACGAGGCCGGAAATGCCGGCGCCGATCACCACCACCTGTTTGCCTTTGCCACTGCTGCCCAACTGCAACGGCGCGAACGTCGACGCGACGGCCTGAGGCGTGAGCCCCAGCGCACCGAGGGCGCCGACGGCGGCGGAATAACCGCCGACAGCGGCAATCCGGGAAATCATTTGCCTGCGAGTGAAAGCCATAAAGTGCTCCTTGGCATGTTTGCCTATCAGCGGGTCAGAGGTCGTAGCGCACGGACAGCAAGAGGGTTCGCGGGTCGTTGAGCGAGTAATAGCGGGCGCCGCTGGACGGGACGTAGCCGACCGCTTGCGGGTAGGCGCGATCCAACAGGTTTTTCACTGACAGGGTGGTGGTCCAGTGACCGTCGCCGGAGATGTAGCGGGTGTTGGCGTTCCAGAAGGTCTGCTGGGGAATTTCCTGGACGTCGTCGTTCAAGGCGTTGGCGTAGGACTTGGTCTGGAACTGCGCATCGGTGCCGGCCAGCCAAGTGCCGGGCAAGCCGGCGGGGATGGTGTAGTTGAGGCCGACACTGGTGTTCCAGCGCGGTGAGTACACCAGTTGCTGGCCGTTGGCATCGACCCCGGCACCGCCTGCGTTTTCAAAGTCGTCGTACTGGCTTTGCAGGTAGCCAAGGTTGAAGGTCAGTTGCAGGTCGTTGGTCAGGGCACTGAGGGTTTCCAGCTCGACCCCGTAGGTGTGAGCCTGGCCGACGTTGGTCCGCAGGCTGACACCCAAGGCTGGGTCATAGGCGTTGGTTTGCAGATCCTTGTAGTCGTTGTAGAACAGCGCGAGGTTGGCGCGCAGGCGCCGGTCGAAGAAGTCGCCCTTGAAGCCGGTTTCCCAGGTGGTCACGTCTTCCGGCGAAAACGCCTGCTCGGCGGCGGCCCGGGTCGGCGCGCGGTTGTCGTAGCCGCCGGCCTTGAAGCCTTTGGCGACATAGGCATATTGGTTCAGGTGCGGTGTCCAGGCGTACTCGAAACCGAGTTTCGGGCTGGTGGACTGCCAGGATTTGCTCGAGTCGGCGCTGAAGTTGGTGCCGGTGATGTCCCGGTTGGTGGTGATCGCGTAGTTGGTGTAGTCGAAGTTCTTGTGTTCGCGGGTGAACCGCAGCCCGGCGATCAGCGACAGTTGTTGCGTGACCTTGTAGCTGCCCTGGCCATACAACGCGTAGCTTTCGGTGCTGGTGGTGCTGTACTGGCCTTGGCCAATCACCCGGTTTCGGGCAACCGAGTAGGTCAGGTTGTCCCGCTCGGCGTCGAACTTCTCCCGGTACAGGTACAGACCGGTGCTGAAGCTGAAGTCGTCGTAGTCGCCGTTGAGCTGGAATTCCTGGGTCGCGTAATCCTGGTTATAGGTGATCAGGTTGTTCTGGATCAGCGCCGCCTGTCCTGAGTTGTCGTAGTCCACGGGCTGGTTGAAGGCCGAGTAGGCGGTCACTGATTTGAAGTTCAGATGATCGTCGATGGCGTAGATCGCCCGCAGCACCGAACTGCCCTGGTCGAGACGGTTTTTCGGGTTGAGGCTGCTGTAGCTCTTGAACTTGTCGAAGTGCCCGTCTGCATCGAATGGCGTGTAGCTGGTGGTGTCGCCACGGTCGAAGGTGCCGGCCAACGTCAGCTGCACATCCCACGGCGAATCAATCGGGTTGAAGCGCAGCTTGCCACGGTAGGACTGCAAGTCGACGTTGTTCACGTGCTCGCCGCGGGTGGGGTTGGAAACCGTGCCGTCGCGGGTCAAGCGAATCGCGGAAAAACTGCCGAACAAGGTGTTGTCCACCAGCGGGCCGCTGATCAACAGCCGGCCGTTCTGCGCGTTGTAATTGCCGGCGCCGAGTTCGAAGAAACCACGGGTTTCCTGGGTCGGATCGCGGGTGATCACACGGATCGCGCCGGCGCTGCTGTTACGCCCGTACAGCGTGCCCTGGGGGCCGCGCAAGACTTCGACGCGCTCGACATCGTTGAAGTCGAGCATCGAGGAAATCGCCCGCGGGATGTACAGGTCATCGGCATAGACCGCCACCGCCGACTCCTGGATCGGGTCGGTTTCGCCAATGCCACGAATGCCGTAGGTCTGTGCGCTGTAGGAGATCGACTGGCGGCTGAGGGTCAGGTTCGGCACCTGCCCGGACAGGTCGCGGATGCTCTTTATCTGCTTGTCTTCCAGGGCATTCTCATCGAACGCCGAAATCGCCAGCGGGGCTTTTTGCAGATCTTCGCTGCGGTGTTCAGCAGTGACCGTGACCACGGGCAGCGCACCTTCCCTGGTGCTCTCGTCGGCTTGGGCCGCCAACCCGAACAGGGCCAGCGATACGGCCAGCGCCAGGCGGTTTGAAGTGAAGGTATCGTGCATGGTGGACCCCAGGTTGTCAGTGCGGTGTTGGCGTGATCTTTTTTTCAGGCAAAGCGTTGCCGTAGGCATGGCTTGACAGTCATGGCGGCGGTGGCTTGGGCCGATTTCGGGTTTGGGTGTAGCAATTGACCGTGGAGTGGTGTCGGCCAGAAAACACGCAGTTTCGAGGGCCTCCACCTGGTCAGGGGTCGGTGATGGTTGTAACAGTATGGGTATAAACGAGGGCTGTAAAAGTCCGATTGGCTATAAGCTAATTATAAAAATAGGACATTAAGTTTGTTGTTTAAATGCGTAAAGCTGATGCTGTATTGGCACGCTGCACATAAAACCTGTGGGAGCGAGCCTGCTCGCGATGCGTCGTTCCAATCACCATCGGTGCGGAATGTACCGACGTCATCGCGAGCAGGCTCGCTCCCACAGGAGAGTTGTGTGTCAGTGCAGAAGGACGGGATCAGTACCCACGCTGTACGTTCGCCAGGTTCTCCAGCGTCGATCCCGCGAGGAAGTGTTCAAGATTGGCCAGGAAGCTGTCGGCAATTTCGTAGCGACTGTTGCTGGAGATCGCCGAGGTATGGGGCGACAGGCGCACTTTCGGGTGGCGGTAGAGCGGGTGCCCATCCGGTAACGGCTCTGGCTCGGTGACGTCCAGAGAAGCGAGGCCGATGCGCCCGCTGTCCAGGGCTTCAAGCAAAGCCCCGTGGTCAAGCAGACCGCCTCGGGCAATGTTGATCAGGTGCAGGCCCGGTTTGGCACTGGCGAGCACCGCGCCGTTGACGATATGCCGTGTGGCATCGGTCAGGGGCGCGGCCAGCACCAAGTGATCGGATCGGGAAAACAGCTCATGGATATCCCGTGCGGCTTCGACACCCTCGACCTCGAATGGCGCCTGGCTCTGACGCAGCGCCACCACCTTGATCCCCAGCGCACGCGCCTTGGTAGCCAGGCTGTGGCCTATCGCACCAAAGCCGAGGAGCCCCAGGGTGCTGTCCTTGAGCGGCGTCAGGGCGGTGAAATTCCATTGCGCGTCATGCACCCAGATGTCTGGCAGATGCTTGGCCGCAGCGAAAATCGCCGCGAGGGCGAACTCGGCGATATTCTCCGCGGCGCTGCCCCGGGAGGTGCTCACCGGCGGGCCGTCGAACAGCCATTTGGGGTAGAAGTCGATCCCCGACGACACCACCTGCACCCACTTCAAGCCGTAGGGCCAACCCGGCGGCGGCGTCTGCGGTGCCTCGTAGCCGCGGACGTTGATCGGCCGGGCCAGCAACACCCCGACGTCAGCCGCCAGGTCGCTGGGCACGCCGCCCGGTACATCGCGCACCTCGATGCCAGGGTGCGTGTGCTCCAGGCGTTGGCGAATCACATCGTTGAAGTCTTTATCCAGCTGGCTGGCAATCACGAGGCGGCTCATGGGGCGTCCTTATTCTGGCGTTGGGCAAACACGGCTTTGCCGACGCCTTGCAGCACGGCGTCGTTTTGTGGGGTGTGGACGCGACTGCAGAGCACGTCGCGGTAATGCCGTTGCAGCGGATTGTGGCGTGACAGGCCGGGATTGCCGGACGCCTCGATGGCCAGCTCGACAGCGCGGATGGCGTTGCCGGTCACCAGGTACTTCAGCTGCGCGGCGTGGCTGGCCGGGGTGAGCCCTGTGGTGGCGGCATCCAGCAGGCTGCGGTTGGCGAACAGCAGCGTGTCGATGTGGCCGACGGTTTCCTGGAAGCGTGGCAGGGTCGACAACGCGGCGCCGAGATTGGACGGCTTGCGCTGTTCCAGCCAGCCCACCAGCCAGTCCCGCGCGGCTTGGGCGACGCCGTCGTAAACCGCCGAGAGCAACACCGACATCCACAGGAAACCGTCGGCGTCGAGCTCGGGTTGTGGTGCGCTCCACGGACTGACGCTGACCGCGTGATTCAGCGGCACCAGCACATTGTCGAACACCACCTCATGACTGCAAGTGGCGCGCATGCCCAGGTGGTCCCAGTCCTCGATGATGCTGATGCCGGGCGTGTCCTTGTGGACCAGCCAGGCGCCCACCAAAGGGTCTTCATCGGTGCTGCGGGCCCAGACACTGAACCAGGTCAGGCCGTGGCTGCCGGTGGAGTAGATCTTGCGCCCGCTGATGCGCCAGCCCTCGGAGGTGCGCCGGGCAATCGTCGCCGGCAGGCCGCCACGGGCCGGGGTGCCCAGGTCTGGCTCGACGCGCAGGGCATTGATCAACGCGCCGTCGCGTACGGCGTCACGGGCCACCCGCAGGCGCAATGCTTCGGGCCAGGTGCGGCTGTCTTGCAGACGCGAATGCTGGAGGTACTGCATCACCAGGATCAGCGCAGTGGAGGGCTCGCCCTTGGCGACGGCGCTGATGACCTGGCGCGCCTGCGCCAGGCTGGCACCGCCGCCGCCCAGGGCCTTGGGCACCGTCAGGGCCACCAGCCCGTGTTCGTGCAGCAGCTTGAAGTTGGCCTGGGGGAAGTCGCCGCTCTCGTCATAGACGTGAGCCGTGGCCGCCAGTTGTTTGCCGAGGCGTTCAAGCAACGAGTCGAAGTCGGCGACATCGACCGATTGCAGCAACGGCGAAAGTGAAGAGGAACGACTCATGGTGAGTTCACTCGATCAAAAAGGTGAGTACCACTGCTTGCCGCTGGGAGGGTGTTGCGCTCACAGCGGCAGCAGGCGGAAGTTACGGTCCCATAACGGGCTGACATCCAGCCGTTCGCTCAACACACCGGCCTCGAAGAACAGGTCGGCGACCTCCTGTTGCGAGGCGATGGCCTGTTCGTTCACTTCAATGATTTTCGTCGGTTGGCTGCGGCTGTTGTGCATGTCCAGGAACACGGCCTTGTCGACGCCCAGCAGTTGCGCCGACTTGGCGGCCCACGGCTCGGGGTTGTTGTTGATCCATTCCCAGGTGCGCGCCTGGCGCTGGATGTAGTCCTGGATCGCCTGCTTGCGCAACGGGTCCTCCAGCGCGGCGGGGCGTGCGGCGATCAAGTAGTTGCCGGAGAGATAGCCCAGGGCGGTTTTCAAGACCCGGGCGCCGCTGCGGAACTTCGCCAACTGGATGAACACCCCGTAGATCACCCATGCATCGAGCTGGCCGCTTTGAAAGGCGGTAAAGCCGTCTTGGGGGGTGAGCGCTACCGCCGTGATGTCGTTCATGGTCAGGCCCTGTTCCTTCAGGGCCTTGATCAGAAAGTAGTGCGACGTGGTGGAGCGCACGTAGCCGACCCGCTTCCCGCGCAACTGCCCGACGGAATCGAGCGGTGACTCCTTGGGAATCAGGATCACCTGATTGTTCACGTCGCCTTGCAGCACGGCCACCAGGCGCGGTTGGCGATGGCTCTGGATGGAGAAGATCGGCGGTATCTCGCTCATGCCGCCGACGTCCAGGCTGCCCGAGGCCAGCGCTTCGACGATCAGGTTGCCGCCAGCAAACTCCGCGTACTCGACCTTGTAAGGCGTGTTGCCGGTGCCGGCGTCTTCGGTGAAATACGAGTCCTGGCCACGGTAGGTGGCGACGGCCAGCGTCAGGTCCGAGAGCTTGGCGTCTTGCGCGAACGCACGGGGGGCCAAGCCGAGCGAAGACAGCCCCAACGCACCGAGGGCGATCGAGCTGGCCGCCAGGAAATCGCGACGGTTGATCCGGCCGGACGGTAAGTTATTCATCATGGTCGGTCCTCGCTCACGCTACCGCCTCGCGGGGCTCGTCAGTCGTCGCGGTCGTGGTTGCGTACCGATTGATCGGGAATGGCAATCCCAGGTTGTCCCGCAGGGTGTTGCCGCTGTACTCATCGCGAAACAGCCCGCGTTGTTGCAGGACCGGTACCACCCGTTCGGTGAAATATTGCAGGCCGTCCGGCAACAACGAATTGATGATGAAACCGTCGGCCGCGCCGCCTTCGAACCACTGCTCGATGGCATCGGCAACCTGCTCAGGTGTACCGACAAAATCGCGCCGTGGCCGGGAGAAACGCAGGGCGACTTCGCGCAAGGTCAGCCCCTCGTCCCTGGCCAGTTGCTTGATTCGTTCCGAACCGCCTTTCTGGCTGTTGGAGCCGAGATCGCCAAGCTCGGGGAACGGCGCGTCCAGCGGGTACTGGCTGAAGTCATGGTCGTTGAACGGCCGACCGAGGGCGACAATCGCATCTTCGATGGTCACCAGCGCCACCGCTTGCTGATAGCGATCTTCGACTTCGGCTTCGTCGCGCCCGACGATCGGGCGAATGCCGGGCAGGATCGACAGCGCGGCGGCATCGCGCCCAAAGCCTTCGGCGCGTTTTTTCAGATCCTGATAGTAGGCGCGGGCTTCGTCGAAGCCTTCGGCACCGACGAAGATCGCGTCGGAATTTTCCGCGGCGAAGTTACGCCCATCCTCCGAGGTGCCGGCCTGGAAAATCACCGGCTGGCCTTGCCGCGAGCGGGCAATATTGAGCGGGCCTTTTACCGAGAAAAACTCACCCTTGTGTTCCAGCGCATGCAGTTTGCCCGGCGTGAAAAACTCGCCGCTTTGCTTGTCATAGGCGAAGGCATCGTCTTCCCAGGAGTCCCACAAACCTTTCACCACATTCACGTGTTCCTTGGCGATGCGGTAGCGCACGGCATGGGGTGGATGCTCGGCCTTGCCGAAGTTGTCGGCGGTGCCACTGAGCCACGAGGTGACCACGTTCCACCCGGCGCGACCGCCACTGATGTGGTCCAACGAAGCGAACTGGCGGGCGACCTGGAACGGTTCGGTGTAGCTGACCGTGACGGTCGCCACCAGGCCGATGTGTTCTGTGGTCGCGGCCAGGGCCGAAAGGATCGTCAGCGGTTCGAAGCGGTTGAGGTAGTGCGGGCTGGATTTTTCATGGATGTGCAGGCTGTCGGCGATGAACACGAAATCGAACTTCGCGGCTTCGGCCAACTGCGCCTGCTGCTTGTAAAAACCAAAGTGGGTGCTGGCGTCAGGTTGCGCCTGCGGGTGGCGCCATTCGCCCCAGCCGTGGCCGACGCCATGGACCATCGCACCGAGTTTCAGTTGCCGTTGTTTGCTCATGGTTCTACTCCTTTAGCGCGAGACTTGGGTAAGGGGTGTGCGCAGACCGTTGAAGCTGGTGTCGAAGCCTTGGGAAACGTCGATGTGACGGGTCAACAAGCCCTCTTCCTGATAAATGTCGGCGGTGGCTTGCAGTCCACGGATCACCGCCTCGTCGATTTGCACGGGTTGCATGTGGGTCGCATGGGCCACGGCCAGATGCACCTCAAGGGGCAGGCCAGTGATGCGCGCCTGGGCCGCGGCGTACTCGTTGGGGTGTTCGTTGCTCCAGCGGTATGCCCTGTCGAGCCGGGCGACGAAGTCGTCCAATTGCTGGCGTTTATCGACAATGGCCTGACTGGTGGCGGCCAGGTACAGATGATTGCTCAGCAGGTTGCTGCCGCTCACCAGAACCCTTGCCTGGCTTTGGGCGGTGACCACGGTGGTGAAGGGGTCCCAGGTGGACCAGGCGTCCGCTGTGCCGTTATCCAGAACCAGGCGCGACTCACTGGGTAAGAGGAAGACGAACTGCACGTCCTGGGTTTGCAGCCCTACGCTGCGCAGGGCCTTGATTGCCAGGTAATGTCCGATTGAGCCGCGCGTGGTAACGATGCGCTTGCCCTTGAGGTCATGGACCTCTTTGATCGGCGAGCCCTTGGGCACCAGAATCGCGGTGGTATTGCGCCCTTGAGCATGAATGATGCTGACGACCTTGAGCGATGCCCCGGCGCCGAGGGCGAACACGTAGGGCGCATCGCCCAGGGCGCCGATGTCCACCGCACCGGCATTCAGTGCTTCACCCAGCGGTGCGGCAGCGGGAAATTCGGAGAATTGGATCTCGTAAGGTACATCCTTGAGCTCGCCGGACACTTCCAGCAGGGCCTTGATGGTGGATTTCTGATTGGCGACCCGCAGCGGCTGCAAATCACCAGCGTGGGCTGTGCCAAAGACAAGGGCAATCAACAGTAGGGGCAGGGTCAGGCGCATCGCGGTCTCCAGGCTCAGTGTCGTGTTCAGTCGCCTCCGCCTGGAGAAGGGGTCGGCTGGTGTAGACGGGGTCGGTCAGCCGACCCCGTTGGCGTTCAGATCACAAAGAATCCATGGGTGCCGTCGCGGGCCAGCTGGTCCACGAGGCCGTATTCCCAATCCAGGTAGGCCTGCATCGCCTCCCGTGGGTTATCCGTGCCCTCGTAGGGCCGGCGATAGCGGTCGATGCGCGGCGAGGCCAGGCGGGTTTCACCGTGTTCCAGCGGCCGTTGCGCGGCGACCCACGCGGCCGTGCCATCGCGCAGCAGAAACACGGCTTTGCCGGTCAGCGCCTCGACCTCGGCCACGGCCAGCCGCGCCAACTGGCTACTGCCGCAGGTCAGTACATAGCGCTGTGCCGATGGAACCTTGCTCAGCGCCTCGCTCAACTGTCCACGCAACACCCACCACGCACCCGGAATGTGGCGCTTGACGTAGTTGGCGCTGCTGGTGAAATCCAACAGAGCGGTGTCACCCTCCGCCAACCATTGGGCAAGGGTATCCGGGCTGATTTCCTCGGCCTGGCGCGGCGCGGGAACAGGTGCCTTCCACGGGCCTTGTTCAGTGAAATGCGCCGCTTGCAGATCATCCAGGACATGCACCTCCCAGCCCAGTTGCGCGAGCCAGGAGGCCGACATGTTGGCGCGCACGCCATCGTCATCCACCAGCACCAGGCGCGCGCCACGCACACTGGCGAAGTGATCGGTTTCCTGCACCAGTTGTCCGCCCGGTGTCGAGCGGGAGCCGGGCAGGTGGCCGGCTTCGAATTCTTCCGGGGTGCGCACGTCGAACAGGTAAGTGGTGCGGCTCGGTTCCTGTTGCCAGCGCTGCAAGTCAGCGAGGGTGGCACGCCCGACCAGGGCTTTGTCGGCAACGCGGCGGGCGTCGCTGGCGGCGATGGCTCGGTGTTCGTCGCTGGTCGGTGCGAATCGGCGCGACTGGCCGTGCTCCAGCGTCTGACCGGCCAGGGTCCAGCCAATGGTGCCATTGCGCAGGGCGGACACCGGGTTGGCGATGCCGGCGTTGATCAGCGACTGGGTGCCGATGATGCTGCGGGTGCGTCCGGCGCAGTTGACGATGATGCGGGTCGCCGGGTCCGGCGCCAGCTCCCGGGCGCGCAATACCAGCTCTGCGCCGGGTACGCTGATGCCGCCGGGAATGCTCATGGTCTGGTATTCATCGAAACGCCTGGCGTCGAGCACCACCACGTCGGCCTCGCTGTCGAGCAGCGCCTGGACCTCTTCGGCCGCCAATGACGGTGTATGGCGCTGGCTCTCTACCAGCTCGCCAAAGGCCTTGCTCGGCACGTTGACGTCGATGAACAGCTCGCCGCCGGCGCTGCGCCAGCCCTGCAAACCACCTTCCAGCACGCTGACATTGACGTAGCCCAGGTCCTGCAAGCGCTGCGCCGCGATCTGCGCCAGGCCTTCTCCATTGTCGTAGACGGTGACTGGCGTATCGCGCCTGGGAATACGCGAGTACACCTCAAGTTCGATTTTGGACAGCGGGATGTTGGCCGCGAACAGCGGATGGCCTTCGGCAAAGGGCGCTTCTTCGCGGACATCGACGAGGGCCAGCTCCTCTCGGTTCAGCAACGCCTGGCGAATCTCGGAATAGGAGCGAGTAGGTGCGGTGCTCATAAGGCTTGGCTCTCTTTGGACAGGTCCCAGATATTGGGGAGGAAGGCGTTGGAATAACCGGAGATGAACAGCTTCTCGCTGCCGTCGGGCTGGTACACCGCACGGCGTACGGCACCGATGTTGGCGCCATAGACATGAATGCTGATGGACACCTGGTCATCGAAGGCATTGCTGACCTGATGGATGTCGCCGATCTTCGGTGAGACCGCTTCGACCTGGCCCGGCGACAGCTGTATCCGCGGGCCCTCGGGCACCAGGTGGCCGTCGGGATGGCGGGCAAAACCCTGGGAATATTCCGCGCCGCGCAACATCCCGATCAGGCCCCAGACGCGATGGTCGTGGATCGGCGTGCGTTGGCCCGGTCCCCAGACAAAACTGACCACGCTGAAGCGCTGCCGCGAATCGGCATGCAGCAGGTATTGCTGATAGCGCTCGGGGTCGGGTTGGGCAAAGTCTTCGGGCAGCCAATCGTCGTGGCTGACCAACTGGGCAAGCAGCTTGCCCCCACGATGCAGCACGTCGCCTTCACGGGGGTTGCCGTCGATCAGTTCCGCCAGGGCGCCTATGAATGCTCTGAGTCTCTCCGGGTGTCGGGCCTGGGTCATGGCGATTCCATCATCGTGTTGAAAAGTCGATGTCTGGATTTAAGCATAATGATCTTGGTTAATATGCTATTTTTTAATGATTAGGTTATAGCTCAAAGGAATTTAGATCTGGTCCGTCTAGCGTTAGATGTTATCGATAACCCGGCCGGGCTATCCAGATTTCAACAATGGCACTATGCTTTTAAGACATCTTATTGACTGTTCTCTATGTGCGGGCCAAATGAAAATTGACGATATTGACGCCTTTGTCGAAGTGATTCGTTGCCAGTCCATCAGCCATGCCGCCGAGACGCTGCAACTGACGCAACCGGCGATCACGCGGCGCGTGCAGAACTTTGAACAGGCCTTGGGTGTAGAGCTGTTCGACCGTAACACCAAGCCACTCAAACCCACGGTGATCGGGACCCGAGTCTACGAGCAGTGCCGGTTGATCCTGCGGGAAATGGATGCCTTGCGCGAACTGGTGGCCACCGACGCGCCGCCCACCGGGTTGTTGCGCCTGGGGGTGCCCCAGACAATCGGTGATGTGGTGCTGCTCGATGCGCTCAAGCATCTGCGCGTCGAATATCCTGAACTACGCGCCCAAGTGGCCACCGGCTGGGGCAGCCAGTTGGTGGGCAAGATCGAGCGCGGCGAGTTGGATGCGGCGGCGGCTTTGTTTCCTGCGGGCAAGGTCTTTCCGGACAATATCGTCGGGGAGTCCATCGGCAAGATGGAGCTGGTGGTGGTCTGTGCCAAGACTCAATTGCCCAAGCGCCCCTGCAAACTGGCTGATGTCTACCAGAATGGCTGGATTCTCAATCCGGATGGCTGCGGCTTCCGCGCCGGGCTACAACGAACCCTGTCGGACCAGGGCCTGGCGCTGCGGGTCAACCTGGAAACCTTTGGCACTGAATTGCAACTGGGCCTGGTGGCCGATGGGCTGGGCCTCGGCCTGGTGCCGCGTCCGCTGCTGGAGCGCAGCGTTCACCGTGATCAACTGGCGGCCATGCCGCTCAAGGATTTCAAGCCGGTGATGGACCTGTGGCTGATCTACCCGCATTTCCTTGGCAATCTGCAGGGGCCGGTGGATGCTTTCGGCAAGCTGGTAGCCGGCTCGCTGCAGAAGATCAAGAGCGCTGCATAATAAAAAAGAATAATAATTAGCTTAGATTAAAATGTGCTTTTTATTATTTTTGGGCTTCCCCTAGGCTGGCGCCAGATCCTTGAGGCCATCCAGGAAGTTTTGCCATGAGTAGCGTCAGCCCGTTAACCAGCGTTTCGAAAAATGTCCGCCAGCGCGTCAGTGCCGAAGAGTGGGAGGTGCGGGTCAAACTGGCCGCGGCCTATCGGCTGGCGGCTCTGTTCAAATGGACCGACCACATCTACACGCATTTTTCGGCGCGTGTGCCAGGGCCTGACGAGCATTTCCTGATCAATGCCTTCGGGTTGCTGTTCGACGAAATCACCGCCTCCAACCTGGTCAAGGTCGACATCGACGGCACCATCGTCGACGACCCGACAGGGTTGGGCATCAACTACGCCGGGTATGTGATCCATAGCGCGATCCATGGAGCGCGGCCCGATCTGCAAGCCGTGTTGCACACCCATACCCGTGATGGGATCGCTGTCTCTGCCCAGCGCGACGGACTGTTGCCGATTTCCCAGCATTCCATCGCCTTTTCCGGGCGGGTGGCTTATCACGGTTATGAGGGCATTGCCCTTGATCTGGATGAGCGCGAGCGGCTGGTGGCGGATCTTGGCGATAAGAGTGTGTTGATCCTGCGCAACCATGGTTTATTGACCGCGGGTGTCAGCGTCGAGCATGCCTTCCAGCAGCTGCAAAGCCTGGAGCGTGCCTGCAACATTCAGATTGCCGCGCAGGCCGCGGGTAATGCCGAGCTGATCTTTCCACCGGCCGAGGTAGTGGCCAAGGTCGAAACCCAGGCCCAGGCCTTCAAGAGCGGCGACGGGCCCGGCGTTGAACGGCATTGGAATGCCCTGATCCGGCAACTGGAAAGAACCGACGTCGGCTACAAGGACTGAGTCCTTCAGGTTGACCGCTATCGCGAGCAGGCTCGCTCCCACAAGGGATCGGTGGTGATGCAGATCTTGCATACACCCGATAACCCCTGTGGGAGCGAGCCTGCTCGCGATGGCGGCAGTACATCCGGCACAAATGCCAACGGACCTGACGCTACCGCGAGCAGGTCCGATCGGCATCTTGCAGGTTCGTCGCGGCTAAGCCACTTTCGCCGCCGCCTGGCGTTCGCGTTCGGCGATCAACTGGCGGGTCAGGGGGATCAGGCGCTTGCCATAGTCGATGGCGTCTTCAAGGGGATCGAAGCCGCGGATCAGGAAGGTGGTGATGCCCAGGTCGTAGTAGTCGAGCAGGGCATCGGCGACTTGTTCCGGTGTGCCCACCAATGAGGTCGAATTACCTTGGGCGCCGAGCAGGCCGGCGATGCCGGTCCATAGGCGCTTGTCCAGGCGCGAACCCTGGGCTGCCGCCGCCAGCAGGCGACGCGAGCCTTCGTTGGGTGGTTCGCGGCGAACGAAGCCATTCTGCTCGGCCAGGGCGGTGGCCTGTTGCAGGATCCGGTCGGCGCGTTCCCAGGCCTGCTCTTCGGTGTCCGCCAGAATCGGCCGCAACGACAGGCTGAAGCGAACGCTGCGACCATGTTTGGCGGCCTCGGCGCGGACCTGGGCCACCACGTCGCGCACCTGCTCATAGGTTTCGCCCCACAGCGCATAGACATCGGCGTGCTTGCCCGCCACCGCAATGGCCGCTGCCGACGAGCCGCCAAAGTACAGCGGAATATGGGGTTGCTGCGGCGACTTCACATCCGCATACGCACCCTCCAACTGGTAATACGTGCCCTGGTAATCGAAGGGCTTCTCGCTGGTCCATTCCTGACGCACAACGTCCAGGTATTCATCGGTACGCGCATAGCGCTCGTCCTTGCCGATGTGGCTGCCATCGGCCCGCAACTCGCGGTCGTCACCACCGGTGATGATGTGCACGGCGGTGCGTCCGCCATTGAACACGTCCAGAGTGATGAACTGGCGGGCGGCCACGGTCGGCGCGGTGAATCCCGGTCGATGAGCAATCAGGAACTTCAATTTCCTGGTCACGCTGGCGGCGTGGGAAGCGATCAGGGTGCTATCCGGGCTATTGGAATGAAAAGCGATCAACGCCCGGTCGAAGCCGGCTTCCTCATGGGCGCGAGCGACTTTCTCCACGTACTCCGGCTGCAGGGTAGGGCCGCTGCGCGGGTGGATTTCTGAGGCGTGATGGCCGCCGATGAAGCCGATGAATTCAACAGTCATGGTGAGTCCTTTTTTCATTGAACAAGCGTGCTTCAAGCCTCCGCCGGGCGTGGGGTCGGTTTGTGATGACGCAAGGTAGGCGCAGTGGGGAAAGCTTGTGAAATGACCATTTGTTCTAAGTTAATTATGAAAGGTGCTCATGTATTGAAGCAGGTATGATCATTAGTATGCATTTCTAGCATGGCGATCTTGGGCCCGTAATGGGAGATGGTCGGGCTCCTTTACTATGCAGATTATTTATCTAGTGTTTTTGATATCTGATTTTTAATCATATTAGTTTATTCCCAAAAAGAATTTCACGCCGATTTTTTATGCGAATAGCATGAAATCGAAGCTGATGCATGGCGCCTTCGGCCATGTTCTGTATGAGGAAGGAAGCCTGAATGAACGAAAAGACATTCGAGACGCAGAGCAGCAGCTCATTCTCCATCGACAAGACCGTTCGACCAGGCGCAGCCGGGCAGGGACTGTCGAGATTGGCCCCCGACTGGTTGCGTCAATGGCGCACGCCGGAGGCCCTGTTGCGCTTGGTCAGCCCGATCGTGTTGCTGTTGTTATGGGAACTGGCGTCGCGCTGGGGCCTGATCCCGCAGCGGATCATCGCCGCCCCGTCGCAGATCGGCGGTACGCTCTGGGCCATGATCGTTTCCGGGGAGCTCGGCAAGCACCTGTTGGTTTCGCTGCAACGGGCGCTCGTGGGGCTGAGCATTGGCGTTTCCATCGGCGTGGTCGCGGCGCTGATCAGTGGCCTGTCGAAACGCGGCGAAGTGGTGCTCGATTCGCCGATGCAAATGCTGCGCACCATCCCATCGTTGGCCCTGGTGCCACTGTTCATTCTCTGGTTCGGCATCGGCGAATTCACCAAGATCGCGCTGATCGTCATCGGTACCACGTTCCCGGTGTACCTGAACCTGTTCGCCGGCATTCGCAATATCGACCCCAAGCTGATCGAAGCCGCCAACACCCTGGGCCTGAGTCGTCGCGAACTGATCTGGCACGTGATCCTGCCGGGCGCCTTGCCCTCGTTCTTTGTCGGCCTGCGCTATTCCCTGGGGATTTCCTGGCTGGCGCTGGTGTTCGTCGAGCAAATCAACACCACTGCCGGTATCGGCTATCTGGCCAGCGATGCGCGGGATTTCATGCGCACCGACGTTATCGTGATCTGCCTCCTTATCTATAGCGTCCTGGGCCTGTTGATCGACGGACTGATCCGCACGCTGGAGCGATTCGCCCTGGCCTGGCGCCCAACTTTTGTGAGGAACTGATATGTCGAGCATCGATCTTGTGCAAGCGTCCAAAACCACCGAATCAGTAGCGCCGGTGCAACTGCGTAATGTGGTGCGTCAATTCGGCCAGCAGCGGGTCATCGACGGTCTGGACCTGGACATCGCGCCGGGGGAATTCGTTGCGCTGCTGGGCGCCAGCGGTTCGGGCAAGACCACCCTGCTGCGCAGCCTGGCGGGTCTGGACAGCATCGACAGCGGCCAACTGCGAGTGCCCAAAGCGCGGGCGGCGGTGTTCCAGGAGCCCCGGCTGATGCCGTGGAAGCGGGCCTGGAAGAACGTCGTGCTCGGCCTGCGAATTCCCGATGCCAAGGCCCGGGCGGTGGACGCCTTGACCGAAGTCGGCCTGGCCCATCGCCTGGACGCTTACCCGGCGACACTTTCCGGCGGCGAAGCCCAGCGAGTAGCACTGGCCCGTGGCCTGGTACGCGAGCCCAAGCTGTTGTTGCTGGATGAGCCGTTCGCCGCACTCGATGCCTTGACCCGGATTCGCATGCATCGGTTGATCATCGACCTGTGGCGCAAGCACACACCGGCCGTGCTGTTGGTCACCCATGATGTGGACGAGGCCATCCTGCTGGCCGACCGGGTCATTGTGCTGGCCAACGGCAAGATCGCCGAGCAACTGACGATTGATCTGCCCAGGGCCCGGGACACCGGCCAGGAAGGCTTCCAGCAGATCCGTGCGCGCCTGTTGAGTTTGCTGGGGGTCGAAGCGGTGGAGTCGGCGACTCCCACAGCCGGGACTTCGCGCCAGGCATCGAACGGCACTGTCCGGCGGTTTGCCCATGGCTGATCTTTCGATAAGGACGCCAGGACGTTTCTGGAAAACCACGGCGGTGTTGTTGTCCGGCGCGGCGCTGTTGCTCGCTGGCTGTGGTCAAAGCGGCGATGCGAAAACCTCATCCGCCAAGCCTTCCGACCTGTCGGGCGTGACGCTGGTATTGGGCGACCAGGCCAAGGGCCTGCGCACGGTGGTGGAGGCGTCGAACGCGTTGGAAGGCATCGAGTACAAGGTGCAGTGGGCGAATTTCCAGGGCGCCGCGCCGTTGTTCGAAGCCTTGCGCGCCGGGGCTGTCGACCTGGCGCCGGCCGGTGACACGCCGGTGCTTGCAGCGGCAACTGGAGGCACGCCGCTGCGGATCGTCGCGGCGCGGCGCGGCCAGTCCCGCGGGATCGCGATCCTGGTCCCGCCGGACTCCACGATCCGTAGCGTCGCCGACTTGAAGGGGCGTAACGTCGTGGTGTCGTCGGCCCGAGGCAGCATTGCCCAGTATCTGTTGATCCGTGCCCTGGCCAACGCCGGAGTGGAGGAAAAGGACGTCAACGTGGGCTTCGTGCTACCGACCGATGCCTTGCCGGCGTTCAACGCCGGGCAAATCGAAGCCTGGGCGACGTTCGGTGTGTACCAGGCATTCGCCGAGCAGAAGGGCGCCCGGGTGCTGATTACCGGCGAAGGGATCAATTCGGGGCTGACGTTTATCACCGCCTCTGACGAAGTCCTGGGCGACCCGCTCAAGCGCAGAGCCCTGAGCGATGTGCTGGGGCGGTTTGCCAAGGCGTTCGAATGGGCGCAGGACAACTCCGACGAGTACGCCCGGGTTTTTGCCAAGGTCAACGACATCCCCCTGGACGTCTCGAAGACGTTGCGCAAGTGGGGCGATGAATCGCTGGTTCCGGTCGAGGCGCGAGATATCCAGGCCTTGCAACAGGTCGACGATCTGTTCGTGGAGAAAAAGATCTTTCCCCATCGGGTCGACGTCAAGGCGCTGACGGACGACCAGGTATTTTCCCGGTCGCCTCTGGCCCTGACGCAATCGGAGGCGACGCGTTAGCCCCGGCGCCCGCCTGCTCAATTTGGACATTCACAGGAGTCGATCAATGGGCAATGCTCAGAGCACCACCCGAGCCCTGGAGGTATTCCAGCGCCCACTACCGAGCGGTGAATTGCTGGATCTTGGCCGTATCTTCCGGGAGCCGCTGGCGCTGTCGCGGTTGCACACCACCCCTAAACGCGTGCTGACTCGCCGGGAAGGCGTCTTGCTGGGGGTGTTCGCGCTGGTGTTGCACGGCGCGGTGATTATCTGGGTCAACCAGGCGCCGGCACTGGTGCTGCCCGTGGTGCCGCCGGAAATCCCGCCGATGACCATCGAATTCTCCCAGCCCGCGCCGCCCGTGGTGGAACCTGTGCCGCCCGAGCCGCTCCCGCCGCCTGTGGTCGAGCCACCGCCGCCGGTGGAGGATGAGCTGGCCGTCAAGCCACCGCCACCCAAACCGATTCCCAAACCCAGGCCGGTGGTCAAACCCGTGCCCAAACCGGTCGCCAAGCCGGTGGAGCAACCGCCGGTGGTCCCTGCGCCGGTGCAACCGGTTGCCGCGCCACCCGCACCACCTGCGCCCAAACCGGTGAGCCCGCCGTCGGCCAGTGCCGGCTACCTGAAAAACCCGGCGCCCGAATACCCTTCGCTGGCGATGCGCCGCGGCTGGGAAGGCACGGTGTTGCTGCGGGTCCACGTCCTGCCCAGCGGCAAGCCTGGGGAAATCCAGATCCAGAAAAGCAGTGGCCGCGATCAACTCGATGACGCTGCCGTGGCAGCGGTCAAGCGCTGGAGTTTCGTCCCGGCCAAGCAAGGCGACGTCGCCCTGGACGGGTGGGTCAGCGTACCCATCGACTTCAAGATCAAGTAACTCGACTTAACCGAATAGACGCGGGCCACCTGAAAAAGGCGCATCGCTACAACCGATCCGAATGCCTTGTTGGAGAGCCTGACCATGAACTTGATCGCATCACCTTTCGAATCCATCGAGCACGCCGTCATCTGGCTGCTGATTGTTTTTTCCGTCGCGACCTGGGGGCTGGCCTTGCTCAAGGGTGTGCAATTCACCCGGCTCAAGACCCAGGACCGCAAGTTCCACAAGCACTTCTGGGCCGCTTCCAGCCTCGATTCCGCCGCCGAATTGACCCAGAGCCAACCGGGCGCGGCGGCTCGGGTGGCGCTGGCCGGTTATGCGGCAATCCAGGTGCCGGAAAGCACCCACGCGGCGGACCTGAGCCAGGCGATCAATCACCAGGATCGCCTGGAGCGTGCTTTGCGCCAGCAGATCGTGCGCGAGCGGCGCGCCCTGGAAAGCGGCCTGGCGATCCTTGCCAGCATCGGCAGTACGTCGCCCTTCATTGGTCTGTTCGGCACCGTCTGGGGCATCATGTCGGCACTCAAAGGCATCAGCGCCGCTGGCTCCGCGAGCCTGGAAACCGTCGCCGGCCCGATCGGTGCAGCCCTGGTCGCCACCGGCGTCGGGATTGCCGTCGCGGTGCCGGCGGTGCTGGTGTACAACTATTTCCTGCGTCGCCTGAAGCTGACCGCCGCTGACCTGGACGACTTCGCCCACGACTTCTATAGCCTGGCGCAGAAAAACGCCTTCCGCGTGTTGCAACACCCGGCGCTGAACAAGTCCGGCGCGACGGTTGCCGGCCAGAAAGTCAAGGAGGCGTCCTGATATGGCCTTCTCCACACAAGACAGTGATGAAGTGCTCAGCGAGATCAACGTCACGCCCCTGGTGGACGTCATGTTGGTGCTGCTGGTGGTGTTCATCGTCACCGCGCCGCTGCTGACTAATGCCATCCCGATCAACCTGCCCAAGACCGAGTCGGTGGCGCCGGTGGAACAGAAGGACCCGCTGGTGGTGAGCATCGATGACAAGGGCAAGGTGTTCATCAACAAGGACGAGATCCAGGCGGACCTGCTTGAATCCAACTTGCAGGCGGCCAAAGGCAAGAATCCTGAGCTGCGGGTTCAACTGCAGGCGGACAATGGGGTGAATTACGGTGAAGTGGCCAGGGCGATGGCCTCCATCGAGCGAGCGGGGATTACCAAGTTGTCGGTGATCACTGCGAAATAGAGACCCTGTGGGAGCAAGCTTTGCCCCCACAGGGCTACCACCCGGATTCAGCCCTTGAGCTGTGGGAAGTCTTCTTCGAAGTGCTCTTGCGCGCCGCGTGTCCCGCTCTGGCGGCGTTGCGCTTCCATCTGCCGCAGTTCCACCCGGCGGATTTTCCCAGAGATGGTCTTGGGCAGTTCGGTGACGAACTCGATGCGCCGCACTCGCTTGTAGGGCGCCAGGTGCTCACGGGCGAAGGCGAGAATGTTGCCGGCCAGTTCCGCACTGCCGGGTTCGCCGTGGGCCAGGATCAGGAACGCCTTGGGCACGGCCAGGCGCACCGGGTCGGGGCTGGGCACCACGGCCACTTCCATCACCGCTGGATGCTCGATCAGCGCGCTCTCCAGTTCAAACGGGCTGATGCGATAGTCGGAAGCCTTGAACACGTCGTCGGCACGGCCGACGAAGGTGATGTAGCCGTCTTCATCAATCTGCGCGGTGTCGCCGGTGCGGTAGTAACCGTCGCGCATCACTTCGGCGGTTTTTTCCGGACTGTCTTCGTAGCAGAGCATCAGGCCAAGGGGACGCACGTCGAGCGGCAGGGCGACTTCGCCTTCATCACCTGGAAGGCCATCGGGGTCGAGCAGGGTCACCTGGTAGCCCGGCAATGGGCGCCCCATGGAACCGGGCTTGAGCACCTGGCCGGGCGTGTTGCCGACCAGGGCGGTGGTCTCTGACTGACCGAATCCGTCACGCAGCGGCAGGCCCCAGGCGTGCTGGATCTGCTCGATGATTTCCGGGTTGAGCGGCTCACCGGCGCCCACCAGTTCCCGCAGGCGCAGGCGGTCCTTGATCCCGGTCAGGTCCTCCTGGATCAACATGCGCCACACGGTGGGCGGGGCGCACAGGCTGGTGACGCCGTAGCGCTCCAGGGTGGCAAGCAGCACCGGGGCGCTGAAGCGCGCGACGTTGTGAATGAAGATGCAGGCGCCGGCGTTCCACGGCGCGAACAGGCAACTCCAGGCGTGCTTGGCCCAGCCGGGTGAGGAAATGTTCAGGTGCAGGTCACCGGGCTTCAGGCCGATCCAGTACATGGTCGACAGATGGCCGACCGGGTAGCTCTGGTGACTGTGCAGCACCATTTTCGGCTTGGAAGTGGTGCCGGAGGTGAAGTACAGCAGCATCGGGTCGGTGGCCAGGGTGCTGCCCTCGGCTTCGAAGTGCTCCGGGTATTCATTGGCAGCACTGTGGGAGACCCAGCCGGTGCAGGATGGACCGACGCAGACGCGGCTGCAGCCGTCGCCCAGTCCGACAAACTTGTCGACATGGGCGCTGCCGACCACCAGGTGGCTTACCCGACCGCGTTCGATACGGTCACCCAGGTCTTCGGCGGTGAGCAGGGCGGTGGCGGGGATGACCACGGCGCCGAGCTTGAACGCGGCCAGCATGGTCTCCCACAGGGCGATATCGTTGCCGAGCATCAGCAGGATGCGCTCGCCGCGCCGCACGCCGAGGGCGCGCAGGTGGTTCGCCACTTGGTTGGAGCGCGTGGCCAATTGCTGGAAGCTGTAGCGCTGTTCGCTGCCGTCTTCTTCGACGATCCACAGGGCATTGGCATCATTGCCCTGGGCCATGGCGTCGAAGTAATCCAGCGCCCAGTTGAACTCGCTCAGCTGCGGCCAGCGGAAATCCCGCACGGCGGTGGCGTAATCGGTACGGTGGGCCAGCAGGAAATCGCGAGCGGCGAGGAAGGGTTGGCTGTTGTTATTCATGGTTCGCCCTGATTGTTATTGTGGGGGCTTGCTGGCTTGGAAACGGCGCTGGTCACGCCAGCCTGAGCACGAGTATAGGGTGGCTTTTTTTCGATAAGTATTGGCAGAAAAGCCTGATCAACATGCAAAAACACGCGATGCCGAATCAGGTAAGCCGGCCTTCATGCAGGTTCTTTCACGGCATCGAGTAGCCAGGTTAAAGGCTGTCGTTGCCTGCGCCCGATCGCTGATGGGGCTATAGCCAGCCGGGTGTTTTCCGCTAATCTCGGCCCAGCGCCGCAAACTGACGGTCACTCCTCTTCTATGCAGGCCCGCGGGCCTCCAACCGGAATCAACTACATCAGGCTATGGTCAAGCACATCGAACCCGACATGACGCTGCTGAAAATGCCGTCTCTCAAAGCGGTAAAGTCGTTCGTAGCGGCTGCCAAATACCAGAGCTTTACCCGTGCGGCGGAAGCCCTGTGCGTCACCCAGGCCGCGATCAGCCGACAGATTCGTGAGCTGGAGGGTTATCTTGGGGTCAATCTCTTCAAGCGGGTCGGCCGGGCAGTGGAGTTGACCGAGGCCGGCGTGATTTTCTTCGACGCGGCCCAGATGTCTTTCGTCAATATTTCACAAGCGGCCGAGCGCATCCGCACGAAAAACTCCGGCAAGAAGATCCTGACGCTTTGCTGTTCCCCGGCGTTCTCCGCACTGTGGTTGTCAGCGAGGTTGCCAACGTTTTTCTCGCAGAATCCCGACATCGACCTGAATCTCATCACCACCCAGAATTTCCTGTCGATGGAGCCTGGGATCAAGCCCGACATATTCATCACCAAGATGGCCAGGATCCAGGATGGCTATCGCAGCTATCCGTTGTTTCACGACATCATTTACCCCGTCTGCACGCCCCGATACCAGGCCGACCATCCTGAGTTGTCGAGCCTGGAGGCCTTGCGCGATGGCGTTCTGTTGAACCTGAGCCCCTATGGCCGCGCCCAGGTCGCCGAGCACGTCGACTGGGGCGTCTGGCTTGCGTTCCACCGTATCGTCATGGACGAGCGTCCCCATGACAGCCCGCACGTACTCAATGCCAATGACTACAACCTGATCATCAGCATGGTGCTGACTCATCAGGGCGTGGCGCTCGGCTGGAATCACCTGGTCGCGCACCTGATTGAAAACGGCACGCTGGTGCGTCCGGTCCCCGACGAGATGGTGCTCAAGGAAAGCCAGCATTACCTGACCTTCAGGGAAGACCGCCAGAGCGATGATGCCTGCTGTCGTCTCAGAGACTGGCTGCTATCCCAATTCAGCCAGTAGCACCCGTTGCACGCCACCACGGCTCGA
The DNA here is from genome assembly GCF_052041925.1 of Pseudomonas sp. SMN5. Taxonomy (NCBI): domain Bacteria; kingdom Pseudomonadati; phylum Pseudomonadota; class Gammaproteobacteria; order Pseudomonadales; family Pseudomonadaceae; genus Pseudomonas; species Pseudomonas sp. SMN5. The sequence continues at coordinate 238,240 of NZ_JBKGGX010000001.1, forward strand.
TTGATAACATTTTGTTATGCATTGATCGGCGTAAAGGTTTCTTGTCGAGGCGCAAGGGCGCGACGTAATCTTGATCCAAGCCGCAAGCAATAACCGGCGTTAGTTTAAATAAGATCTTGAACTTACGATTGCCATAGTCGTAGGTTTTAAAATAAGAAGCCGTCGTCACTGCCAATTGGGATAGATACGGTCTGAAAATATTGAAAGCTGCATGAATCCATCCAGCCTGCATCGAAAGAATCTTGCCAACGGATAATCATCTGTTCCGATGACATGATGGGCCAGATTCTCTGGCGCAAAGTTCGCAGGGCTTACTGATTGTTGAAACTTCCGGTCACTCATATTCGGAGAAATCGTCTTGAGATTCGAAGGCATTTATACACCCGCCGTCACGCCGCATAAACCAGGTGGTGACATCGACTGGAAGGTATTTTCAGAAGTCCTGGAATATCTGGTAGAGGCGAAAGTCCATGGAATCATTATTGGCGGCTCTACGGGTGAGTATTATGCGCAAACCGCAGAAGAGCGTCTGAAACTTGCCGCTCACGCCAAGGACGTCATTAACGAGCGTGTGCAACTGATCATCGGTACTGGTGCGATCCGAACCGAAGACGCCGTGTTGTTTGCCCAGGACGCCAAGGCCATCAAGGCCGACGCCATCTTGGTGACTACCCCGCCTTATGCACTTCCGACCGACCAGGAAAACGCGATCCATGCGTTGACCATCGACCGTGCGGCCAATATGCCGATCATGTTGTACAACTATCCGGGACGGATGTGCGTACAAATGAACGAGGAATACCTGGCGCGCGTCGGCAAATCAAAAAATGTTATCGCGATCAAGGAAAGTTCCGGTGATATGGGGCGTGTCCATTTGCTTGTCCGTGAGTTTCCACATATTGCACTTTCCTGCGGCTGGGATGATCAGGCACTGGAGTTCTTTGCCTGGGGCGCAAGAAGTTGGGTGTGCGCGGGTTCCAACTTTCTACCCAAAGAACACATCGCGCTATATGAGGCCTGCGTGATTGAAAAGAACTTCGATAAGGGTCGCCAGATCATGTCCGCGATGATGCCCTTGATGAATGCGCTGGATGGCGGGAAGTTCGTTCAATCCATCAAGTTCGGTTGCGAATTGAATGGGCTCAAAGTAGGCGATGTACGTGCGCCGCTACGGCCGTTGAATTCAGACGACCAGCGCGGCCTTCAGACCGTTATCGCCAATGTGAAGCGCACCGTCGCCCACATCACCTCGGGAGCCAACCATGCGTGATTTACTGACTGCGGTCGAATATGCGGCCATTGCCAAATCGATGACGTTTGCGTCGAACGCGTTCATCGATGGTTCGTTCAAACCCGCGATTTCGGGCAATACCTTTACCACCCTCAACCCCGCCACGGGGGAGGTGCTTGCCGAAGTCGCCGCCTGCAATGCAGACGATGTGAATTTCGCCGTCAGCAAAGCCAAGGAGGCTTTTGACGATGGTCGCTGGCGGTCGCTGCCGCCCGGTGAGCGAAAGGCCGTGCTGTTGAAGTTTGCCAAGTTGTTGGAGATCAACAGCCATGAACTGGCGGTCCTGGAAAGCCTGGACAGCGGCAAGCCAGTGCGCGAGTGCCAGTTGGTGGATGTGCCGGACACTGTCCATACGTTGCGCTGGCACGCCGAGTTGATCGACAAGATTTACGACAACACCGCCCCCGTCGGCAGTGGCGCGCTGGCCCTGGTGGTGCGCGAGCCGATCGGCGTGGTCGGTTGCGTCCTGCCGTGGAATTTCCCGCTGCTGATGTTGGCCTGGAAAATCGGCCCGGCGCTGGCCGCCGGTTGCTCAGTCATCGTCAAGCCCGCCGAGCAAACCAGCCTGACCACATTGCGGGTCGCCGAACTGGCCCATGAAGCGGGCGTGCCGGCCGGTGTGCTGAACATCGTCACCGGCACCGGGAAGGAAGTCGGCGAGCCGATCGGCTTGCACAAGGATGTCGACATGGTCAGCTTCACCGGCTCGACAGCCACCGGCCGGCGTTTCCTGCGCTACGCCGCGGACTCGAACCTCAAGCGCATCGTGCTCGAATGCGGCGGCAAGAATCCGGCCGTGGTCATGGACGATGCCGAAGACCTCGACCTGGTGGCAGAACAAGTGGTTAATGGCGCGTTCTGGAACATGGGCGAGAACTGCTCGGCGACTTCACGCCTGCTGGTGCATGAGTCGGTCAAGGACGAGTTGCTCGAACGCATGGGCGCTTACATCCGTGAATGGAAGATGGGCGACCCGCTGGACCCGCACAATCGCGTTGGTGCACTGGTCAGCCCGGAACACTTCGAAAAGGTGAAGTCGTACCTTGAGTACGCCACCGCCGGAAAACTGGAAGTGGCCTATGGCGGTGAAACCGAGGGCGATGCCTTCGTCCAGCCCACCGTTTTCGTCGGAGTCGATCGCGAGAGCCGGCTGTTCCAGGAAGAAATCTTCGGTCCCGTGCTATCGGTCACGACTTTCAGTTCGATCGCCGAAGCGGTGGCGCTGGCGAACGACTCGGTATACGGCCTGGCGGCGTCGGTCTATACCGCCAGCCTGCGCAAAGCGATCAGGCTGTCTCGGGAAATCCGCGCCGGAATCGTCACCGTCAATTGCTTCGGCGAAGGCGATGCTTCCACGCCGTTCGGTGGTTACAAGGAGTCCGGTTTCGGTGGTCGGGACAAGTCCGTTTTCGCCCATGACCAGTACACGGAGCTGAAAACCATCTGGATCGACGTGTCCGATCGCTCTGTGGACGAGACCGTAAAATGAGCCGCCATTCCATCAAGCGCCTGCCGGTGGACACCGGGGTTTCCGGGTGGGAAGCCATTTCGACGCGTGTCACGCCGGTGCGCATGCTTGATGGCGATGTCACGGCGGACTGGTTGATCATCGGTGCCGGGTTTGCCGGCCTTTCAGCCGCACGCCGGCTGTCTCAGTTGCGTCCCCAGGACTCCATCGTCGTGGTAGACGCCCTGGAGATCGCCAAAGGGCCGGCCGGGCGCAACTCCGGCTTTATGATCGACGTTCCTCACAGCCTGTCATCGGGGGAGTATTCGGTGGCCGGAGAGTCCGCCACGGCGCTTGAGATCGCCCAGAACCGTTTCGCCATCGGGTTTGCAGCGCAAGCGGCGCAGGAATACGGCATGACCGCCGAAACGTTCGATCCGTCCGGCAAGATCAATGCGGCGGCCACCGAACGGGGCATGAAGCTGAACCTCAACTACGCCAAGTCCCTGCAAGGCATTGGCGAACAGTACGAGCTGCTCGACGCGGCCCAGATGCGCGAGATCACCGGCTCGAATTATTACCACGGCGGGCTCCATACGCCGGGCGCGGTGATGATTCAACCGGCGCAGTACATCAGGGACCTGGCCCAGGGCCTGGCTGACAAAATCAGCCTGTTCGAACGCTCCCCCGTGATCGAGTTGTCCAGGCAGGGCAGCAGTTGGTTGGCCCGGTCCCATCGCGGTCGGGTCAGCGCCGGCAAAGTGATCCTGGCGGTCAACGGCCATGTCGAGGATTTCGGGCACTTTCAGGGGCGCCTGTTGCACGTGTTCACCTACGCCTCGATGACCGCGGCCTACAGCCATGCTGAGTTTGATCGGGAAGTCACCGGTCGCGCCCGGTGGGCATTGTTGCCCGCCGATCCGATGGGGGCCACCGTGCGAAAAATCAGCGCCAACGGGCTCTCGCGTATCGTCATCCGCACCCGATTCACTTACGACCCCAGTATCCAGGTCTCGCTCAAGCGTGTCGCCCAAGTGGCCCAGGAGCAACGGCATTCCCTGGACGCGCGTTTCCCTGAATTGAAATCGACACCGCTGGAGTTCAGTTGGGCTGGCCGTTTGTGCTTGAGCCGCAACAGTGCCCCGGCGTTTGGAGAGGTGGAGCAGAACCTGTTTTCGGCGTGCTGTGAAAACGGCCTGGGTACCGTGAAAAGTACCTTGGCCGGTGTCATGGCCGCTGAGCTGGCAACCGGTACGGATTCAAGGTTCCTCGAGACCTTCAGCCGCAGCCCCGAGCCCAGCAGGCTCCCGCCCAGAATAATAACCAACCTGGGGGTCGGCTCGGTCATCCGCTGGCAAGCCCTCAGAGCCGGTCGAGAAGGTTGACTGCCCTGTACCACAACGGCTTTCGGTCCCCGCAAGCCATCACTCTCTGTTGACATGTAGATGAGGAAGACCATGAAAAGAATGTGGAAGGCGCTGTGCGCCATCGCAATGGTGGGCTTGATGAGCATGTCCGCCCAGGCGGAAGAAAAGACGATCACCATGGGGACGTTGTCGTGGGAAGACCTGACGCCCATCACAGGCATTACTAAAAAGGCCCTGGAAAATTCCGGCTACACCGTGAAGGTCGTGGAGTTCTCGGAGTGGGGCATTGCGTATGCCGCACTGACCAAAGGCGACATTCAGGTGCTGGCGTCGCAGACCGACTATGCGGCCTACGACTACTGGAACAAGAACAAGAACCGTCTTGAAAAACTCTCGCCGGTTTCGTTCGGTCTCTACCAGGGCATCGCCGTACCGAAATACGTGGACATCGATTCCATCGACCAACTTAACGATAACGCCGACAAGTTCAGCAACAAGATCATCGGCATCGAGCCGGGTTCGGGTCTGATGAGCGATGCCACCAATGCGGTGAGCAGCTACGGCCTCAAGCTCAAGTTGCTCGAAGGCAGCACCGCAGCGATGACCGCAGCGCTGAAATCGGCGGTGGACCGCAAGGAGTGGGTGGCGGTCACCGTCTGGGAACCGTCGTGGATGGCGCAGAAATATGACCTCAAGTTCCTCAAGGATCCCAAAGGTGTGTTCCCTCCGGCACAAGGTTACTACTGGGTCGGCCACAAGGGCTTCTCCGAAGCGTTCCCTCACGCCCGTGAGGTGATGGCAGGAGTCTATGTTCCCCTGGCCGACATCACCCGGATCAACACCGAGGTCAAGGACGGCAAGACTATGGACGAAGCGGTCAAGGGTTGGACCGACAGCCATGCCGAGCTGATGAAGCGCTGGGCCAATATCAAGAATTAAGACGTAAGTAGTTTGCCACTGCCGCCTTTCGTTCAATGAGAGAAGCCAGCAACACTGGCTCGATGGGTTACCAAATGACAACGGCTCATATCGACACCAACGAAGTACTGATAGATTGCCAGGCAGTCTGGAAGATTTTCGGCCCCAGGGCTCCGGCGGCCATGCAGGCCGTGGTCGAGCGGGGCCTGAGCAAGACCCGGGTCCTGCAAGACTACAGCTGCGTGGTGGGCGTCTCTGACGTCACTCTTCAGGTTCGTCGTGCAGAGATCTTCTGCATCATGGGGTTGTCCGGCAGTGGCAAATCCACGCTGATCAGGCTGCTCAACAAGCTGATCACACCCAGCGCAGGGAAGGTGCTGGTCAAAGGCAAGGACCTTTCCTCGTTGACCCCGGCGCAGTTGCGCGATGTGCGGGCGCGCAACATCGGCATGGTGTTCCAGAGCGTGGCGTTGTTGCCCAACCGGACCGTGCTGGAAAACACCGCCTTCGGCCTGGAGGTCCAGGGTGTCGGCAAGGCAGAGCGCTACAAGGTCGCCGAGCGTGCCCTGGCCAAGGTCGGGCTCACCGACTGGGCTTCGCGTTACCCGAGCGAGCTGTCAGGCGGCATGCAGCAACGCGTCGGGCTCGCCCGGGCGATTACGGCGGATCCCGAAGTCATTTTGATGGACGAGCCGTTCAGCGCGCTCGATCCGTTGATCCGTCGGCAACTGCAGGACGAGTTCCGCCAGTTGACCAAGGAGCTTGGAAAGTCAGCGGTATTCATCACCCACGACCTGGATGAAGCGATCCGCATTGGTGATCGCATCGCGATCATGAAGGACGGGGTCATCATTCAGGTCGGCACCGCAGAAGAAATCGTCCTCAATCCGGCGGACGACTACGTCGCGGAGTTCGTTGCGGGCATCTCGCGCCTGCACCTGGTCAAGGCCCATTCGGTGATGACGCCGGTGGAGTCATATCGGGCGGCGAATCCCGGCTGTGATATTTCCAGGTTGCTCAAGACCACCCTCAATGCCGACATCAACGAGTTGATCGGTCTGACGATGAAGTCCGAGCGCGATGCGCTGGCCGTGGTCGAAGCCGGCGCGGTGGTCGGCGTTGTCACGCCGCGTGACCTGCTGCGCGGCGTCCAGGGTATTCCAAACGAATTCACTGAACGTTCGAGCAGCGCATTGGCGGAGACATCCCCATGAGCACGCCCGACTTTTCCAGCCAGTTCGACGCGGCGATAGACGCCGGGCTGGGCTGGCTTGCAGACAACGGTGAGTTTGTATTCAACGCGGTGAATGCGGCGCTGGCCGGCGTGTATAAAGGCGTGCTGTGGTGCATTGCATCGCCCCCGTCCTATGTCATCGCGCTGCTGATCGCATTGCTCGGCTGGCGCGCCGTTGGCCGGCAGTTCGCACTGTTGTCCGGGCTGGCGTTGCTGTTCTGTGCCTTTATCGGCTTGTGGACGGAAACGGTGAGCACCCTGGCGCTGGTCCTGACCGCGACGTTCCTGGCCTTGCTGGTGGCGATCCCCCTGGGCGTGCTGGCGGGGTTGGCGCCGTCGATCGATCGGGTCGTCGATCCATGCCTGGACCTGGTCCAGACGATGCCGCCCTATATCTACCTGCTGCCGGCCATTGCCCTGCTGGGGTATGGCCCGGCGACCGCGCTGCTGGCGACGTTCATCGTCGCGGTACCGCCGGCGCTGCGCCTGACGTCGCTGGGTATCCGCATGACGCCCAAGGCATTCATCGAGCTGGGCGATGCCAGCGGCGTGACCGGTTGGCAGATGTTCTACAAGATCCGCCTGCCGTTCGCGCTGCCCAGCATCATGGCCGGCGTGAACCAGAGCCTGATGATGGCGTTCGGGATGGTGGTGATCGCCGGTATCGTCGGCTCCGGCGGGCTGGGTGAATCGATCTACGGTGCGGTTCGCACGCTGGATATCGCCAAGTCCATCAACGCGGCCATCGCTATTGTGATCCTGACCATGATTCTCGACCGACTGGCGCAAAGCGCCGTGCGATCAACCAACGGGGAGCAACCATGAACTTTTCTCCTGGCGCATTTCTGGCCCCTGTCGTCGATTGGCTCAATGCCAACTTCCACGGATTGTTCGTGGTCATCAGCAAGGTCATCGAGACCGTCCTGGGTGCTGTGGAAAGCCTGTTGCTCGCTCCCCATCCTTACGTGCTGATTGGCCTGGTGGTAATCGCCGCCGTGGTGTTCGCCAACAAGAAGGTCGCGGCCTATGCCGCAGCGATGCTGGCCTTCTGTTTGTTTTCCGGGCTCTGGAGCGCCTCGATGCAGACCATCGCCCTGGTGGCGGTGGCGGTGCTGATCTCGGTCGCCATCGCGTTCCCGTTGGGCGTTCTGGCGGCGCGGGTCAAGCGCGTCGACGCGGCGCTGCTGCCGGTGCTGAACATCATGCAAACGGTGCCGCCCTGGGTTTACCTGATTCCTGCGGTCATGTTGTTCAGCCTGGGGCGCGTACCGGCGATCATCGCGACGATTGTCTACGGCATCCCGCCGATGCTCAGGTTGACCACCCTGGCGTTCAAGCAACTGCCCAAGGACTTGCTGGAACTCGGCCAGGCTTCAGGCGCGTCACCGCGAGACATCCTGTTCAAGATCGAGTTGCCGACGGCGGCGCCGACCCTTCTGGTGGGTCTCAACCAATGCATCCTGCTGTCGCTGGCGATGGTGGTGCTGGCAGGGCTGGTGGGGGCAGGTGGATTGGGCGCCGAAGTGACGCGGGGCCTCACGCGAATGGAAATGGGGCTGGGCTTGCGCGCGGGCCTGGCGATTGTTGCGGTGGCGTTGCTGCTGGATCGGCTGTCGCGTGGTGCGTTGCAGCGCCATTCGCCTCGTAGACTGGTTTGAACAGGGAGTTGCCATGAGACGCAGTTTTTTCTGTATCGATGCCCATGCGTGCGGCAACCCGGTCCGGGTGGTGGCGGGGGGCGCTCCTTTGCTGCCTTCGGTGCCCATGGCCGAGCGACGGGAGATGTTCGTCCGCGATCATGACTGGGTCCGCACGGCGCTGATGTTCGAGCCACGGGGGCACGACATCATGTCCGGCGTGATCCTTTACCCACCGTCCCGCGGGGACTGTGACGTTGGCGCGCTGTTTATCGAAGTGAGCGGCTGCCTGCCAATGTGTGGCGCAGGCACCCTTGGCTTCAGCACCGTGGTGATCGAAGAAGGGCTGGTCAGTCCTCGTGAGCCGGGCAGACTGGCAGTCGAAACGCCGGCCGGTCGTGTGGTTGTCGACTACACGATGCAGGGCGAGTCAGTGGAATCCGTACGGTTGTTCAATGTGCCCAGTTACCTGCACAGCTCCGATGTCCAGGTCGAGGTGCCAGGCGTTGGCACCTTCACGCTGGACATCGCCTTTGGCGGTAACTTTTATGCCGTGGTGGAGCCGCAGGCCTGCTGGGCCGGGCTCGAGGGGCAAACGACGGCCGAGATCATTGCCTTGAGCCAGAAATTACGCACGGCTCTGGCGGATGTCAGTCATCCGGTCCACCCGGAAAATGATCGGATCAGTGGCGTGCATCACGTCATCTGGTGCGACAAACCGAAAAACAGCAGCGCCCATGGTCGTTGCGCGGTGTTCTACGGCGACAAGGGCATCGACCGTTCCCCGGGCGGAACCGGAACCTCGGCGAGAATGGCCCAGTTGTTTGGCAAAGGGCGCCTGCGGGTCGGCGAGATCTACCGCCATGAGAGCCTCATCGGCACGATATTCGAAGGCAAGGTCGAGGCGGCGGTGCCGGTCGCCGGTTTCCAGGGCATCCACCCCAGCGTGGGCGGCTGGGCGGAAATCATCGGCCACAACACGATTTTCGTCGACGATAAAGATCCGCTCGCCCACGGATTCCAGTTGGCTTGAGCGAGACGGAGCAGGGTGTGAACACACGACGTCAGTTCAGTGGCGTGATGAAAGGTAAAAACCTGCGTTTCCTGCAAGAAGACAGGACAGTGCCTGCGCGGCAAACACGCGCAGGCTTTCTGCTGCTCGAGCATTTTTCGCTGCCGGCGTTCACGCAGGTCCTGGACACCCTCGTCACCGCGAACCTGCTGCGTCCGGGTCTGTTTTCGACCACTACCTTCGGCCTCGACGGCGCAGAGATCGTCAGTGACCTGGGGCTGGTGATTCGTCCCGACGCGGTGTTGGCCCAGGATGCGCTGGAAGGGCTGGACCTGTTGGTGATCTGTGGCGGTTATCGCACGGCACTCAAGGCCGATGATGACCTGATTGCATGGCTGCGCGGCGCCGCCGCACGCGGTATCAACCTGGCGGGCTTGTGGAACGGTTCGTGGTTTTTGGGCGTTGCCGGGCTGCTCGACGGCTACCGGTGCGCCATCCATCCCGAGCATCGACCGGCCCTGGCGGAACTCGCCAAAGCGACCCAAGTGACCAGCGAAGCCCAGGTCATCGACAACGATCGACTCACGGCGTCGAGCCCGGCAGGCGCTTTCCAGATGGCGCTGAACTGGATCGGCGGGCTGCATGGCAAGGCCTTGGTGGAAGGCATCGAAGACATTCTGTCGTTCGAGGAGTCGCGCTATCGACGGATAAAGGTTTCGCCATTGGTCAGCGTCAGCGCGCCATTGCGTGAAGTCATTTCGCTCATGGAAGCGAACCTGGAAGAACCGCTGGAGATCGATGAACTGGCGCTCTTCGTCGGGCGCTCGCGGCGTCAGCTGGAGCGGCTGTTCAAAGAACAATTGGGCACGCCGCCCCAGCGTTACTACCTGGAACTACGGATCACCGAAGCACGGCGGCTGTTGCAGCACACCGAACTCTCCCAAACCGAGGTCCTGGTAGCGTGCGGGTTTGTCTCACCCAGCCATTTCAGCAAGTGCTACAGCGCGTACTTCGGCTACCGTCCCTCGAGGGAGAGACGGTGGATCAGGTGAGCCGACCGGGTGACGAGGCCATTCAAGTCCGGGAGCAGGGTTTACGGCAACGTGATTTTCCGAGACGGAAGGGGTGTAGAGAAACTGAAGCCACTGGTCGCCCGGCGAATCCCCTGAGGAATCAGACAATATCGTCGATCAGAATATGCGCCTGCCCACGGCTGCACTTTTCGATCCGCGCCTCGACCTTGTAGACCTTGCGCAGCATCGATTCGCTGATCACTTCATTGCTCGGGCCACTGCCTTGGGTGGTGCCTTCGGCGATGACCAGCACCTGGTCGGCGAAGCGCAGGGCCTGGTTCAGGTCATGGATGGCGATGAACACGATGACTTCGCGTTTGCGCGCCAGGGCACGCATGAAGTTCAGCACCTGGACTTGTCGATGCATGTCCAGGGCGCTGGTCGGCTCATCCATCAGCAGGATTTCCGGTTCGCGCACCAGGGTCTGGGCGATGGATACCAATTGCTGTTGGCCGCCGCTGAGTTCGCCGAGGTTGCGAAAGGACAGGGGGGTGATGCCCAGTGCCTCCAGGATCTCATCCACCAGCCGCAGCTCTTCATCGTGGACGACCCAGCCCGGCGTCAGTTGTTTGCGCGCCAGCAGGACCGATTCGTAGACCGTCAACCGTGCGCTGGCATTCAGGCCCTGGGGCATGTAGCTGATGCCTGCGGGGCCCTTTTGCGAATCCTGCATGATTACCTTTCCCGGGCCATCGATCAGTCCGGCCATGCGTTTGAACAAGGTGGATTTACCCGCCGCGTTGGGGCCGACGACTGCGACCACCTCACCGCCCAGGAAAGTGGTCGTGGTGACGCCTTCGATGACGGTGCGCTGGCCATAGCCGGCGCCAAGATTCTCCAACTGGAGCTTCACCATGAGTTTTTCTTCCCGCCAAGGATCAGAGATATGAAAAAGGGTACGCCGATCAGCGAGGTGACCACGCCGATGGGAAAGATCGCCCCGGGGATCAGGGTCTTGCTGACCACCGAGCTGGCGGACAGGATCAGCGCGCCGGTCAGCAAGGAGGCCGGCAGGAAGAACCGCTGGTCTTCGCCGATCAGCATGCGGGCGATGTGCGGCCCCACCAGCCCGATGAAGCCGATGGTGCCGACGAAGGCCACCGGGAAAGAGGCCAGCAGGCTGACCATGATCAGCGTCTGAAAGCGCAGGCTGCGCACGTTGATGCCGAAACTGGCGGCCTTGTCATCGCCCAGGCGCAGAGCGGTCAGGGCCCAGGCGCGCCTGGCGAAGATCGGCAGGGTGACGAGGATCACCAGGCAAATCACCCCCAGCTTTGGCCAGGTGGCCTTGGTCAGGCTGCCCATGGTCCAGAACACCACGGCCGCGACGGCTTGCTCGGTGGCGAAGAACTGCACCAGCGCCAACAGTGCATTGAAGGTGAACACCAGGGCGATGCCCAGCAACACGATGGTCTCGGCAGTGACACCGCGGCGCATGCTCAGGAAGTGGATCAGCAGCGCCGAGAGCATCGCCATGATGAACGCGTTCACCGGCACCATGTATTGCGCCGCCAGCGGGAACAACGCCACGCCGAAAGCCAGGCCCATGGCCGCGCCAAACCCGGCGGCGGCGGAAATGCCCAGAGTGAACGGACTGGCCAGCGGATTGTTGAGGATCGTCTGCATTTGTGCCCCGGCCAGGGACAGCGCCGCGCCCACCGCAACGGCCATCAACGCCACCGGCAGGCGGATGTCCCACATCACTACCCGAACTTGCGGCGAAGCGCTTTGCGGGGAAAACAGCGCGCCCAGGACTTCATCGAGGCTGTAGCTTGCCGGGCCGAGGGCCAGGTCCAGCAGGACGCTGCACAGCAGCAACAGCACCAGGGTGGCGAGGATCAGGCGTTTGCGCAGGACCAGGCGCCGGTAGGCGTCCCGTTGCAGCACCAGGGCTTCGTTCATTGAGGTCATTGTTTGACGTCCTTCTCGCCCAGGCTGACGAAGTAGCCCGACTCATAGGGCACCGGCAGGAAGCGCTCGTGCAGTTCACGGAACGCCGCATCCGGATCCAGGTCGGCAAAGAGCGTCGGGTGGAACCATTTCGCAAGCTGCTGGATGGCCACGAACTGATAGGGACTGTTGTAGAACTGGTGCCAGATCGCGTGGAACGCCTGGTTATCCTGGGCCTTGATGCCGGCATAGGCGGGGCGTCGGGTGTACCAGGCGAGTTTTTTTCGCGCCAGGGTCATGTCCGCGCCCGGACCGACGCCGACCCAATGGCCGCCAGGCGCGAAGGCTTCCCAATTGGCGCTGGTGACCACAACCTGGTCCGGGTTGGCGACGATCACCTGCTCGGCGTTCAACTGGCCGAAGGTAGTGGGAATGATGTTTTTGGCGATGTTGTGGCCGCCGGCCATTTCGACGAACAGGCCGAAGTTCTCGTTGCCGAAACTCAGGCAGCAATCATCGGTGTAGCCGCCGATGCGTTCGATGAATACGTCGGGTCGGGCCGGGCGGCGGGCTTCTATGACGTCGGTGACGCGGCGGATCTGCTGTTTGCGAAACTCGATGAAGTCTTCGGCCCGCTGCTCTTTGCCGAACAACTGGCCGAACAGGCGCATGGTCGGCTCGGTGTTCTGCATCGGGTTGTTGCGAAAGTCGACGTAGACCACCGGAATTCCCAGGGCGTCGAGTTTTTCGATGTAGCGTGCATCTTCGGTGGCATGCTGGGCTTCGATATTGAGAATGATCACGTCAGGGTGCTGGGAAATCGCCTGCTCGATGTCGAAGGTGCCGTCTTCGAATCCGCCGAACGTGGGGATTCTGGCGATGGCAGGGAAGGCCCGCAGGTAGGCGCCATAGGTGTCCGGATCGGACTGGATCAGGTCCTTGCGCCAGCCGACGATGCGCTCGATGGGATTTTGCGTATCCAGCGCCGCCACCAGATACAACTGGCGGCCCTCACCGAGGATGACGCGGCGCACAGGCAGGTGGACCTGGACCTTGCGCCCGAGCAGGTCGGTCACGGTGCTCAGGGCCGGGTTCGCTTCAGCGGCGAGCGCACCGCGCGGCGCCAGAAATATCAGCGAAAGCAGTCCGGCGCAGATAAGCGCGCAGAGGGCGGGTCGACGGCGAAAAACGGTAACCATGGTTCAGGCCTTTGCAAAGGTCCGGCCCGGCATCGGCGACACGCGCCGTCCCGGGCCGGACGTTTCAGAAATCAACGGTGGCAGATAACAACAACGTGCGTGGCGAGCCCTGGGAAAACGCGCCATAAGAGGCAACACCGGACCAATACTCGTGATCGAACACGTTCTGTACGCTGGCGCGAAAGGTGGTGGGCCGCTCTGCTATACGCGTGGCATAACGCGCCCCGACGTCCAGGCGGGTCCAGGCATCCAGCGCCTGGGTATTGGCCTGGTCGACGTATTGGCTGGCGGTATGGATCACGCCACTGGTCAGCGTCAGGCCATCGATGGCGGGAGTGTCCCACTCGGCCCAGAGGTTGGCCTGGACTTTCGGCACGCCTACCGGTCGGTTGCCGCGGTTGGCCGCGACCCCGGACCGGGTCAGTTCGCCATCCAGCAGGGTGACGCCACCGAGCAGACGGGTGCCTGGAGCCAGCTCCCCCGACATCGTCCATTCCACGCCGCGGTTGCGCTGTTGGCCTTGTACCGAAAACACGCCGGAAGCCAACTCGCCGCTGGGCTTCTTGATCTGGAACAGCGCGAGGGTCGACATGAAACTGCCGTAGTCGAGCTTGATTCCGACTTCCTGCTGCCGCGAGCGGTACGGGGAAAAGATTTCGCCGGCATTCGACGCGGCGGACGGCGCGACGTCGCCCTTGCCCAGGCCTTCGACGTAGTTGTAGTAGAGCGAGACATGCTCCCAGGGCCTGGCTACGACACCGAACAGCGGCGTCGTAGCGCTTTTGTCGTAGGCCGTGGTGGCCCCGCCGGCCGCATTGTAGTTATCCGACTTTATGCTCTGCCTGCGCAGACCGACGGTCACTTTCAGGCGTTCGTCGAGCACCGACAGGGTGTCGGCGAGCGCCACGCCCGACAGCTCGCTCTCGGAGACTTTCGGCGTAGCCGGCTCGGCGATGACCGGACGGGGACGATCGACCGGGTGGTAGATATTCGACAGGATGGCGGGCCCGGAAGTGATTCCTCGCGACAGCTCATCGCGATAGCGGGTGACTTGCAGGACGCCGCTGTGGCTCACCGGCCCGGTGTCGAAGGCCAGGCGTGCCCCTGCGTCGACGGTGTAACGCCGGACCTTGAACTTGTAGTAACCGGGCGTCGACGATGTGTCGCCGGCCTCGTTGATGAGGGTCGGGGTCTGGTCGGACAGGCGCTCCACATCGGATCGGCCACCGCCGGCATGGGCGAAGACCGTCAGGCTGTCGCTGAGGTCGTACTCACCGCCGAGCAGCGCCGATTTGTCTCGTGTCCTGGACCAACCCCAATCCTGGCTGACACTGGTGCGTCCGTTGGCGGCAGAGGGGATCTGCACCCCCGGTGCGATCAGGAACGGCCGGGACGCCGCATCGAATTTTTCCTCCTGGTTGATCAGGTCCAGGGTGGCGCGCAGGCGTTCGCCCCGATAATCGAGGGACAGGGCGCCGATCCCGACGTCCCGGGTCTGCTTGTCGATTGCCGTATCGCCTTGTTGGGTACTGGTGTTGAACCGCAGGCCGAACTGTCGCTCCTCGCCAAAGCGCCGGCTGAGGTCGAGGTGCCCGCCCAGCTGCGAGTTCATGGCATAACGGGTGGTGAACCGGGTCAGGTCTTCGTCGAGGGCACGCTTGGGGACCAGGTTGATCACACCGCCGACAGCATTGTTGGGCGACATGCCATAGAGCAGCGCCCCCGGACCCTTGACCAGTTCGACACGCTCGGCGTACTCGGTGAACACGCGGTAATTGGACGCCACGCCGTACACCCCGTCGAAAGCCAGTTCACCGAGGTTGCCTTCGCCCACCGGAAAGCCGCGGATGAAGAACGAGTCGACGATCCCGCCGGTCTGCCCGGTGGAGCGCACTGACGGGTCACGCTCCAGCACGTCGCCAACGGTGACTGCCTGCTGGTCCCTGATCAGCGTCGAGGTGTAGCTGTTGATGCTCAATGGCGCGTCCATTACGTCGGTGTTGCCCAAAAGGCCAAGGCGTGCACCTCGGGCGACCTGTTCACCGGGGTAGACCGGGGGGAGGTCGCCGGGCCGCCGGCCGGGGGCTGCCACGTTGATCTCTGGCAGCGACAACTGGCGTAGCGCGAGCGTGTAGCTGCCGTCATCGCGGGCAAGCATCGTCACGCCGCTGTCGCCCAGCAGGCGGGTGAGGGCTTGCTGGGCTGGATAGGTGCCTGACAGCCCCGGGCTCAGCAGGCCCTCCGTGATAGAGGGCTGGAACGACAAGGCAATGCCGGCATCCACGGCAAAGCTCGACAGGGCGGTGCCCAGCGGTCCAGGGGGAATATCGTAAGTGCGCACAGCGACGGCCTCCAGCTTCAAGGGGTCGGCCCAGGCGAACGATCCGCCGGCCGCACCCAGGACCAGGCTGAACAGCACACTGCGAATGGCGGGCTTGGGTGGACGATCCGGACGCAGGGGCCGTGCAACAAGCATGGATGGGTGACCCTATGGGCAAGATGAAAGGGTTATTCCTTTGCTAGCCAGTTGAAACCGGAAAAAGTATCACCTGCCCAGGCATTTGTTTTTCCGCAGGTCAGGCGGGAGAGAGCGTCACCCAATAACCATTCAGGCGGCCACTGACCCGTACCGGGTAGGTTTGTACCAGCATGTTGAGGCTGCGCTGGGTGTCGCTGATGGGGAACGCGCCGGAAACGCGCAGCTCGGCAATGGTCGGGTCGCAACGCACGAAGCCTGGGCGATAGCGCGCCAGCTCGGCGACAAAGTCCGCCAGGCGCATCTTGTCGGCCATCAACATGCCTTGGGTCCAGGCCCCCACGTTAGGGTCCGTGGGGTTCAGTTGGCCGAAGGCTTGAGCGCCAAAATCGATGCGCTGCCCGGCATTGACGATGATCGGGGCGCTCTGGCGATTGTCCGCCAATGTCACCCGCACCGCGCCGTCGAGGACTGCCAGTTGAGTGCGTGACTGCGTCCGGCGAACAGTAAAGCGGGTACCCAGGGCTTGCATGAATCCGTCCTGGCTGCTGACCCTGAAGGGGCGAGCCTGCGCCGAGGCATCCGGCGCGGTTTGCACCAGGAGTTCCCCTTCGCGCAATTTGATCAGCCGCTGGTTGACGTCGAACAGCACGTCGACCGCTGTGGCGGTATTGAGCGTGAGACGTGATCCGTCGGCCAGGATCAGTTCGCGGCGCTGGCCGACCGCGGTGCGGTAGTCGGCCGACCACTGTTGCGATTGGGCCAGTTTCCAGCTGCCCCAGCCAGCGGGAACCATCGCCAGCAGCATCGCCAGTTTGCCGAGGGCGATGCGACGTTCGGGGTTGCTTGGGCGGTCCAGCGTCGACATCGCCAGCGACGGCGGCAGGCCGCCGAGCTTGCTTTGCAACAACTGAGCGCGAGACCAGGCCCGGCCGCGTTCGGGGCTGCTGACTTTCCAGCACTCCCACTCGGCCTGTTCGGTGCTGCTCAGATCGCCCTCGCTCAAGCGCATCAACCACTCGGCAGCCTCTTCGAGGACCTTGGGGTCGAGCGGCGGCTCCTGACGGCGAGTCAGCATTCATTCCACCAGCAACAGGCATTGCACGAATGCCTGTTTCATGTAGCGCTTGACCGTGATCAGCGAGACGTCCAGTTGCTCGGCGATGTCGTTGTACTTCAGGCCACCGATCTGCGACAGCAGGAAGGCGCGCTTGACCAGCGGTGGCAGGGCGTCGAGCATCGCGTCGATTTCGTGCAGGGTTTCCAGGACCATGAAGCGCGTTTCAGGCGAAGGCACTTCCTGGGCCGGGACGTGTGCCAGGGCTTCGAGGTAGGCGCGTTCCAGTGCCTTGCGTTGGTACCAGTTGATGAGGATGCCTTTGGCGACGCAACTCAGGTAGGCCCGCGGCTGCTCGATGGCGGTGACCTGGGAGGCCAGGATGCGGGTGAACGTATCCTGCGCCAGATCCGCCGCGTCCATGGCATTACCCAGTTTTTTCTTCAGCGTGGCGTACAGCCAGCCATGATGGCCGGCATATAGCGCCTCGATCATGCGCAGATGATGGTCGTTGTTCGCTGGCAGGGTTTCACTCATGGCTGCAGTTTTTTGCAATTGAGAAGTATTCCCAATGCTAATTGACAACCCGGCTGTGGCGCAAGGGTGATTCTCCAACCTGTCTCACGCCACTGGCATGCGAGCCAGTGCGGAGACCACTGCCTCGATTTCCGCTTCGGTGTTGTAGGCGTGGACTGAAGCTCGATTGACCGCCGGCAGTCCACGCTGTTGCATATCGAGCATCGTCGAGCTGAATGTCGAGGTGCTGACATTGATCCTTTGCGCCTGGGTGGCCAGCCACTGTTGGACTTGCATCGAGTTGATGCGGTGATGGGTGAAGGTGACGATTCCCGATTTGAGCGCCCCCAGGTCCTGCACGGTGACACCGGGAATCAAGGCCAGGCATTCACGCAGATGGCCCGCCAAATGCTGGATGCGCTGCCACATCGGTTCGAGGCCTTGCGCCAGCGCGTAATCCGCAGCTGCCCCCAGACCCAGCTTCGCCGCCACGTTGCACTCCCAGTTTTCGAATCGCCTGGCATCGCCGCGGATGCTGAAGCTGTCCGGTGTCTGCAAGGATGCGGCGTGCAAGTCGAGGAACGCCGGTTCGAGGTTCTGGCACAAGGAATTTTCGATGTATAGAAAGCCCATGCCCCTGGGGCCGCGAAGGTATTTGCGGCTGGTCGCGGCGAGCATGTGACAGCCGACCTTCTGCACATCAATCGGCATTTGTCCGACACCTTGGCAGGCGTCGAGTAGAAACAACACGCCGGCGGCCCGCGCCAACGCTCCGATCTGTTCGATGGGCTGGACCGGGCCGCCGTTAGTGGCAATCACCGGCAGGGAGACCAACGCAACCCGCTCATCCTCCAGCAGGGCCTTGAGCGCCGACAGGGAAATCTGGCCTTGATCATCGTTGGGAATCACCTGGATTTCGATGTCGCGCTGCTGCTTGAGTTGCAGATAGGGGATGTAGTTGCCGGCATATTCGGTGTTGGAGGTGAGGATGACATCCCCGGCCCGCAGCGGCAGCGAATAGAACGCCATATCCCAGGCGCGGGTGGCGTTTTCGATGACGGCGATTTCATCGGGCTGAGCGTTGATCAGGCGGCCGATGGAGCGGTAGACGTTGTCCAGCGCCGAGGACTGCTGGGCGGCTGCTTCGTAACCGCCCAGCCGGGCCTCCCGTTGCAAGTGAGCGACTACGGTGTCGACGACGGCCCGGGGCATCAGCGCGGCGCCGGCGTTGTTGAAGTGGATCAGGTGCTCGACCGCCGGGGTATCGGCGCGCAGTTGTTCAATGTTCAATCGGCACGCTCCTTAACGGTCCGCGGGCGGCACCCGGCTCGGTTGCAGGCCCGAAGGCCAATAACGCAAGGCGACTACACAGAGCAGCGCCAGCCCGTAAGCCAGGCACACGAACAGATAAGTGTATTGCAAACCGTAGACCTGGCTGAGCAGGCCTCCGGTAGAAATGCCGGCGATGGAGGCGAACTGTGCGGTGCCCTGGGCGATGCCCAGCACATGGCCCTGTTGCGAACTGTCGGCGGCTTTCGAAATCAGCGCCATCAGCACCGGTGTAGTAGCACCCAGCAGCACGCCCCAGACAAAGTACACGACAACGAACACCACGGCGTTACGCGTGACTCCGGCGATGGCCGTAAGGACAATGCAGCCCAGCACCACATAGGTCATGCGTTGCAGGGTGTCCTGCTGGTTCAGGTGCTCGAAGTAGCGCGACCAGGCGGTGGCGGACAGGATAAACCCCATGGCCAGCAACCCGTAGCACAGGCCGACGACCGAGTTGCTGACCTCGAACACCGAGCTTACATACAACGAGAACGAGGTCTGTGGCAGCATCCGTGCCAGCAACACAATACCCATGACGCAGAGCAACGACAGCAGCGGCGATGTTTGCCAGACACTGGCGGCGCGACTCGTCGACGCATTGGCGTTGGCGGTGGGGGCCTTCTTCACCGGCGGCACATCCGGCAGCGTGACAGCGGCCACCACGGTGCAGACAGCGCACAGTGCCGAGGCGATGATGTTGATCCAGAAGAAAGTGGCGTAATCGAGGATCAATCCGCCCACCACCGCGCCGAGCAAGGAGCCGACGTTGGTGGAGATTTGCAGGATCGCGAACAACCGTGCCCGCCGTGAAGGGGCTTCGATGCTCACCCCGTAGGCCTGTGCCGGTGCGATGTACCCGGCAAAGGCGCCTTGCAGGAATCGCAGGAGCAGGATGACCCAGATGTCTCCGGACAGCGCCAGCCCGAGCTGGGTCAACGACAGGCCCGCGAGGGCGCGGATCATCATCAGCTTATGGCCGTAGCGGTCACCGATACGCCCCCAGAAGGCACTGGTCAGGATGATGCCCAGCATCGGCCCGACGTATACGGCGATGCTGGCGAAGCTGAATACCGACTCCGAGGACGTCAGCCCACGCAGGTGGACGGGCCAGAACGGTCCGCTCATTTCCATCGCGCCCATGGAGATGAGTTGGATCGCGAACAGAAGATAAATCAGGATTCTTACATTCGAACCCTGGATGGGACCTGCGTGGGACATGACACAGCCTCAGTGGTTAAACGGTTGCAAGCGGGTTGGCCAGCGTGTGCTGCAAACGATAGTTGGAGTATTGCAGCAGATGCATGCGCAGCAGTGACCGGGTTGGCCACGGTTCTTCGATGAACGCCTTGCGCTCGACCTCCCACAGCGGCCCGGCGACACGTTCGCGCACGGCGTCGAAGGCTGCTTCGGTTTCTTCACGCAGCACGCGCCACAGGCGGGTATCGCCCAGCTCGTACTCCCGGGTCAGCCAGAGGGCGACTTCGTGCAGATGGGTGAGGAACGCCGCATCCAGTACGAACATCCGCACCGGCTCGATATCGTCCACGAACACGGTGGGCAAGATGCCCGGCTGTACGTGGGGCTGCAAGCTGTAGCCACGTTCTTCCAGCAGCGGCGCGTAGGTCCTGCCATCGCCAAAGTCGCGGATCAGCAGACTACGCGCTTTGCCGTCAGGGGAAAACAGCACCATGGTGTTCTGCTGGTGCGCCTCCAGGCCGATGCCGTACAGCAGGTAGATCGCAACCACCGGATGGGTGACCACCCTGGCGTACTGGCGGAACCAGTCCTCGAGCGCTTCGGTGCCGGGGCGAGCGCCGTCGCGCTCGATCAGCTCGGTGAACAGTGGACGGCCGTTACCGGGCAGGCGAGTGAACAGCGAGGCCACAGTGATGGGCAGGCACTCGTCCTGGCGATCGAACGCTTGCCGACTGGCACGGAACACCACCGACAGGTGCCGGCCGGGCGCGTCGTCCTGGGTAATCGCGTTGCGATAGCGCACGCCGATCTCCTCCGGAAAGATTTCCAGTTGCTGATCAAAGCCGTTCTCGACGGCCAGGATTTTCGTGATCACCGTACTGATGCGTGGCCCCATGTGGATCGACTTGGCTTGCAGGCTGCGCAGCTCGCTGGTCATCCACACGGCGATCGGCAATTTGATCAAGGGCGCGGTGTCTTCCAGCGCCGGCA
The DNA here is from genome assembly GCF_052041925.1 of Pseudomonas sp. SMN5. Lineage (NCBI taxonomy): Bacteria > Pseudomonadati > Pseudomonadota > Gammaproteobacteria > Pseudomonadales > Pseudomonadaceae > Pseudomonas > Pseudomonas sp. SMN5. Next base: position 258,876 of record NZ_JBKGGX010000001.1, read on the forward strand.
TCATGGTTCGGTAAGACATGGTCGGCAGCGTCTGGATATCCGGGCCGTCCGTGATCAGGATGCCTTCTTCGATTTCGGCGGCAAAGTTCTTGAGCACGTAGGCCTGTAGATGCCAGGAGTGGATCGGCAGCGGCAGCCACTGGCGTTCATCCCGCCCCTTGTCGTTGAGTGCGGTTTTCCATTGCTCCCATTGCGCCGGGAAGTTGCTGGCGAACCAACTTTGATAGCTGGTCACGTGGGGCATGCTCTCGCTCTTGGCCATGTCCGCACGCAACGCCGCGATGCGCAGTGGCACCTGGGCATTGAATTCAGGGGACAGGTGTTCGACCTCGGCGTCGCTCAGGCCTGGACGTGATTTCCAGGTCGGGTAGTACGGATGCCCCTCCAGCGAACCCCACTGGTCCAGCAAGATGGCGGCGTCCTTGGTGCTGGCATGCTGGCGAAGATAGTCGGTCAGGCTGTCGAGCCCGTGGCTGCGGGCGGCCTCGGCCAGCCGGACATTCCATTGCTGGCGATGCTGGCGGGCGTGGGCATCATTCATCAGGCTGTTTTCCATGTCCGACTTGAGCCCGGCCACACCCTCCTCGCTTGGTTCGAAGTCGAAGCTGTCGCGCAGGATGTCCAACAGGTCGTGGTGGCTGTGAACGACCTGGTGCAGGCCTTCAGCGGTCATCAGGATCACGTTACCGTCATTGATCAGCGTATCGGCGGGCGCCAGGGTGATGTGCGAGAAAAACAGTCGATCGCGCGAGTTCTTCAGCGGGTAGGTGGCCTGGGTACCGTCGGCGGAAAAATCCAGCGCCTTGCGGTCCAGGATGTTCTCGGCGAACAAGCAGCGAACCAGGCGTCGCAGGGCGTTTTTCCGGGAGAAGGCAATCAGGGTATTGAAATCATCCATATCAGCGGTCTGCTCGTCGGTAGATAAAGAAGGATCAGGGCGATTCATGCGCTGCGCGGCCAATGGCTGGGGAAATAATCCAGCGCTGAATCACGCAGGCCTTGCATGTAGCAAACACTCCAGCGCAAGACTTCCTCGATGTAGGGGACTTTGAGTTCGAGGCGCTTGGCCATTTCCACCAGCAGCACCAGGCCGTAGGCGACGTCTTCGTTGAACGCCCGGCTTTCGCGTTCGATCACGTAACCGGGGCGGTTGTCGGCGGCCGGCACCATCGGCGCGAGGATATTGTTGTAGGCCTGGTTGGTGCGCAGGATCGACAGCATGCTGCTCTGGTCGCGGATCTGTTCGCCATACGCCTCGACAATCTCCTGCTTCAAGGACTTGACCGAAGACAGGTTCACGCCCAGGCGCTGGCTGATGACCGCGCACAGGTTCTGGTTTTCCTCATCCATGCGCTCGAGAAAATAGGCGCCCAGTTCCGGGCACTCGGTCCACCAGCACATGCGCTGCGGGAAGATCTTGCGATGCCACTGGCCGTAGGGACCGATCAAGCCGTAGATCACCGAGCTGTGCATGATCGGGTTGCCGGGTGTCAGGGTGATTTCCAGATAGTCGTCGAGCATCGACACACACGGGCCGTACAACCGGCTGAGGATCTGTTGCAGATGTTGGCGCGACGCCTGGGTTTGCCGAGCATGAGTGGCTACGTACAACTGGCTCTTGGCACCGCCCATCTTCACCGACTGCCCGGCTTTGAGGTCGAAGGCGGTGTGCGGGACGTCCTTCATGCCCCAGATCACCAGGTTCGGCTTCTGCGCCAGGCTGGCTTCGGCCAGCCAGTCGAAGCCGCAAAAGCCCGGGATGGCGCCGATGTAGACCGGTTTGTCGGCACTCAGATGCGGCCCGATGCTCTTGAGCAGTTGCGCGCGCGCATGGGCTGGCACCGTGATGATGACGATGTCGGCATCCTCCACGGCGGCCTTGGCGTCGTGGGTCACCCGGTCCGCCTGGGCGCTCAGTGTCGAGCCGTCTGGCATCAATGCCTGCATCGGCACCTGACGCACATGGTGCTCGACGACCTGCCGATTGCCGGTGAGTATCGAGACCTGCACCTCAGGGAGTTGCTTGAACAGGATGGCGTTCAGGTGACCGGTTCTGCCACCGCCACAGATGGCGACTTTCAGCACATTCATTTAATAGGCATTCCTGTGTAGGGTGGGGTCAGGCAACGCTCAATTGCAGCGGAGCCGAGCAGGTTTCCTGCCACTGGGTCTTGCCCAGCCAGGCGTCAAGCTGCGCGGCAATGTCGGGGTCGAGCAGGTCGCGCTCTTTCAACCATTGGTCGTCGAATACGGTGTGCAGGTATTTTTCGCCGCCGTCGGCAATCGGCACCACGACATTGCCGGTCAGCACGCCTTTGTGAATCAGCTCCAGCGCTTTGAAGATCGCGCCGCCGGTCGAGCCGCCGACCAGCAACGCCAGGTTGCGGGCGATGTAGCGTGCGGTTTCAAAGGCCTGGGAATCGGTGACTTGAATGCCCAGGTCAATGCAGCTGTAGTCCAGCACCAGGCCCACAGTGTCGCCGGCTGGCGTCCCGGTGCCGGATTGGTAGTAGGGGTAGCCCGGGTGGCCGAAGACAATGGAACCGGCAGGCTCCACTGCGACAGTCACGGTATCGGGGTTGTGCAATTTCAACCCGCGGGCAATGCCAGTCATCGAGCCGCCGGTGCCAACACAACCGACATAGGCGCCGATGACGCCTTCGGCCTGGGCGATGGTTTCGCGGACAAAGTCGCTGTAGCCGCCCGCGTTGGCGGCGTTGTCCGACTGGTTCATGAACACCGCCCCCGGAATCTGCGACGCGAGCTCGGCGGCCATGCGCTGGCGCTCGACCACGGCGACTTCATCCTCGCGATAGTGACCGGACACGAATCGAACATCCGCGCCCAACGCTTTCATGACGGCGATTTTGTCCTGGGCCGCGTGGTGATCCACCACGGCAATGAAATGCAGCCCGAATTCGACAGCGGCCATGGCCAGCCCGATGCCGGTGTTGCCGGAGGACGATTCGACCACTACGCCGCCAGGCTTCAAGCGCCCGGACTTGAGGGCGGCCAGCACCATGTTACGGGCCATGCGGTCCTTGATACTGCCGCCGGGGTTGTTCTTTTCGATCTTGAGTAACAACCTGGCATCTGTCTCCGGGATATCAATGCCCAACATCGGGGTATTACCAATCAGATCTGAGACTTTGTTAAGTATCATTCAAGTGACTCCCTTTAATAGTCGGGTGAGAAGGCGTAGTGGTCTTGCGAATTACAGGTCGCTATTAGTCGTCGTGGCATGGGGTGGCGATGGAATTCATTTTCCAGCAGGTCCATCTGATAGCCGGCAGTGTTGGCATAGATCAATAAGTCGCCCATTTGCGGCAGCGTTGCGAAGTTGATCAGTCGGTAGGTAATGACGTCATCATCCAGGCAACTATGGCCTGCTATATAAGCTTGAGTCGGGACAGGCGGTGATTGCGTCTGGCTGATTAATATCGGATCGACCAGATATTCCGAGGCAAACCAGGTTTCGCAGGCACTGAAACTACTGCCCTCGACAAAGATGACTGTCTTGTTGTTTGCCAGTTTTTTTGTGCGGGTGACGCGGAATACAGAAATGGCCGCCTGATCCACCAAGCTACGTCCCGGCTCCAGGGCCAAAGTGATATTGCTGGAGATCAAGTAACGAGCAATGGATCGCCCTGGTGAATAGTCGGCTTCAAGAAACAATGTCAACCACTCGCTGGCGTTCAGATGACTGCCATAGGGGTAAAAGGAATCCGGCACCGAGTGGTTGTAATAGTGACCGGGCTTATTCTCGTATTGCAGAAAACGGTCATAGGCCTGCGCCTGGATATAACGAATGGGCAGACCGCCGCCGATGTCGATCGTCGTCGGGTCCAGGCCCATTTCCCGGGCCGCATCGACGAAGGCGGTCACCTCCCGAAAGGCTTCGACCCGCGATTCATAGCCGTAGCCACTCACATGGAAATGAAAGCCTTCAAGGTGAAACATCTGGCGTTCGCGGGTCAGCTGTTGCAGGCATTCAAGCACGTCATCCTTGCCCATCCCGAAGCGGCTGGTCGGGCAGCCCTGGGGTCGATAACGCAGCAGAACCCTAGCGTTTATCGGCGTCTTCAGGGTTTCGAGCAGCGCCCTGAGGTGCGCGAATTCTTCCAGGGAATCCAGGCAAATCAATGATCCGGCCTCCACCAGCGCCCGATGGAAAACCAGGGTCTTGGCCGGCCCTGTTGCGCATAAACGTTCCCCTGGCATCCCGGTTCGTCGTGCGGCATCCAGTTCGTGAACGCTGGATACATCGACCCCGATGCCCGATTGCGCTGCTGCGGCGAGCAGGCATTGCGACTTGTTGGCTTTGGCTCCGTAGAAAATCGCGTGCTTGATACCGTACCGTCCCAGCACAGCCTGTAATGCCATGACATTGGCTTCAAATGCATGAGGCCATACCAGATTAAGCGGCGATCCGTAGTTTGAAAGCAATTCGAAAAGTTCAGGTGCACGGTCCTGAATGAATTGCTCCAGCAGCGGGTCAAGCAACGGCACCAACAGGGAAGGTTGATGCACTTTTATTGAGGTGCTAACTGTCGGCGTTATTTCATCTGGCATAGTTAACCCCTGGCGACGAATGAGTTGCCATTCATAATTCAATAACTAAACGTTATCGATTTTTGTGTGCAAGCTTTTGTTCAGGTGCAAGCGATTCCAGGCTTTGGTGGCGCATGCCAGGCAACTCCTGAAGATAAGCTTTTCATGTCAGTCGTAATAAATGATTCACAAATAACTTGCATGGCAGACCCATTGCGTACGATTCGTCCGGGCGTGCGGAGGCGGCCATTTATTAATGGCATGCGTCCTGATAGTTACCACTAGGCTGGTATTCAAATGACATCACTGCCGTGCACTTCCTGTGACTACGAAAACATCCCTTGATCCGTGTGCGGTGATCTTTCGATGGTCAGAACCATATTGCTAACGCGAACGATTATCAAGTAAGGTTTGGAAATATTTTGAATATTTACGGACTGACCCAACGCGCCGAAGCGATTGTTTACAGGCGCTCGTAGGTGTTCGTCCGTATTTAAAAAATACCTTAACGCCTTGATGAACAAGGCGTTGGTGGTTGTTGAAACAGGCCAGTGCCGAGGGCGGGATTTTCCCGTCCGCAGGCCAAGAAATTTTTTGCGCAACCCACGACTGAAACACGCCAGGAGAGCCCCATGAGCATTGAACGTCCCCGCATCATCGCCACGCTTCCCATCAGCTACCTGTTTGTCCCCGGCAATCGTCCGGAACGCTTCGTCAAGGCGGTCGATGCCGCGCCGGATGCGATCATTCTCGACCTCGAGGACGCCGTGCATCCTGACAGCAAGGCAGCGGCCCGCGCTGCAATCTGGGCCTGGCAGGAGAGTCGGCCGAGGGTTTGCTGCCAGCGGTACATCCGGCTGAACAGTGTGGGCAGCCGGTTTTTCACCCAGGACATGACCTGGCTCGCGGACATGCGCTACCCCGAGCGCTGCGTGGGCGTCTTCCTACCCAAGGCGGAATACAGCGAGGCGCTGTGCGAAGTGGTCGAGCGCTTGTTGGCGTGGCAGCCTGACCTCAAGATCGTCGCCATCATCGAGACCGCCAGGGGGCTGCACCAGGTCGAGTCGATTGCCTCGATTGCCGGGGTGTCTCGCCTGGCATTCGGTTCTCTGGATTTTTCCCTCGATATCAACTGCAGCCAGGTACCGGAGGCGTTTCTATTCGCCCGTAACCGCATCGTGCTGGCCTCGCGAACCGCCGGTCTGCCGGCACCGATCGACGGCGTGACGCCGGCAATCAGCGACCTTGCTGTGGTCAGGCACGATGCGCATTACGCCCGGTCGCTGGGTTTCGGCGCCAAGCTCTGCATCCACCCCGGACAGCTGACCACGGTCCAACGCGCCTTTTTGCCCGACGCGCACCAGTTGGCGTGGGCCGATCGGGTGATGCAAGCCGTTGCCGCCGGCAGCCACGCGGTGCAAGTGGATGGTCAGATGGTGGACCTGCCTCTCATCGAACATGCACAGCGGCTGCTGGACGTGGCCAGCCAGTACGCAGTTCCCGCCAAGGCCGATGCATGCTGATTCGGTGTCGAACAGGAGAACCTACCATGGAACAGGATTACCACATTGCCCTGCGGCCCCTGTGTGAAGTGTTGCAATCGGAGCAGGTCGATCCCGCCAGCGTGCAGTGGCTGCGCGAGTCGATCATCCGCGCCGGGCACTGGCTGGAGCCGATTATCGTCGAGCGTTCCCGAGGCATCGTGATGGACGGCAATCACCGGCTCAACGCCGCGCTGCAACTGGGCTTGAAGCGCGTGCCCTGCATTCAGCTCGACTACGCCGACCCGCGGGTGCGCGTGCGTCACTGGCAGACCGGCAAGGCCTTCGAGGTGGAGCGGATTTTCACCACCATCGGCCGGGGCGAGCTGTTCCCGTACAAGACCACCCGGCACGCGTTCGATCCGGCGTTGCCGGTGGTGGCGATCCCTCTGGACTGCTTGTACGAGCCGCGCTGAAAAAATAAATCCCTGAGGTTGATACTTTTCCGCAGGTCGACTGGCAATAGGAGTGATTACCATTTTCTCTTGCTGAAAGGATCCCTCCGTCATGTCTGTTGCACGTCGACCCTGCGGTGAGTGCGCGTTATCACTCGCGATTCGTACCGCCACGCTGAGTTTTGTAATGGCCGCGGGAAGTGCCACCGCCTGGGCGCAAGCCCCGTTGCAGCAACCGGTTGCCGAAAAAAACTCCACCGTTTCGGCGGACGGCAAGGCGCAGGGTTTGATCCTCGATGAGACTACCATTACCGGCACCTACAGCGGCCCGAGCGATCTGCCTGCGGAGTTCGTTGGCGGACAGGTCGCGCGCGGGGCTCGCCTGGGGATGATGGGCAACAAGGATGTGATGGACACGCCGTTCAGCGTGACCAGCTACACCGCCAAGACCATGGCCGACCTGCAGACCGTGACCGTGGCCGACGCGCTGCAGCGTGATCCTTCGGTGCGCTCCACCGGTCAGACCGGGGGCATCGTCGATTCCTTCTTCATCCGTGGCTTTCCGATCGGTGAGGGCAACCTCGGTGAGCTGGCCTACGACGGCGTGTATGGTGTGGCGCCCAACTATCGGGTGTTCACCGACTACGCCGAGCGGGTCGAAGTACTCAAGGGGCCGGGTGCCTTGATGTACGGTATTTCACCCAACAGCGGGGTAGGTGGCGTGATTAATATCGTGCCCAAGCGTGCGTTGGATGAAGACCTGACTCGCGTGACCACCAGTTACGCATCCGACTCAGAACTGGGCGGGCACCTGGATATCAGTCGCCGGTTCGGTACGGAGAACCAGTTCGGCGTTCGATTCAACGGCACCCTGCAAGGTGGCGATACCGCCGTCGATAATCAGGAGCGCGCACTCGACATCGGTGCGATCGCCCTCGACTACAAGGGCGATCGGTTGCGCTTGAACCTGGATTTCATCAGCCAGAAGGAAAGCTTCGAAGGCGCCTCGCGACCCTTCACGATTGCTCCCGGTGTGGATGTTCCATCGGCGCCTAACGGTCGCACTAACCTGTCGCAGGATTGGGGGTGGTCGGATACGCGGGAACAGTCGGCCCTGCTGGGTGGCGAATACGACCTGAATGACTCGGTCACGGTTTTCGCCCACGCGGGCGGCGGTCGGTCCGACGTCGACCGGATGTCCGACCAAGTCCCGAGGATTCTCAACAATGCCGGCGATACCGCCAACGTGCCGGGTCACTACAAATTCAACGTGGACCGCTCGACGGCCGATGTGGGAATTCGCGGGGTGTTCGACACCGGCCCGGTCACCCATACCACGACCTTGATGGCGACGCGTTACCAGGACGAGTTGTCCCGTGGCATTACCAACGGTACCGAGGTGCGCTCGAACATCTATCACCCGGTGGACGTTCCGAAGCAGTACATCGGTTCGCCGAAAGTGTTGCGGGTTTCCGAATCGCAGCTGAGCGGTTTCGCCCTGACGGACACCTTGTCGATGCTCGACGACCGCTTCCAGTTGACCCTCGGGTTGCGGCGCCAGGATATCGAGTCGCGCAACTACGGTACGAACGGTTCGGTCAGCTCCCGCTATGACGACAGCGCCACGACGCCCTTGGTGGGCGTGGTGGTCAAGCCCTGGGAGGACGTGTCGTTGTACTACAACTACGTCGAAGGCTTGAGCAAAGGCGACATTGCGCCGGGCACCGCGGCCAACGCCGGCGAAACGTTCGCGCCTTACGAGTCCAAGCAGCACGAGATCGGTGTCAAGTACGAACACGGCACATTCATGACCACCCTGGCGTTGTTCCAGATTGAAAAGCCCAGCGGTGAAGTAGGCGTCGGCAATGTCTTTTCGGTGCAGGCCGAACAACGCAACCGTGGCATGGAGCTGAGTATCTACGGCGAAGTGGCCCCCGGCACCCGGCTGATGGGCGGGGTGACGCTACTCGATGGCGAACTGACCGATTCGGCCACGGCCGCCAATCGTGGCAACAAGCCGGTGGGTGTGCCGGATGTCCAAGCCAATGTCTGGGCCGAATGGGACACGCCGTGGCTGGAGGGCTTCACCCTCACCGGCGGGGCGATCTACACCGACAGACAGTACGTGAACCAGGCCAACACCCAGGAACTGGACGCCTGGACCCGCTTCGACGCGGGGGCCCGTTATGCCACGAAGATCGAAGGCCGGCCGACGACATTCCGTGCCACGGTGCAGAACGTGTTCGACCGCGAATACTGGTCGGGTGTCGCCTCGTACGGCGCCTTCTCGCCAGGCTATCCGCGCACGTTACAGCTCTCGGCCACGGTCGATTTCTAGAAGGATGCAAGGTGACCCCGGCCAGGGGTCATCCAAGCTGTGCATTGTCTGAAAAGGAGTATTCGCATGATGAACAATCCAGGCACCCCGTCGTTGAACGCGAACCGGCCGGCAGGTGCAACGACCGGGCAATTGGCCTTTGATCCTGAGCGCACTCCCAACGAACCCATTCGCCGGTTGCTGCGTTTCTATGGCCTGCGCACCAGTCTGATCCGCTTCAAGGTGATCAATGCGCTGGTGGTTGCCACGCTGGAAGGCCGTGCCATTGGCGTGCGCGGTGTGTATGGGTATGTGCAAGTCTCATCTGCCGATTTGTCCTTCATCGGGGTACGGGAAGTGCTCAAGCGGCTGTGCGAAGAAGGCCTGATCGTTTTCCAGGCCGACAAGAGCTACCGCTTCACCGCTGACGCCTGGGCGAGACTGACGCACGAACTGGCGGATTGAGGGCTTCCGTAGGTCTTGGCTGTCATGTGAACCTTGCTTCGATACAGCACTCACTTGTTAAGTCGCCGCGTCGACTGACCGTGCTGTTTCAATTGCCGATAAGGAATTCGCATGCCGCCAAGCTCGTCACCGATCCCGCTCAATGGCCCTGTCGAACGTGAGCTCAGCCCGCGTGCGGTGTGTACCGGAATCGTGCTCGGTATTTTGCTGACACCCTCGAACGTCTACGCCGGGTTGAAGATCGGCTGGTCGTTCAATATGTCTATCATCGCCTTGTTGATCGGCTATGGTCTCTGGCAAGGCCTGGCCAGGCGCTCGGGCACCGGACTGCCCTGGACCCTGCACGAAAGCAACATCAACCAGACCGTCGCCTCCGCGGCAGCTTCGATCATTTCCGGTGGGCTGGTGGCGCCTATTCCGGCCTATACCTTGCTGACCGGTCAGCAGCTGGATGCGCTGCCGATGGTCGCCTGGGTGTTCTCGGTGAGCTTCCTGGGGATCTGGATCGCCTGGTATTTACGTCCGTCATTGCTCAATGACGAGGCGCTGAAATTTCCCGAAGGCATGGCGACCCTGGAGACGCTGCTGCACATTTATAACCACGGTCGTGAAGCGGCGACGCGTCTGAAAGTGCTGCTCGGCACCACATTGCTGTCGGCGCTGGTCAAGTGGATCGACAGTTTTCTCTGGGCCTTGCCGCGCTGGTCGCCCAGCGCCCAGCTGGAGCGCCTGACGTTCACGGCGGACCCTTCGCTGCTGCTGGTGGGGTTTGGCGCAATCATCGGCATTCGCGTCGGCCTGACCCTGCTCCTTGGTGCAGTGCTGGCATGGGGCGGGCTGGCGCCGTGGCTGTTGGCGCAGGGGCTGGTGCGGTTGCCCGAGGGTAGCAACGGCCCGCAGTTTGCGGCCTTGGTGGAGTGGTTGTTGTGGCCCGGGGTGAGCCTGATGGTCTGCTCGACGTTGGCCTCGCTGGCGATCCGTTTGTGGGCCTTGCACCGGTCTACCCGGGCTGGAGGCGGAGCGATCTGGGTGATGCCCAAGTTCGGACCCGCCGCTGGATTCCTGCTGGCGATCCTGTTGGTGGTGAGCCTGCAAGCGCTGTTGTTCGGCATCAACCCGTGGATGGCGTTATTGACCATACCGTTGGCGATCTGCCTGGCCGCCGTGGCCGCCCGGGTGGTCGGCGCCACGGGCATCCCGCCCATCGGTGCCATTGGCCAGCTCTCGCAGTTGAGCTTTGGCATCGTTGCACCGGGGCAGGTGCCGATCAACCTGATGAGCGCCAACACCGCCGGCGGTTCGGCCGGGCAGTGCACGGACTTGATGAATGACTTCAAAGTGGGCAGGGCCATTGGCGCTACGCCGCGCAAGCAATTGGTCGCGCAGACCCTGGGGATTTTCATCGGCAGCATCGTCGGTGTGTTCGCCTACCTGGCTCTGATTCCGGACCCGCAGGCGATGCTGCTCACCGAAGAGTGGCCGGCTCCGGCGGTCGCTACTTGGAAAGCGGTTGCGCAAACCCTGACCCACGGTCTGGACTCGCTGTCGGTGAGTATTCGCTGGGCGATTTTCATCGGCGCCCTGGCGGGTCTGCTGCTGGGCATGCTCGACAGCCTCTTGCCTGCCCATCGCACACGCTACCTGCCCAGTACGGCGGCGCTGGGGCTGGCGTTTGTCCTGCCAGCCTCAGTGTCGTTGATGATGGCCCTGGGCGCGGTGCTCACCTGGCTGGTCAGTTGTCGCTGGCCAAGCCTGACCGAGCGCTTTGCCATTACTGCTGCCGCAGGGTTGATCGCCGGGGAGAGCATTACTGGGGTAGGGGCGTCGTTGTGGCAGATGCTCGGGAACGGCTGACGGCGAGCAAATGGGTGGTCAGCCCAGGCGTCCACCCAAACGCGAGTCCAATGAAAAGGCTCCACCTCCGCGGGCGACGATATAGAGCGCCAGAAAACCCATCAGCACCGCGAACTCGATGCCTCGATCGATCCACGGCCAGTTCGGCCCGAGGGCATAACTGATTGCAACCATTTGCATGGCAATCAACAGCGCGACGCACCGGGTACCCAGGCCAATGGCGAGCAGGAGCGCACCCCCCGTTTCCAGCAGCATGACCAGAAAGGCCAGTTGAGGTGCAAAGGGCAGTCCCAGCACGCTGTCGATCAGGTGAATCGATCCGGCCATCGGGTCAGCCATCGACCCGTGGGATGTGCCGAGCGCCTTTGGCAGGCCGTGGGTCAGTAGAACGACCGCGAAGACGATCCGCAGCAGGGCATACAGATAAGGCTCTGCCCGATTAGCCCGTTCACCCATGGCAACGATGCGTGTGCGCACCGCCGACGCTTGCCGGGTGATCATTTGCGATCCCTGACGATGCCCATTTTCTCTAGCGTCAGCGTTTCATCGGCGCGCCCCCAGCCACCGTCGGCCACTTCTTCGACCAGCACCATGCTGAACGGGCGGACCTGCTCGCCGAAGTATTCGACGAACATTTGCGTGGTGCGATGGATGATCTCCTCTTTGCGCGCGTGATCGAGGGTGCCTTCGGGAAATTTGTAATTGGCAAACGGCATGGGATGACTCCTTGGAAAGGGCGACGTGCCCTGGGAGCCCATTCTTCTTGTTCAAACCTGTGAGATAAATGCCGTTGGGTTGCCATGTGTATTCAACGTTGCGAAACAATCGATGCGCTCGACTCACGAGGCGAGCGGGCATTGATCGTCGCAGCCGCGAGCGCGAGCAAGGCACCTGTCGCGGCGAGGCCAAGCCAGCCGGCCCGGTGCACGCCGTAGTTCGCCAGTGCCGCGCCAGCTGCGCCTCCAAGGAAATAAGCACTCATGAATACCGTGTTGAGTCGGCTACGAGCATCGGCGCGTAACGCCTGCACCCGGGACTGGTTGGCCATCAGGCTGGCACGGTTCCCGAGGTCCAGCAGCACCATGGCCGGGATCAGCCAGACCAGGCCCGACCCGGTCCCAGTGATGCAGACGTAACCCACGATCAGGCTCATCGTGCCAGCGCATGCAACTGCACGAGCGCCCAGGTGATCAACCATTGCGCCAATGCGCGACGAGACGACGATGCCCGGCAATGTCGCCAGGCCAAACAGGCCGATGACGGCGGGCCCGAAGCGGTAGGGCGGCTGCGTCAGCAGAATCGCGAGTGTGGCCCACAGGGCGCTGAACGCCGCGAAGGTGAAGAAGCCGCTCGCCGCGCAAAAGCGCAGTACCTGTTCTTCTCTCAGCAGGCCGACCAGCGAGCGCAACAGTGTGCAGTAGCCTGTCGAGGTGGTCTGTGTCGCGACCGGCAGGCGCCTGACGATGATCACCAGCAACAGCAGGTCGATCAGTGCAGCCACTGCGAAGACGGCCCGCCAACCCAGTTGTTCGCCGAGCAGGCCGCCGACTGTGCGTGCCACCAGCAGACCGGCAGAGAGCCCACCCAGCAGAGTCCCGACGATCTGACCGCGTTTGTCAGGCGCGGCCAGGCCGGCGAAGACCGGGATAATGATCTGTGCGGTAATGGCCGTCACGCCGACCAGCAAACTGCTCACGCAAAGGAGCACGAAACCCGGCGTGACGGCGCAACCGAGCAGCGCGATGGCATTCGCGACCACCACCAGCGAGGTAAGCCGGCGAGGTTGACGGCTATCGGCCAGCGGCACAATCAGCACCAGGCCCAGTGCGTAGCCCAGTTGCGTCAACGTGGCAATCAGGCCCGCCTGGCTCGGCGCCAGGCCGAACGAGGCGGCCATCTGCGGCAGGAGCGGCTGATGGTAATAGAGCGTCGATACGGCGAGGGCGCAGGCCACCGCCATCATCGTGACCAGGCGGGTAGGTAGCCCCGGCGCTAACGTCATGGCCCGACTCCTCAATGCGGTTGCAGGGCCTGGAGGAGCCCGGCGGTGTCGAGGATATTGTGTGCGTACGTGGGGCCATTGAGCGTATGCGCGGCATGCATCATCTCCTGGCTGAACGCCGCCGTCGCATCACGAACCAGGGTCACGTGGTAGCCCAGTTCCATGGCGAAGCGTGCCGTGGATTCGATACAGGTATTGGCCAGCAACCCGACGACGATGACATGGCTGACGCCTTGCTGCTTGAGTTGAAAATCGAGGTCGGTATTGGCGAACCCGCTCTGGCCCCAGTGTTCCTGGACGATGACATCGCCGTCCTGCGGTACGAAATCGGGATGCCATTCGCCGCCCCAGGTGCCTTTGGCGAAGGTATGGCGCTGCTGGATGAGACGTTGGGTCGGATTCGGATGATCCCAATGGTCATAGTCCCCCGGCTGCCAGCGGCGATGCGGCACATAGAATACCTGGATGCCCTGGGCCCGGGCGGTTGCGACGCAGCTTCGCAGGTTGTCGAGCAGGTTGACCTCACGGGCGACGTTGCTCAGCAAGGGGAACAGCTTTCCGCCGTCAGAGAGGAAATCGTTGTAGGGATCCACCAGCAACAGGCCGGTGCGCGCCGGATCATAGGCAAGCTCAGTCATTTCAAGGCTCCAGTCGAGACAGTTTTGAGGTAAGTGCGTTGCTCGCCGATGACGCGGGGAGGTGACGCTCTTAATACATTTCATATTAAATATGAAAATCATAGTGTCAACAAAAACGTAGCCTACAGAGGATTTTATAACGCAGGCTGGATTTCGAAGCCCTACTATGAAAACAATAGTGATCTTGACGAGAGCCCGGTGATTTCGATGCACAATGAGACGAGCGAGACGGTGTGCCCGGTGGCACGCTCGGTGGACATAGTCGGCAACAAATGGACGATCCTGGTGCTGCGCGAGCTGTACATGGGCTCGACGCGTTTCGAAGAAATACAGATCCAGACCGGTGCCACGCCGCAGATGTTGGCCTCGCGCCTGAAGGCACTGGAAGCCGACGGTATGGTCGAGCGCCGGCCCTATAATCAGAAGCCGATGCGCTATGAGTACCAATTGACAGAAAAGGGCTGGGCCTTCTACCCGGTGCTCTACGCATTGCGCGCCTGGGGCGAGGGTTGGTGCAAAGAGGAGGGCGAGGGACTGGCGATGCATTTTGTCCACCGGGCCTGCGGTCATGACGTCGGGTTGGCCAGTATCTGCCCGCACTGCGGCGTGCCTGTGCAGCGCAGGGACCTGGAGGCGACGATCAGCCAACGTTTCCTGGGCGAGCGTACCGCCCGCCGGGAAGCGTTCAAGCGTAAGTCGTGAGCAGCCACTCGCAGTCCGATACGAAACCGCGACCGTCGCCGCTACTCGCACGTCACCGTCTGGTGAAGGAACAGGGCGACTGAGCCTGTTCCTGTACACGGACTTCGCCCCGACAGGCTGAAAAATATTAATCCAGGCTGTCGATTTCCCCCTCGGCCGTTCGATTACCCATACAGCCGTAACCAGGACGGCTTATCGACCCTGAGAAGATATGACCTTGCGCTTTATGGTAATCGTCAAAGCCGGCCCCGAATCGGACGCCGGAGAATTGCCGAGCGAAGAACGGCTGACCGCCATGGGCGCAATCGTGAAACCCGACAACAGGAGATCCCACCATGAGAATCATCCCTTACCTGACCTTTGACGGTCAGTGCAAGCAAGCCTTTGAGCTGTACCAGAGCGTGCTGGGCGGCGAGCTGTTTTCCATGACCTTTGCCGAGGCACCTGAAGACGTCGGCATGCCCAAGGACGCCGACCTGATCATGCACACTTGCCTGACCGTCGGCGACTTCAGCCTGATGGCGTCCGACTGCCCGCCGGGCCAGCCGTATCGCAAGCCGCAGGGCGTATCCGTTTCTCTCAATGTCGACAGCGTGGCCGAAGCCGAGCGTCTGTTTCAAGGCTTGAGCGCCGGCGGTTCGGTGCACATGCCGTTGGCAAAAACCTTCTGGGCGGAACGTTTCGCGATGTTCGAAGACCGCTTCGGGATTGCCTGGATGGTGAATTGCGAAGGGGTGAAGTAGTCGACGGCTAGTCGCTGGCCTGGAGTCGAGACCAGCGACCTGACCTGATTATGCCGAACCTGTCGCCGCGCTATTTCATTAAGCACTTAAAAACTGTGAGCTCTGACAGTAGTGGCGTGGCCGCGTTGCAGCGAGCGCTATGAGTACGCTGACAGCAGCGCAGGTTTCGCTGCGCATAACCTGATCACCCCAAATCCGACTCATTTTAATGAACCCAGCTCCATCGCCTCCTGTCACCTGTCTGTCAGGAACGACAACATGGAGCCGCTGATGCGACCGATCTATCTCACCAGTCTTTCTTTCGCCGCTGTGTTCTGCGCGGCCTGTTCAAGCCAACCCACCGCGACCTGGAGCTACCAGGATGCTCAATCCCGTACCCCTCAACCGCCCGACCAAGCCTATCCCGAGCTGTTTGAAGCGGTGCAGCGCCAGCAGGTGTTCACCGACCAGAAGCACTTCGTGGATGCGCTGCCCAAACGGGAGCCGGCGCAGATCCGCGCCGACTACCTGGCCCGGCGGGCCGACGCGGGCTTCGATCTCAAGGCCTTTGTGGAGGACAATTTCATCGAGTCCGGCGAGGTCGAAAGTCCGGCGCCGAAGCCTGGGGCGCCGATCGAAGAACACATCGATAAACTCTGGCCGGTATTGAGCCGCACCTACCGCGAGGTGCCGCAGTACAGCAGCCTGCTGCCCTTGCCGCAGCCCTATGTGGTCCCCGGCGGGCGTTTTCGCGAGATGTATTACTGGGATTCCTACTTCACCATGCTGGGGCTTGAACGAAGTGGAGACAAAGCCCAGGTCCGCCAGATGACCGACAACTTTGCCTACATGATCGATACCTACGGCCACATTCCCAACGGCAACCGCACGTATTACCTGAGCCGGTCGCAACCGCCGTTCTTTGCCTACATGGTCGAGTTGCAGGCGCATATCGAAGGTGATCAGGCCTATGGGCGCTACTTGCCACAGTTGCAGAAGGAATACGCCTACTGGATGGACGGCGCCAGCACCCTCAAGCCTGGCGAGGCAGCCAGACATGCCGTCAAGCTCGCCGACGGGAGCGTGCTCAATCGCTATTGGGACGCCAACCCGACGCCGCGCCAGGAATCCTGGATGCAGGATGTCAAGACCGCCGAGCAGGCCTCGGGCCGACCCAGGGAGGAAGTCTGGCGCGACCTGCGTGCGGGCGCCGAGAGTGGCTGGGACTTCAGTTCCCGTTGGTTGGGCGATGGACAGAACCTGGCGACCATCCGCACCACGGCCATCGTGCCGGTGGACCTGAACAGTCTGGTCTATCACCTGGAACGCACCATCGCCAAGGCTTGTGAAACGGTGCGGAACACGCCTTGCGTCCAGGCTTATGGGCAGCGTGCCGAGCGCCGTCAGCAGGCCATCGAGAAGCACTTATGGAATGCCGAAGGTGGTTTCTATGTGGATTACGATTGGCAACGGCACCAGCAACGCCAGCAGTTAAGTGCCGCCACATTGTTTCCGCTGTACGCCGGGCTTGCCTCGGTCGAGCACGCCAATCTCACCGCCGATGCGGTGCGTGAGGGCCTGTTGCGTCCCGGGGGCATTGCCACCACTCAGGTCAATAACGGCCAGCAGTGGGACGAACCCAATGGTTGGGCCCCGTTGCAATGGGTGGCGGTGGAGGGGCTGGACCGCTACGGGCAATCGGCGTTGGCGCAACAGATCGGCAGTCGTTTCTTGCAGCAGGTTCAGGACCTCTACGGCAAGGAGAACAAGCTGGTGGAGAAATATGACCTGTCCGGCCAGGGCGATGGCGGGGGCGGTGGCGAATATGAGTTGCAAGACGGCTTCGGTTGGACGAACGGGGTGACGCTCAAACTCATGAGTAAATACTCCGGCGGCGTCCCGCAGCGCATGGCCGGGGAGTGATTGGGAGGAGCGGCCTGGTTCGCGAACGTGTCGGATCAGCAAGCACTGAGTGACTGACCCACCGCTATCGCGAGCAGGCTCGCTCCCACAAGGGATCCGAGGCGAGTAACAGTTTCGTATGGCACCACGAAACTCTGTGGGAGCGAGCCTGCTCGCGATGAGGGCGGCACGTTCCCGCTCGCCCTCAACTCCCAGACAACGAACTCAAGTCACCGGCACCGGAGTCGGGCCGCCATCCTCAGGCAATGCAATGGCGCTATCGTTGCCCGGCGTCAGGATGACCTTGCGGCAATCTTCCTGCTTCTTGTCGAATATCTTGTAGCCCTCGGCTGCCTGCTCCAGTGACAGGCGATGGCTGATGATCACTTCCGGAGACAGGCGCCCGGTCTCGATGTGCCCGAGCAACTCGGGCAGGTAACGCTGCACGTGGGTCTGGCCCATCTTGAAGGTCAGGCCTTTGTCGAACGCATCACCGAACAGGAAACCGTGGATAAAGCCTGCATAGACGCCAGGCACGCTCACGGTGCCGCCGCGCCTGACGGCTGCGATGCACTGGCGCAGCGCCTTGCCGCTGCTGCCTTCGAGCTTGAGCGTTGCCAGTACCGTCTCGGTGGTGCTGCCCTTGGCTTCGAAGCCGACCGCATCGACCACACCGTCCACCCCCCGCATGCCTTTGGTCTGGCGGATGATGGTATCGGCGGGGTCGTCGTCCTCATCGAAATTGATCGGGATCACGCCATAGGTTTTCTGCGCGTAAGCCAGGCGGTAGGGGTGATGATCGACCATGAAAATCTGCTCGGCGCCCAGCATCCTGGCGCAGGCGGCGCTCAACAAGCCGACCGGGCCGGCGCCGTAGATCGCGATGCTCGAGCCATTGCCTATTCCGGTATTGGTGACCGCTTGAAACGCGGTGGGCAAGATGTCGGAGAGGAACAGGACCTTTTCATCCGAGAGTGTCCCCGGCACTTTGAAGGGGCCGGTATTGGCTTTGGGTACGCGCACGTATTCGGCTTGTCCACCGGGTACGCCGCCATATAAATGGCTGAAGCCGAACAGCGCTGCCCCCGGTGGGATCGCCTTCTTGTTCAGGATCGCGCCGCGCCCGGTGTTGGTGGTTTCACAGGCGGCGAACAGGTCCATCTGGCAGAAGAAGCAACTGCCGCAGGCGATCACGAACGGAATCACCACACGGTCGCCCGGTTGCACGGCGGTCACCGCGGAACCTGCATCTTCGACGATGCCCATGAACTCATGCCCGAAGATGTCGCCGTGCTCGACGGTGGGGATTTTCCCGCGATAAAGGTGCAGGTCGGAACCGCAGATCGCCGTTGCGGTGACCCGCAGAATGATGTCGTCGCTGTCCACCAGGATCGGGTCAGGGACCGTATCGACTTTCACATTGTGTGCACCGTGATATGTAAGTGCTCTCATGACGTCCTGCCTCTCTCGATAGCGTGATGATAAAGGGCAGAGGGGCCATGGCCGGAGGAAGTTCAGCGTGATCGCAGGGGCACGGGACTGACGGTTGTTTTCCAACTGCCCAGGCCGCCCCTTCAGCGCGAGGAGACGCTTTCCCCGTGCTGAAGGGCGGCTGGGCCAGGTCTGGCGAGCCTTCAATAATCCCAGAACGCCGCCACCCAACGGAAGGCATCGCCGTCGACCGCCACGCGGCCCACCGACGGGAAGGGCAGGTGAGTGGCGACCAGCAATTCGCCGGACGCCGCCGCTTCCTGCATCAGACGGACCCGCACACGAACCGATTCCTCGGGATCATGTTCAAATCCGTTGTGCCAGTCGGGATGATCGAAGGCGACCGGGAACAGCGCGTCGCCGGCGAACGTCAACCGCTCGTTGCCGGATGTCACGTGAACCACGCAGTGCCCTGGTGTATGGCCGCCGGTGAGCCGCGCGACCACACCGGGTGCCACCTCGCACGTTTGCTCGAATGTATGCAGCTTGCTGCCATAAGCCTTCATGAACTGCTCGGCGGTGGAGCGCAAGACGTCCGGCACGGGTGAGGGCATGGAGGTCCTGGAGAAGTCCGGCGACTTCCAGAACGCTACCTCTTTAGCCGCCACATGGATGCGCAGGTCCGGACGCAGCCGGTTCTTCACCTCATCGACGAGCAGCCCGCCGATATGGTCCATGTGCATGTGAGTAATCACCACATCGGTCACGGACGCCAGGTCAATCCCGGCGGCGGCCAGGCGCTTGGGAAATTGCCCGGCCCTCGGGAAGCCGGCGAACTGCCCGCCCAGTCCCGCGTCGACCAGGATGGTCTGCTCGCCGCTACGCACCACCAATACGTTCAGCGCCCAATCGAACGCGTCCGGTCCGAGGAACATCTCCCTGAACCAGGCGGCACGGGCGGCCGGGTCGGCGTTGGTGGACATTGTCGTGGTCGGCAGCGGCAATACCCCATCGCTGACCACCAGCACATCGATTTCACCGATCCGTAGCGCATAGCGCGAAGGCACCAGTTCCTCGAATCCCGTGTCACCACGCTCGACTGGGGCGTCCAGGCGCACGTTCAATGGCTGCTGACTGTTTCCGTTCTGATGTGTACCACTTTTTTGGGTGGGGTAATCCTGAGGTGTTGTCATGGGATGTTCTCCAGTGCATGGGGGCAAGAGTTCCAGGCGTACACCGCGTACCGACGTGAGGGCGGCGGCTGGCCTGGAGCGTTCAGTTTGCAGGCCGACGCGACGCGTTCGATACCATACGGGGGTATGGTTCGAATGCGCTTTAGGGTGATGATCCTTAGCAAAAGGTATGAAAATGCCTGGCCGATGAGCCGGCAGACCGTCGCAAATAAATGGTCCGCGATTGATCCAGATCAAGGCAATTGCGGATTTACCGTCCGCAACCGGCGTAAGCGGAGCGCGCTTCGATATTAGTCGTGATGGCGGTTTGATATTGCGCTAAGATCCCGGCAGGAACAGCGCGGATACAATCACCTCATAACAAGTTCACGCGTCAATACATTCGATTGAAATGGAATGAGGCTTGAACGCAGATGCTCAAGAATGCACCGCTACGTCTGAAACTTTTACTGATCCTGCTCCTTCCCTTACTGGGGTTTCTGACGTTGGCTGGCGTCTTTGTGGTCGATAACTACAAGACGCTGCAGGATATGAATGCCACGGTAGCGGCCAGCGCCAAGGCACAAAAGTTGAGCCAACTGATCACCACCCTCCAGCGCGAGCGCGGTGCCAGCGGGGTGTTCCTGGGCAGCAACGGCAAGGCCATGGGCGAGCGGATGGCTCGGATGCGCGACGACTCCAGCGCTTCGGTCGAAGTGGTGCGTAGGCTGGCGCAGCCGGGCAACGAAGAATTGGCCAGTGTGCTGCGCGCACTGAACGAGCTGCCGGCCATCCGTGCCCAGGTCGATAAGTTGAGTATCAGCAGCACTGAGTCCGGTGTTCGCTACACCGAAATTATCCAGGCCCTTGTCGGCTACACCCACTCTCTGGAAGCCACGATCGATAACGCCTCCATTGTTCATGCACTCGGTGCGCTCAATCAGTTCATTGAGATGAAAGAGCGCGCCGGGCGGGAGCGGGTCGTGCTCGGCCTGGTATTCAGCCAGGGGCACTTTGACGAGGCGTTGTTATCGCGTTTCAGCCGCAACCTGGGGGAATTTGCCGCTTACTCCGACGCGTTCCGGCGCAAGGCCCCGCCTGCCTTGCTCCACCAGTTCGACGAGCAGATGCAGAAGCCGGCTGCGGCCCAAGTGGGCAAGTTGCAGCGCCTGGCGTTCGAGGTGCCGTTGGGACAACCCCTGGACGTCCAGCCGCAAGCCTGGTTCGAACTCTCCACGCAACGCATCGACCTGATGAGCCAGGTGGAAGAAGCCCTGGGCCAGAGCGTCAGCCACTTGGCGATGCAAGCGCGGGATGAGGCGAGTCGTGCGTTATGGCTGACGATCGCGGCAGTGATCGTGGCGCTGGCGGCTGTCGCGGTGCTCTCGTGTCTGATCATCCGCATGATCGATCTGGCGGTCCGGGATGTGAATCAAGCCCTCGATGGCCTGGCCCAACGCGACCTCACCGCTCGGGCAAGCTATGTAGGCCGGGACGAATTCGGCCAGATCGCCCACAACCTCAATCGCATGGCGCAGGAAATCGGCGTCGTCGTGCAGGAGATCGGCAATGCCACGGCCCAGGTGGCAACCGCGGCGGAGGAGTCTTCCACGGTTACGGTCCAGACTAGCCAGAGTGTCGAGCAGCAGCGCCAAGGCACCGAACTGGTCGCCACCGCAATCAATCAGATGAGCGCGACCGTACGCGATGTGGCGCACAGTACCAACGATGCCGCGCAGATGTCCCGGCAGGTCAACCGCAGTACTGAACAAGGTCGCGAAGAGATCGAGAGCACCATTGGCCTGATTCGCCAGCTGTCCGGGCAGGCTGAGGAAACGGCGCTCATCATTGGTGATCTCAAGCTGGAAAGCGACGCCATCTCCTCGGTGCTGGATGTGATTCGTGGTATCGCCGAACAAACCAATCTGTTGGCGTTGAACGCGGCCATTGAAGCAGCGCGGGCTGGTGATCATGGCCGTGGGTTCGCGGTAGTGGCCTCGGAGGTGCGGACCCTGGCGCAGAAGACCCAGGAGTCCACGGGCAACATTCAACAGATGATCAGCAACCTGCAAGCGGGCTCGGACCGGGCGGCCGTTTCCATGCAACAGACCCTGGGCAAGGCCCAGGACGGTGCGAGCAGAGTCGAGCGGGCCGGTGAGCTGTTGGTGGAAATCGCCGAGGGTGTCGCCAGCATCAGCGACCGCAACACCCAGATCGCCTCGGCTGCGGAAGAGCAGAGCGCGGTTTCCGAAGACATCAATCGCAACGTGAACGAAATCAACGACCTGGTTATCCAGGTGAGCGCCGGCGCCGAGCAGACCGCAATCACCAGCCAGGAACTGGCGCGCCTGGCGGAGTACCAACAACAACTGGTGAGTCGCTTCAAGGTGGCCTGAAGCGGTGATGTAATTTGCGGTGACTAACAATCCCCGTGGCGAGGGAGCTTGCTCCCGCTGGGCTGCGCAGCAGTCCCGGATCCGGCCCGTTGGAGTATCAGGGGGACCGCAAGCGGCTTCTCAGGGGGGCGCTTCGCACCCCAGCCGGAGCAAGCTCCCTCGCCACGGGAGTTGTGTTGGCTGAACGGGGATCAGTCCAGATCCTCGGCCCCATGCCGCTCCGGCACCTGGCTTGCCTCGTCGCCCCAGGTCCGATTGACGCGTTGTCCACGGATGACCGCCGGGCGCTTGGCGATTTCTTCGGCCCAGCGCTGCACATGGGTGTACTCGTGCGCTGCCAGGAACTCGGCGGCTGAGTACACATTGTTGCGCACCAGTTGCCCGTACCAGGGCCAGACTGCGATGTCGGCAATGGTGTAGCTGTTGCCGGCCAGGTATCGGCTTTCGCCAAGACGGCGATCCAACACATCGAGTTGGCGCTTGGTTTCCATGGTGAAGCGGTTGATGGGGTATTCCAGTTTTTCTGGCGCGTAGGCGTAGAAATGTCCGAAGCCGCCACCCAGGTAGGGCGCCGAGCCCATCTGCCAGAACAACCAGTTCAACGTTTCGGTGCGACCCGCCAGGTCGCTGGGCAGCAAGGCACCGAATTTTTCCGCCAGGTACAACAGGATCGAACCGGATTCGAACACCCGCACCGGCGGTTCGGCACTGCGATCCAGAAGCGCCGGGATCTTGGAGTTGGGGTTGACCTCGACAAAGCCACTGGAGAACTGGTCGCCCTCGCTGATGCGGATCAACCAGGCGTCGTATTCGGCGCCCTCATGACCCAGCGCCAGCAGTTCTTCCAGCAATATGGTGACCTTGACGCCATTGGGCGTGCCCATCGAATAGAGCTGCAAGGGGTGCTTGCCGGTGGGCAATGGCTTGTCGTGGGTCGGCCCGGCGACCGGGCGGTTGATGCTGGCGAACTGGCCGCCAGACGGGGCGTCATGTGTCCAGACCTTCGGTGGAACATACGGCGTTTTGCTCATGGGACGTTCCTCGTCGTTTGCGAGTCAGGGCAGGTAGACCGCGAAACCGAACCACGGTGCGGACTACGGGGCCCCAGAGCTTAACGCTTTTCGCCCATGATTCGCCCCACTTCACCTTCAGCCTTGAGCTGTTCGAAGGCGCGTCGGGCATTGGCGACCACCCCATCCGGCGTGTTCAGGCTGAAAGCCAAGTAGACCCGGTGGGGCTGCTCGTCGAGGATGTAGACTTCTTCCAGCGAAGCGAAATCCATCTGCGCATCGGCGCTCAACAGGCGTGCGGTATTTTCAGGCATCGGCACCAGTTGCACCTGCTGATTCAAGAGTTTCTGAAAGTTGTCATGGTTGTTGGCCGAGATGACCAGCCGGGTAAAGCCGCGATCTTGCAGATAGATCTGTTTGGCGTCGTTGCGCACCACACCAATGCTGTATTGCTTGGCGTCTTCGAGACTGTTGACGGCGATGTCGTTGCGCCCGCGCAGTTTGTAGAGCTTGCTCGCCACCCGTTGGATTTCGCCGACCCATTTGAACAACGATTCCCGGGCCGGCGTGCGGTCCAGCGGGAAAATCAGCACGTTGGGTTCATGCAGCGCTTTGTCGTAGGCCCGGGCCCACGGGTAGAGCGACACACTGAAATCGGCCAGACCTGCGTTTTTCAAGGTTTGCTCGGCGATGCGCGTACCTGGCCCGACCACCTTGTCCTCGCGCATGAACGCGTACAAGGAGTCTTCAGTCACGACTTCGACTGTCTCGGCCTGGCTCTTCAGGCAGATCATGGCCAGGAACAAGCATGAGCAGAGCCTCAGACGATCGTACATACAGACCTCGAAAGATGCGGTGGTTTATCGGGCAACGCGGTTGCGCCCTTGGTGTTTGGCCCGGTACAGCGCCTGGTCCGCGCGTTGCAGCAGTTGGTCGAAATGGTCCATGGCGTCCGGGTCCAGCTCGGCCACGCCAATGCTCAGGGTGACAAAAGGCGATATCTGCGAACCGCTGTGAGGCAGCTCCCGCTCGGCCAGGCTCGCGCGGACCCGCTGGGCCGCTTCGTACGCTTGTTCGGCGTCAACGTTGGGCAGCACTACGACGAACTCCTCACCCCCGATGCGTGCGGTGACTTCGCCGGAGCGGCCGAAAACGCTGCGCAGGGTCTCGGCGATCTGCTTCAAGCACTCGTCACCCTGAATGTGGCCGTAGGTGTCGTTGTAGATCTTGAAGAAATCGACGTCGCACATGAGCACGGCCAGCGGAGTCTTGTGACGGATCGCCCGACGGAACTCGATTTCCTTCAATTCATCGAAGTAGCGCCGGTTCGCCAGACCGGTCAAGGCATCGTGGCGCGACAAGGCTTCCAGGGACTGGTTGGCCGCCTTGAGTTCGGCAGTACGTGCTTCGACCAGTTCAGCCAACTGATCCCGGCTGGCGGCGAGGGCCAGTTCATCCGAATGCTGGCGCGCCAGGTGTGCATTGAGGTTGTCTTGCAGTTCGTTGACCTGGGATTCGAGCAGGCTCAGTTCATCCTGGCGATAGGCGGCGCGCTGCAGCTTGAGGTGGCGAGAGAGCGTGTGCGGAGCGAGTTGCCCCAGGTGGTGGGCGATGTGCACTACGTGCACGGTCACCAGCCGGTTGAACATGGTCATGACCAATCCGGCCAATAGCAGCGACTGGATCACCTGGGTGATGACAATACTCCGCGCTTCACCCCAGAGACGTTCCCAGAGCAGTTGGTTATCGCCTTCGATGATCAGCTCACCGACCTTTTCATGAGCACCGGCGTAGGGCTGCGCGACCAACTGGCGATGCAGCACCGGCGCGTCGCTCGATTGTCCGGCCGGGTATCGATTGAGTTCGATGACTTCCGGCAACTGGCCCGGCCGGAGGATATTCAACACCACGCGTCCCACTGGCGCGGCGCTCGCCACGCTGGTGATCTGCTGGTTCAGGGATTCGCGATCCATTTCCCAGATCGCGTGGGCGAGGGTGTTCTGGAACACCTGGTCGATCAGGGCCAGCTCGGAGTTCATTTCCGCCAGGTTGCTTTCCCAGGCCAGCCAGGTCCGCCATGTGACCATGGTCAGGGTGAAGATCAGGCAGAACAACAGCGTTGCAAGGACCAGGCGGCGCCCCAGGGAGCTGAATGCCCTGGTCGGCGGTCGTTGGGAGGCGTTCGCGCGCAAGCGTCCGTCCATGTCACAACCACTTGCGCACGATGGCATCGTAGACGCCATTGTGACGGATGGCCTCCAAGCCTGCCCGGAACTTCTCGACCGTCTCGACCGGCGTCTTGCGGCTGAACGCCATGTAGAAGCCGTCTGCGCGGCTCAATTCGGGCAGCGGCAACGAGCGGATCAGCACTTTGTCCGGATCCTCGCCATTCTGGCGGGTCAGGTACAGCGCATTGAGTTCGTTGGAAATCCACATCTCCACATGGTCGACCTTGAGCTTGCGGTAGTTGTGCTCATAGCGGGTGCTCGACTGCAGTTCCTCGCCGATGCGAAAACCCTTGGAGACCAGGTATTGCTCACCCACGTCCTGGTTGACCGTGGCGATCTGGTGACCGTGGGCGTCGGCCAGGGAGTTGAGTTTCACCGGCCGGTCGGCCAGGGAGTAGAGATACCACTGGGTCGAGGCGATGGCCCCGACCCAGTGGAAAAGCGATTCGCGCTCAGGTGTGCGGACGATGGAATAAATCAGCACATTGCTCTCGTTGAGCGCCAGTTCGTACGCACGCGCCCAAGGCATGGGCTGGATCGGTGCCTGCTCGCCGATCTCCTTGAGGACGGCCTGCACGACTTCGGTGCTCATGCCCGTCACTTTGCCGTCCTGGGTCATGTTGAACGGCGGCAGTTCCTCGGTCACGATGCGCAATGGCTCATGCGCCGCGCAGGAGCTGGCGGCGAGGAGCGTCAGGGCGCCCCACGTCAGGAGGCGATTAAGCAGCGAAACCATCGATAAATAACCCTATGCAACCGTATTCCGGCCAGGCTCGAGGCCGTCATTCATAAGGCTATCGGCTGGACTGCCCGCTGCTTGAGCCTGGACCGATATCGGCGCCCGACGGTTCGCTCAGCCGTCGAGCAGCGTCATCGTCTGGGCATGGTAGCGATCACCGGCGACCGCGCCTTCGCCTGCGAAGATTTCATCGAGCTGAGCCAACTCTCCCATGCTCAACTCAACCCCGATGGCCGCCACGTTGCTTTCCAGGTATCGGCGCTGCTTGGTGCCGGGGATCGGGATGATATGTTCGCCTTGGGCCAGGACCCAGCCCAAAGCCAGTTGCGAGGCGCTGACGCCCTTGGCGGCGGCCAGGGCCTTGACCCGTTCCACCAGTGCCAGGTTGCGATTGAAATTGTCACCCTCGAAGCGTGGGTTGGATCGGCGATAGTCATCGGCGGCAAAATCCTGCGCCGACTTCAGTGCGCCGGTCAGGAAACCTCGGCCCAGTGGGCTGTACGCGACGAACGCGATGCCCAGGCGTCGGCAGGTATCGAGCACGCCATTGTGTTCCGGATCGCGGGTCCACAACGAATATTCGCTTTGCACTGCCGCCAGCGGGTGCACGGCCTGTGCCCGCTGGATGGTCTGGGCGCTGGCTTCGGAAATGCCGATATGACGGATTTTGCCGGCCTTGACCAGTTCGGCCATGGCGCCGATGGTTTCTTCGACCGGCACGTCAGGGTCGATACGATGCTGGTAATAAAGGTCCAGGTAGTCGGTCTCCAGACGCTTGAGGCTGCCGTCGATTGCCTGTCTGACGTACTCGGGGCGCCCGTTGACGCCTCGGGCATGGGGATCGCTGCTGCGCACCAGGCCGAACTTGCTTGCCAGGTAAATACCGTCACGCTTGCCGCGCAGGGCGCGCCCGAGCAGTTCTTCGTTGGTATGTGGGCCGTACATGTCGGCCGTGTCGAACAGTGTCACGCCCAGTTCCAGCGCACGGTGGAGCGTGGCGATGGCTTCATGTTCATCCACACCGGTGGTGTAGAAATCCGACATGCCCATGCAGCCCAGGCCGATGGCGGAAACGTGTGGGCCGTGATGACCGAGTTGGCGGGTCTTCATGCGAGTGACTCCTGAGTCGATTGAATACCCGATCAGTCTCTATCAGGCCTTTTTCTGGATAAAGCCGCGATGATTGGTTTAACTATTCGTGATTTCTAAATAGTTGGGGGCGAGTCGATGGACCGATTACAGGCCATGCAGGTGTTCAGGCGCATCGTCGAACTGGGCGGCTTCGGCAAGGCGGCCGATGACCTGGGCCTGCCGCGGGCGACTGTCAGTCTGTTGATCCAGCAACTGGAAGCTCACCTCGGTGTGCAACTGCTGCAACGCACCACGCGTCAGGTGCGGGCAACGCTCGATGGTGAAGCGTATTACCAGCGCAGCGGGAAATTGCTCGACGATCTCGATGACCTGGAAAGCTCTCTTTCTGCGCAGCGCAGTCAACCGCGCGGCACGTTGAAAGTGGACATGCCCATCGCCTTCGGTTGCGCCTGGATCGTGCCACGCCTGCCTGAGTTCTATCGGCGCTATCCGGCATTGCAATTGGATCTGGGCTTTCACGACCGCCAGGTTCACCTGCAACGCGAGGGTGTGGATTGTGCGATCCGTGCCGGCAACATCGTCGATCAGGCACTGGTGGCGCGGCCGATCGTGAAACTGCATCAGTTGACCTGCGCCAGCCCCGATTACCTTGCGCGCTGGGGCAGCCCGCAGCAGTTGGAGGACCTGAAGGCGCATCGCATGATCCAGTTTTCAGCCGGCAGCGGACGCTTTTTCCCATTCGAATTCGAGGTGGCGGGGCAGGTGCGCGAGTGGCAGCTGCCCGGCGCATTGACAGTCAACAATGCCGACGCCTACGTGGCGGCGGCCGAAGCGGGTCTGGGCTTGATCCAGGTGCCGCGCTATCACGTGCAACGGCAACTGGCCCAGGGTCGGCTGATACCCGTGCTGGAGGAGTACCGCGTGCCGTCCTGGCCGATCTCGGCGGTGTACCCGCCCCATCGACAGCTATCGCCGCGGGTGCGGGTGTTTATCGATTGGCTGATCGAACTGCTGCATGGCGTGGCGCACGTGCAGCCAACGTTGATGGCGAAGGTGTGAGCGACGAGGCCCCCACTGACGTGAAGCCTCGCAGCGACAGACTCAGAACAACTTGGTAAACAACCAGTACAGACTCCCGGACAACAGAATCGCCGCAGGCAGTGTCAGGACCCAGGCCATCACCAGATTGCGGATCGTGCGCATCTGCAAACCGGAGCCATTGGCGACCATGGTCCCGGCCACGCCCGAGGACAGCACATGCGTGGTCGAGACCGGCAAGCCGAACACGTCGGCAGCGCCAATGGTCATCATCGCCACGGTTTCTGCCGAAGCACCCTGGGCGTAGGTCAGGTGGCTCTTGCCGATCCTTTCACCCACCGTCACCACGATGCGCTTCCAGCCGACCATAGTGCCCAGGCCGAGGGCAATCGCCACCGCGATCTTCACCCACAGCGGAATGAACCGCGTCGAGATGTCGATCTGTTGCTTGAACAGTTGCAGTTTATCGGTGGTATCGGCGTCGAAACGACCGACTTTGTTCTTGTCCATCAGGCGAATGGTTTCGCTTGTCAGGTACATGTCGTTACGCACGTTGCCCACGGCTTCGGCGGGCACCCGGGCGAGCGAGCCGTAGCCTTTGACCTCGGCGCCGATGCTGCCGGTCAGCGCGGCCAGGGCCGGTACCAGTTGCGGCGTGGCCTGCTTGCTGCTGATGAAGCTGGACAGCACCGCGCGAGGATTGGCCGGTGCCGGTTGGGGTGAATGCTTCACCAGGGCCTGCTGGGTCACTTCAGCCACGGCGGCAAATTGCAGCGCCTGGTCGGCCGGCATGGTGCGGTTCAGCGCATAGGCCATCGGCAGGGTGCCGACCAGGATCAACATGATCAGCCCCATGCCTTTCTGACCGTCGTTGGAGCCGTGGGCGAACGAGACGCCGGTGCAGGTCAGGATCAGCATGCCGCGAATCCACCATGGCGGCGGGGTGTTGCCTTCAGGGGCCTTGTACAGCGAGCGATTCTTGACGAAGGCCCGCAGCGCCAGCAGTAGCAGCGCGGCGCAACCGAAGCCCACCAGCGGCGATAACAGCAAGGCGTAGCCGATCTTGCTCGCCTGGACCCAGTCTACGCCGCTGGTGCCGTCGCGACCGTGCATCAGGGCATTGGCGACGCCGACGCCGATGATCGAGCCGATCAGGGTGTGGGACGAAGAGGCCGGCAAGCCCAGCCACCAGGTGCCAAGGTTCCACAGGGTGGCGGCGATCAGCAGGGCGAAGATCATGGCGAAACCGGCGGATGAGCCGACCTGCAGGATCAGCTCCGCGATGATGCCGAAGGCCACCGCGCCGCTGGACAGCAGCACTCCCAGGAAGTTGAAGAACCCCGACCAGGCCACTGCAAGGTTCGGCGCCATGGAGTTGGTGTAGATCACCGTGGCCACCGCGTTGGCGGTGTCGTGGAAACCGTTGACGAACTCGAAGCCTAGGGCGATCAGCAGCGCCACGCCCAGCAGCAGGAACGGCGTCCAGGTGGTGACTACCGTGCCGAATTCGTTCATGTCGTGCATCAGGCTGTAGGCAGTAAACAGCAATCCGCTGCCCAGCACGGCGAAGAACACCACTAGGGTGAACACGCTAGGCTTGCGATTGAGCTGCGGTCTTGAACGGTGGGCGACTGGACTCGATGGGTCCAGGGCCAGGGTCGGGTGGGTCATGATCAGACTCCGGTTCATTGGGCTCTGGAGGCTCGACTCACCCTAGTTGCAATTTGTTACACAGTCTTGACGGTCGCCCTTGCGTCTGACGGTTTTGTGACTACTAAAACGTTTTATTCCAGAAGATGCCGCCACATGTCTGCCTGTGCCTCGAATGTTGATCTATCTCGACACAAAAGCGGTTTCCGCAATATACGGCGGCTTTCTGAAGAACATAAAAGTGTCATGCGTCTGTCATCGCAGTGATGCCAGGCTTGCCCGGCGCTCTGGTCGTAGTCGTTAGAGGGTATCGTCAGCCGGTTCTCAAGTGCCCGCGTCGAAGCCTCTTGGGTTTCCTGCTTCGCCGGGCTTCGATCATTTTCTTTAAAGAACAATGGGTAAACCGATTATCGGAAGCCTGCGCGTGGATCGGGGTGATTACGCCAACGGGGCTTTTCGCTCTTTCGATATGCAGTCAGTGAAGGCACAATGCGCATCCTTTTTTGGCTCGCCTTGCCGGAGGCCGCGAAAATGATCAAAACGCCGTATTACCTCATCGATAAACAGAAACTGCTGGCGAACATGCAGAAGATCGCCTATGTGCGTGAGCAGTCCGGGGCCAAGGCCTTGCTGGCACTCAAGTGTTTCGCCACCTGGTCGGTGTTCGACCTGATGCAGCAGTACATGGACGGCACCACTTCGTCG
The DNA here is from genome assembly GCF_052041925.1 of Pseudomonas sp. SMN5. Lineage (NCBI taxonomy): Bacteria > Pseudomonadati > Pseudomonadota > Gammaproteobacteria > Pseudomonadales > Pseudomonadaceae > Pseudomonas > Pseudomonas sp. SMN5. The sequence goes on from NZ_JBKGGX010000001.1 coordinate 289,426, forward strand.
TCGCTCTACGAGCTCAAGCTCGGTCGGCAGAAGTTCGCCGGCGAGACCCACGCCTACAGCGTGGCCTGGGCCGACGATGAGATCGAGGAGATGCTCGCCAACTGCGACAAGATCATCTTCAACTCCATCGGCCAATTGCAGCGCTACGCCGAGGCGTCCGCCGGCAAGGTCCGTGGCCTGAGGGTCAATCCGCAGGTGAGCAGTTCGGATTACCTGCTGGCCGACCCGGCGCGTCCGTTCAGCCGCCTGGGTGAATGGGACCCGGTGAAGGTCGAGCAGGTCATCGAGCAGATCTCCGGCTTCATGTTCCATAACAACTGCGAAAATGGCGACTTCGGCCTGTTCGACCAAATGCTCGGCACTATCGAAGAGCGCTTTGGTCACCTGTTACATAAGGTCGAGTGGGTCAGCCTGGGTGGCGGCATCCACTTCACTGGCGAGGGCTATGCGCTGGACGCGTTCTGCGCACGTCTCAAGGCGTTCTCGCAAAAGTATGGCGTGCAGGTCTACCTGGAGCCGGGTGAAGCGGCGATCACCCAGAGCGCATCGCTGGAAGTCACCGTGCTCGATACGCTCTACAACGGCAAGCACCTGGCCGTGGTGGACAGCTCCATCGAGGCGCACATGCTCGATCTGCTGATCTATCGCCTGAACGCCAAGCTGGCGCCGAGCGAGGGCGAGCACACCTACATGATTTGCGGCAAGTCGTGCCTGGCCGGAGATATTTTCGGCGAATACCCATTCGATCGTCCGCTGTCCATCGGCGATCGGCTGTCGTTCATCGACGCAGCAGGCTACACCATGGTCAAGAAGAACTGGTTCAACGGCCTGAAAATGCCGTCCATCGTAGTGAAGCAACTCGACGGCAGCGTCGAAGTGGTTCGCGAATTTGTTTACGACGACTATCTGTCCAGCCTTTCTTGAGCTGGCGGAAGGAGACTTGAAGAAATTGAAGAAGAACGTACTTATCATTGGTGCAGGAGGTGTCGCCAAGGTGGTGGCCCACAAGTGCGCGCAGCACAACGACGAACTCGGTCGTATTGCTATCGCGTCGCGCAACATCTCCAAATGCCAGGCCATCATCGACAGCGTCAAGGCCAAGGGTAGCCTCAAGCAGCCCGCCGACATCAAGGCTTTTGCGCTCAACGCGCTGGATGTCGAAGCGACCAAGGCGCTGATTCGCGAGACCGAGTCGCAGATCGTCATCAACGTCGGCTCCGCTTTCCTCAACATGTCGGTGCTGCGTGCCTGCATCGATACCGGCGTGGCCTACCTGGACACCGCCATCCACGAAGAACCGGGCAAGGTCTGCGAAACGCCGCCTTGGTACGGCAACTATGAGTGGAAGCATCTGCAGGAGTGCCAGGAGAAGAACATCACCGCCATCCTCGGCGTGGGTTTCGACCCGGGCGTGGTCAATGCCTATGCGGCACTGGCCCAGCAACAGCATTTCGACCGCATTAATTCGATCGACATTCTCGACGTCAATGCCGGTTCGCACGGCAAGTATTTCGCCACGAATTTCGATCCGGAAATCAATTTCCGTGAATTCACCGGACAGGTGTGGAGCTGGCAGGACAGCCAGTGGACCAGCAACACCATGTTCGAAGTCAAGCGCACCGACGACCTGCCGGTCGTGGGCTCGCAGAACCTGTACCTCACCGGCCATGACGAAGTGCATTCGCTGTCCAAGAACCTCGACGTGCCCAACGTGCGTTTCTGGATGAGCTTTGGCGAACACTACATCAATGTGTTCACCGTCCTGCGCAACCTCGGCCTGCTCTCCGAGCAACCGGTCAAGACCGCCGAAGGCCTGGAAGTCGTGCCGCTGAAAGTGGTCAAGGCCGTGCTGCCTGACCCGAGCTCGCTGGCGCCGGGTTACACCGGCAAGACCTGCATCGGTGACCTGGTCAAGGGTGTCAAGGACGGCCAGCCGCGGGAGATGTTCATCTACAACGTGGCCGACCACGAAGAGGCCTATGCCGAAACCGACAGTCAGGGCATCTCCTACACCGCCGGCGTACCGCCAGTCGCCGCAGCCCTGCTGGTAGCCCGTGGCGAGTGGGACGTGCGACGCATGGTCAACGTCGAGGAGCTGCCGGCCGAGCCGTTTCTTAAGGCATTGGACGTAATGGGCCTGCCGACGCGCATCAAGGACGAGCAGGGCGACCGCCCCTGGAACGGCTGATAAGCGACTGATGCCGAGCGGTTTGCCGTCAGCGTGAAGACCTGGCAAACCTCAGGAAATGCCCCGTATCGAAAGGTACGGGGCATTTTCGTTATGGCTGACTCTGACCCACCGCCATCGCGAGCAGGCTCGCTCCCACAATGGATCTGGTGTGCATACAGATTTCGCATCCGCCACAAAACCCCTGTGGGAGCGGGTTTACCCGCGAAAGCGGCAGCCAATTCAACATCTGCTCGGCTGACCCACCGCCATCGCGAGCAGGCTCGCTCTCACAATGAATCTGGTGTGCATACAGATTTCGCATCCGCCACAAAACCCCTGTGGGAGCGGGTTTACCCGCGAAAGCGGCAGCCAATCCAACATCTGCTCGGCTGACCCACCGCCATCGCGAGCAGGCTCGCTCCCACAGTGATCCTGGTGTGCATACGGATCCCGCACCCGCCACAATCCCCCTGTGGGAGCGAGCCTGCTCGCGATGGCGGTGGAACAGCCAATGAGATGCCGACTGTTCCCATAGCCACACATTCGCCCTTACGATTGCCATCGGAACCCAAGGAGAGGTCACCAGTGCAATCCATCAATATTCGCGAACTGAAAATGACCGATGCCCAGGCACTACTGGCATTCGAAGCCGACAACCGCACCTGGTTCGAATCTCACATCGACCCTCGCGACCCTTCGTTCTATTCGCTTGAAGGCGTCACAGCGCACATCGAAAGCTATCTGGCTGATTTCGCCGCCCAGACCTGGCATCCGTTTGTGATCGAGGATTGCGGCGCAAGGATCGTCGGTCGGGCAAATCTGAAAAACATCAACTCACCGCAGGGCTCGGGGGAAGTGGGCTATCGGATAGATCAAGGCGCCTGCGGGCAGGGGTTGGCAACGCTGGCCTTGAAGCGCCTGATCGAGGAAGCGCGCAAGCGCTGGGATCTGACGCAGTTGGTGGCGTATGTGTATCCGGGCAACGCGGGTTCGAGAAAGGTTGTCGAGCGGTGCGGGTTCGTACCTGAGCAGCTAGCCAACGACAATACATCCAGAGGCGAATGCCGTTTCGTGCTTGCGCTCTGACCTGTAATGGCCGGCCGGTTCGCGGTGGGTCACCCCCAGCTTTCGTTCAACAGGCGCGGGTGTGCCGAACTTCTCCAGTCACCGCACCGACAACAACGGACGCAGCCCATGGAAGTCTTTCTTCAGAGGCACTTCGCAAGCCTGCAAGTAATCTCTGTGGTAGGTTTTCCGGCTGATCAATACTGCCCCTGCACCGCAGCGTTATAGCGCCTGCGCAACTCATCGTATCCAGCTTGTGCCGCCGCGAGGTCCTGGTTCAGCTGCGCGGCATCGGCTCTTGCCGCCCAGTGTCGCTGCAAGCGTTCCAGGGTGGCGATCCATTCCTTGGCAGCGAGGCTGATTTTGCTCCATACGGGCGGGCCGCCGTTGGCGGAGCGTAGGCGGGGTAGCGCCTGTACGGCAGAGTCGGCGTCCGTCCAGGTGGCCGCCAGGGTTTGCTGCATGGCAAGCAACTGTTTTTGGGTCAAGGGCGTGCCTGCCGTCATGGCATCCAGGGCATTGATGGTTTGGCGGGCATCGATCATGAAACGCAGCGTGTACCAATGCTGATCGCGTCCCAGACGTTTCTCGATGGCTGCCAATTGCTCTTGCCGAACCTGCAGTTGCGGCTGTTCCAGCGCCTGGCGCAGCGGTACTGCCTGGGCGCGCACATCCTGCAAATGCGTGGTAAAGGTCCGGTCGAGTGTTTCCAGGCCCCGATCATCCCGGTCGGCCGGCCGTTCTGCCAGCCACTGCTCGACAGCCAGGGCGTCCGGGCGCAGGCGGTTATAGGCCTGGACGTAGTTCCTGGCCAGGGCACTGAGGCCGGGATCACGGTGGCTAAGCCAGGGTTTACACGGCGATGGTTGGGCGTCCTGCGGTCGGGTGAGACTGCCTGTGCCCATGCCGAAGCCGGGGAAGAACCAGCCAAACGGCCATTTTTCCCTGGGTTGGGAAACCAGGGTGCGATAGCTGACATAACGCTCTTCAAGAAGCTCGGCACCGTCGATCAGGCAGGTGTTGATGTCCTGGACTTCGGACCAGCGCGACAGTGTTTCGCGATCAAGGTCGGGCGCGGACAAGCGCAGGACCATCCAGCTCATTGTCAGCAGAACGACAACGGCAGTGAAAAAGGCTCGGGTGCTGATCATGGTTGGCTCGTGCTATGCCACTGTAACGTGGACAGTTCCGAAGGGCAGGACGGGGGTGTCAGCTGGCGGGCGATGCAGGTTCGCTGCGGCCAGGCCTGGAGGCCCTGGTTTACAGCGAGGGCGCCGTTGCTGGCCAGGGCATTACCCAATAGCACAAGGGGCACGAGCATGCCCAGGAACAAGCCGATGAGCACGTCGCCAGGGATGCGTTCATAGAGCCGGGCGAACACAGACGGGCCGCGTCCGGAGGTCCTTCGCCGGCTCATGACGGCCAAGGCACCGAGGATGCCAAAGTACGTCCCTGCGGCGAGCGTTCCTCCCGCCAGATAAATGAGCCCACCCAGCAGCCCGACCCAGAGACTTTCGCGTATCGGCAATGGCGCGGGCCGGCGCAAACTCAGCCAGTGACCGAAGCGAGCGTGGAGCGACTGGTCCAGGTGCCAGGCGCCCCGACACAGGACCTTGCAGCAGGCGCTGAGCCCCCAGGCGACCACACCCAGCAGCAACGCACGCATGAGCATGTCGAGTACGCTGCTGAAGAACGACCCGCCGAGTAGATATTCGAATTGCCAGCTCATCCAGGTCGAGGCGCCCAGGATCGCCAGCGGCACGGCCATGATCGGCGGTTGCCGACGCAGCGGGCGCCAGGTGTCCGGGGCCAGCTCGGGTCGATCTTCAAGCAGTTCCGGGTGACGACTCTCAACCGTACGGTACAGCGCCTCGCAGGCCGCCCAGTCCTGCGCGCCGAAGGTCATGCTCAGGCGCACCCGGGCGTCTTCGTCGAGCCCGCCAAACAACATGCGCGCGGCCTTGGCGTCGCTGCTGTCGGCGGTGGTTGCGAGGCGCGTCTGCTGCTCAAGGAACGTTGCGCAATGGCTACGGGCGAGCAATTGGCTCCACCAGGGTTCGGGGCAGGGGCTGTGATGGCCGGTCTGCTTCCAGCCCTGTTGCGCGCAGATCGCGTCGAACCGCGCTTCAGACCAATGCGGTGCCTGCAACAAGGCCATGGCCAGGCATCGATTCAGCCACTGTCGCGCATCGAGCGTCTGCAGCCAGGGGCTGGCACCGAGTTGTCGGGCCAGATCGAGAAAGCGCTGGTTGTCGTGGCAGGCTCCGGTCAGGCGCGACCATGCCAGCCCCATGAGCTTGTTGCGCAACTGCTCGGTGGCGCCAACGGGTAGATCCTCGCGCTGCCACGGTGTCAGCCAATGCAGCTGTCCGATGGCGGCTTCAGTCAGCGCGTAGCTGTCTTCCTGCGCCAGGCAATGCATGAGCAGGCCGTGTTCGAAGTCTCGCTCGCATCCGTAGAGGCGCGCTTGGGCCACGCGGTCGGCGAGGTTGGTCGCACTGATCGCTTCCAGGCATTGCATCGCCAGGCGTTGGCTCGGGGACGGGCCTTGCGGTTCTGCTGGCCTGGGTTCCGGGCGCGGGGCCTCGGGCTGCGTTTCAAGCCAATCGACGGGAATCGATTCTTCAGCCTCGACCACCACTTCCTGTTGCCAATCGGCCCAGGCCAAGGCTTGCTCGTAGGCCTCGCGCAAACGTTGGAAACCCTCGGGATCTTCATCTGGCCGATGCTGTTTGAGCAGGTTCGCATACTGGCGCTTGATGCTGCGTTTGTCGGCGTCCGCCGGCAGGCCCAGGACTTCCCAGCAGCTCATCGCCAGACACCTTCTTCCAGCGCGTCGAGTTGCGCGCTGATGTGCAGCCGTAACTCGCGAATGTCATGCAGCTCCTGGGTCTCGAGCACCCGGGCGAAGCGCGTGGCCATCTCGTCGAGCTGCTGGCGCAGGTCGCCACGGCTTTCCTGGTACAGGCGCTCGAGCCGGGCGATCAGCAAGGTGTTGGGTTGTTCGTCCCGTGGATGGATCTTCAACGCTTGCAAAGCCTCGAGACGCTGCTGGATCTGCGCGCTGTCCAGCACGCCGGCGTTATTGGCGATCACCAGATTGCGTCGCTCCCCGGTCTGGACAATCTGCGCGTCAGCCTCCAGCAGGCCGTTGGTGTCGTAGGTGAAACGTACGTCGATGCTGACTTCTCCGGCGGGCATCGGCGGCACGGCAATCTCCAGTTCGCCCAGAAGAATGTTTTCGCTGATCCGCCGGCTTTCGCCCTGGTAGACCTTCAGCAGCACGACCTTCTGCTGATCCTTGAGGGTGTACACGCGCTTGACCTTGCTCACCGGCACCACGCAGTTGCGTTCGATGATCGGCAGATAGTGGCCGTCTTCGAGCGTGCCGCCATATTCGACGGCGATTTCGACGCCCATGGAATAGGGACAGACGTCGGTCATGACCACTTCTTCGAGCGCCGCGTCACGACTCTTCAAGCCGGCCTGTACCGCCGCGCCCAGTGCCACGGCTTCGTCGGGGTTGAGCTGGATCGAAGGGAAGCGTCCGAACAGACTGGCCGCCAGCTTTCGCACCAGCGGCATGCGCGTGGTGCCGCCCACCAGCAACACTTCGTCCAGTTCGCTGGCGCGGATCCTTGCGTCGCGCAGGGCGGTCTCGATGGGGGCCCGAAGCCGAGTGAACAGGGGTGCATAAAGCTCGGTGAGCGCCGCCTGGGTGTATTCACGACGCCATTCACGCTCGCCCTGGCGTACCGAGAAGATCGCGCTGGCGTCATGGCCCAGGGTTTTACGCACACGTTCGGCCTCACGCCGCAGCCGCCCATAAAGCTGCGCGTCGCTAAGGGCCAGCGGACCTTCGGAGCTGACGGCCTGAGCGGCGACGAAATCCTGGAGCAACAGCGTGTCGAAGTCTTCCCCGCCCAGGTAGTTGTCGCCGGCACTGGCGCGCACTTCCATGACGCCTTCGAACAGTTCCAGGATGGAGACGTCGAAGGTCCCGCCGCCAAGGTCGAAAACCAGGAAGGTGCTGGCGTTGTCGCGCTGATGCAGGCCGTAGGCGAGGGCGGCCGCGGTGGGTTCGTTGATCAGCCGCTCGACCTTGAACCCCGCCAGTTCACCGGCAATGCGCGTGGCCTTGCGCTGGGCGTCGCTGAAATAGGTCGGGACGCTGATCACGGCTTCTTCCACCGGTTCGCCGAAATGCCGTTCGGCGTCCTCGCGCAAGCTGCGCAGGACCATCGCTGAAAGCTCTTCGGCGCGAAACTCACGATTGCCGAGGGTGGTGATACGGGAGCTACCCATATAACGTTTGAACAGCGAGGCGGTCAGCTGCGGATGAGTCTGTAACCGCTCCAGCGCCGCACGACCGACCATGACCCGGCCTTCGTCGTCCAGGCCCACCACGCTGGGGGTGAGCCACTCGCCCAGCGCATTGGGGACCAGCTGTGCCGCGCCGTCGCGCCATACCGCGATCAGGCTGTGGGTGGTCCCCAGATCAATGCCGACAATCATGTCCGTTGAATCTCCCTATCGTTGCTTTTTGCTAGGCGCCACCTGCGAGCCCGCAGCTTATCAGGCCTGTATCGGCGGATTCGTGAAAATCTTTCGCCACACAGCGCTGCAGTGATTCGGTCATGTGGCGTCTGCATGCCATTGCCAGGCTGAAACTACCAGCGCTTCCTGGGTTGTGACAGCCCGTGACAAATCTTTGCTCATTCTCTTCAGCCGCTGGCATGGCGTGTCAAGGCGCCAAGGCCTCGGCTTCGATACCTGGGGCCGTGGACCCCGAGGACTGATGAAACATCGCTTGGGACTTACCGGCGCGTTTGGCCCGGTAGAGCGCCGCATCGGCCTGGGCCAGCGCGGCAGTGAAATCGCCGCTGGTCCACAGTGTGGCACCGATGCTGCAGCCGATCTTGATGGGTTCTCCCGCCAGCACCACCGGTTCGGCCAGCTTCGCGATGATTCGTTGGGCTGCACTCTGTAGGTTGTCCAAGGATTCGCCTGTCCGCAGGCGCAGCAGAAGCACGAACTCATCGCCGCCGTGCCGCACGGCAATGTCGCCTTCGCGTACGGCCGACAGCAGCCGGGTGCCGACCTCGCGAAGCAGTTCATCACCGACGGCGTGGCCGAAGCGATCATTGACCGGTTTAAAGCCGTCGAGGTCCAGGCACAGGACGCCGAACTCAGGTGGAGCCTGCACTTCGCTGCCCAGCGCCTCGATGTACTTGTCCAGCGCCGCCCGGTTGGGCAGGCCGGTGACGACGTCGCGGTAGGCGATGCCCTCGACCAGCGCCAGCTGGCCACCTTTACGGGTCAGGCTGTCGACCAGATGACGGATCGCGATACTCAGTGTTTCGACTTCACGGGCGCCCTTGAGCAGCGGGATGCTCACATCGGCCCCTTCGGAGAGGCGAGCAGCCGCGTCGGCAATGAGGTTCACCGGGCCTGTGAGAATGCCTGCGACAATCCAGCCGATGATCGCAAACACGATGGACAGGATGCCGCCCCACAAGAGTATTTCGTTGCGTAGCGAATGGGCCTGGGCGAAGGCGGCTTCAGCAGGCTGGCGCGTGATCACGGTCCACCCCAGCCCCGGATAACCATCGACCCCGACGCTTTGTGCCGCACCGGCCAGGTACAGACGGCCGTCCTGCCAGCGCTCTACCGACCCACTCTGCCCGCCACCGGTATGCAACGCGATTCCGACGGGTTTGCCGATCATCTCCTTGGGGCCAAGCAGCACGGTACCGTCCTTGCTGATGACCAGAAACTCCAGGCCCGGCAGGCGCTTTTGCAACGGTTCGAACAACGAACGCCCAACCTCGGCCGCCCATTCCCAGGAGAGGTGCGCGGCAAGGACGCCGGTCAGTTGCCCGGCGTCATTGTTGATCGGCATGCTGATGTCGACAAACTTCATCGCTTCCCCGGACGGGTTGGGCAGTAGCTTGGCGAGCATCACCGCCTCGTGCACGTCACCGATGAAAGTCTGTTCGCGGGCGTTGCTGAACACCGGCCTTTTCGAGATGTCCGCGCCCAGCAGCAGGCCGTCGGTCGAAGCGAGCACCTTGCCCTGGGCATCGGTCAGGCCGATCCATGAATAGCTCGGAAACTGCTCGCTGAGGTGATCGAGCAGCGCCCGTGCCTGATCGATATCGGCAGTGTTGCGCAACGCCTCCAGCTGACTCAGCACGGTCAGTCCCTTGGCGCGGCTGCTCATGTCGCGGTCTAGACGATCCACCATTGAATAGGCGTACTCGCTCAGCTGACGTCCGGTCTGTTCCTTGAGTCTGGAGATGGAGGATTCGCCGATCACGGCGCCGAAGATGCAACTGAGCAGCAGCACGACCAGCGCGACGACGATGGCAAAGCGTGCCCGTAGGCTTTGAAAGAGGAGGGAATACATAACGGTGTTCCAGGGTGTAATCGAAAGGCCTGAGTTCCCTGGCGTTTTTTTTGTTTATGGTCGCAGAATTTGTCTGTCTAGGGTACTGGGCATTCGAACGAATCAACCGCTCCGAGGTTATGTCGGCAAGCCAGGGCAGGCGCCCCGCAGGGCAAGGCGCCGGCTTATCGTGGTAATTACAGCCAATAACGCAGGCCAAGCATCAAGGACTGCGCGTTGTACTCGGTGCTCACGTCACCCTGGGGCAGGCCCTGGATATTGCCGTAGTGGGCTTCGCGGGTCTTGAAATACCGGTAATCCAGGGACATGGACCAGTGCTCGGAGAGTTCATAGCCCAGCCCCGCACCGAGTTGATAGGCCGGGACGGTGTCGCGATGGGTCCCGCCGAACTGGACGCCGCCAGCTTCCAGGCCACTGATGGTCAGCACCGCATAACCCAGGCCACCGCCCACATACGGGGTGAGCCGGCTCAATGGAGCGGGCAGATTGGTGACGTCATACCAGAGGTTGGCCATGATGCTGCTGGCTTCCTCCTTGCCTTTGCCCTGGATACTGCCGCCGCCCTCGTAGACGCGGTGATTGAACTGGTCCAGGGTGTTCCTGCGATAGGCGACTTCCACTTCCGGCCTCAGCCCGACCGGGAAACCCCAGCCCACGGCCAGCCCGGTGGCGTAGCCCGAATGCAGCGGCTGGTTGTACTGAATTTCGACGAAGTCGAGGTCGTTCTGGGTCAAGTCCTGTCTGGCGACCCAGTTCACGCCACCCATGGCACTGACATAGGGGCCGAGCGTGTCGGCGACGCTGATCGCTGGTGCGAGGACACCCAGGCCGACGATGCCCATCGCGAGATACTGGGTGCTTTTCTGTAAGTTCATGCTAGGTCCATGTAAGGCGGTTATTGATAAGTCAGCAAAAGATTTGCGCAGCGAGCGCGGTGCGTTCACACCAGGTGCAGGTGCGAAGAATTTTTCCCCGGGCTCGTCGCGCCCTGTGCATGGGTGCGCTGCTCAGCCAGGCTGCACAGGTTGTCCAGCGCCTTGGTCATTGCTGCGCTCAGTGCTTTGCGCAGCAGTGCGCGGTACAAAAAACTCAATGGGCCGCAGATCCGCGCAGTGTGGATGACCTGGGTTTCATCGGCGGAAAGCCGGCGCATCCGGTGATCGAACTCAAGGTCGATCCACAGCAGCCTCGCGCTGTTGCGATAACTCTCATGCAGGTTCACGGCCTGGAGTTTCAACGGCATGGTCAGGCCATTGCGCAGCACACACTTGCCGCGGGTTCCGGCGATGAATGGGCCGTCGAGTTCGCAATGGCGCACATCGGTGTCCCATAGGGGCGCCTGGGCAAAATCGCTCCAGATCTTCCAGATTTCCGAAGGCGGGGACTTGACTATGACTTGCACTTTTACGTCGTTCATGGCGACACCTGGTTTGAGGTGAGGGGGCACATTCGTCGCCTCAGGCGGCTGGCGCTGACTGGCTCAGCACCTGGGCGGTAATGGTGGCTTGACCAATCTTCTCGCCCCGGTTGAACAGGTCGATATAGATACGATTGGTTTTGAATGACTGCAGTTGCGCTTCAAAGCCGGCTTGCGGGGCCAATGACAACGGACTGTTGCGCGGGATCGGACGCTCCAGGGTGAACGTCAGCGCCAGCAGGTTCATGGGCGTGTCGAGGGGAATGCGCAAATGACCATGGGCAATCTGCATGTAGCACTGGCGGGCGACCTCCAGGAAATACACCATCGAACAGTGGTCGGGATCCCCGTCGCGGAAGAAGTGCTCGTCCGGCAGCCTCACTGTGTCCACGCTCAGACCCTGGGCGACGCTGCTGATGTCGCTGACGATCACGTTCTCTTCCCGATGCTTGTGCAGCAAGGCTTTGTCATGGCAGCGAGTGGCCGGGAAGTCACCGGCCGGCTGTGTCTCGAATGCCGAGCTGTAGGCCATGCCGAGCACACAGGTACACATCAGTTTTGCGCCTTGGGTAACCCTGGCGTTGAACACCTGCGGGTCGTCACCCTGCTGCAGATGCAGCTCGATCGGCGCGTCTTTTTGCACGTACTGCTGGAACTTGATGTTCAGGGTTTTGACATAGGCCACCCGACCGCTCAGGGGCGGCGTCGCCAGCTCGATCAATTGCAAGACGCCTTCAAGCAACAGGATGCCGGGGATATGGTCCAGCGGGTGATCGAAGAAGTACGGATGCGTTTCGTCCACCCGTAACCGCGCCCGCAGTGACCCGGCGCTGCGCTGGATGTCGGTGATGACCTGGTTTTGGGCTCGGCGCGGCCACTGCGCCGGGCGTTGGGCTTGGCTACCGCGGTGCAGGGCGAACAGGCTTTCCATGGCGAGAACCCGGACACGCAGCCCGGAAAGCACCGTACTAGTCAACATGTCGCTGAGTTGCAGCACATCAACGCCGGCATGGCGCGGCTCGGGAGCCCGGCTGACCTCTCGGACCGCGGTAGCGACCGATTGCAACGCTCGGGACGCGCCATGGGCGAAGCGCAGCATGAACGGGTGTTTGATAGAGGTGGGGGTGTTCGCCGCAGGAGTCCATTGGCGAAGCTTCTCGGTAAACAACCACATCACTGCCTTGGCGCCTTCCCGCACTTCGATCACGCTGTGAGTCGGCCCTCTCAATGCCACAGCCAACAAGGTATCGATACCACTGGCTTCTGCCAGGTAGCCGGTGATTTCCCCTAGCGACCCGCTAGCCGGAGCCCCTTGGGGTTTGAGCTCGCAGACTTCGGCGTTCGCGTACCGACTGCGCGCGTTACCCGACAGTCGGCAGGCCTCTTCCAATGAGCTGGCGGCATGGGCGAGCACCGCCGAACGGATCACCAGCAGCGGTGGGTCGTTGCTGTCCGCCTGGTAAGGACGCAGGGCAACCACGCCCAGGCCTTCCCCTTGCAACGTGGTGGAGCGCCGCGCCCGTTCGACCTCGATTTCAGCGCTCAGAAAACGGCCTGCACCGAGCAACAGCGTGGTGATGCCTTGCTCGAACCAGTGCCGGGAGGCCAGCAGGGTTTGCCAGAACAGGCCTGCGCTGCCGACCAGGGTCTGGTGGAAACCCTTGAAGTCAAAAATCTGCGCCGGGTAGCCGGACAGCATATTCGGCAACATTGTCGCCACGTCACTTACCTCGACGCCCGGTGCCCTGCCTTGGCCCTGGGAATAGAAGTGCTGTGCGCTGCTGTAGGCATTGCTGAAGCGTTCGCCGCCCATGTTGCAGCACATGACCATTGCCGTGCCGGCGGAGCCCGCCACATCTGGCAGGCGTCGCAGCAGATGATTGACCCGGTCGGTGATCAACAGCTTGAACGGATCGACATGAGCCAAGGGCTTGGGCCCCATGCCGTAACCGTCGATATCGATGAGCTGATCCTGCGCCAGGAATTTGCCCAGCAAAGGTCGCGTAGCGGCAACGGTGTAATCGACGAAGCGCCCGTAAGGGAAGGTCACCGGCGCTTCTGGCGGTTCGTCGAGCTGTTGCGCGAATGCCTCCAGGCCCTTTTGGCCGCCGAACGCGGCTTCCGCCTCGACAACGGCAAGGTCCAGCATCAGCACACCGGGGGTGGCCCTGGGCGCGGCGGGGTGGTTGCCAGAAAGATATTCATCCACCACCAGATGCGCGTTGGCGCCGCCGAAGCCGAAACTGGAGATGCCGATCCGGATCGCTGACTGCCGATCCGCCAGGGATTGCACCTGTTCAGTGGCAAGCTTCAGGCAGGTCGCGTCGACTTTCGCGCTGGGAAGGTAGTCGGGTTGGGGCGGGATGCCTTTATGTCGCAGAATCATCAAGGCCTTGGCCAGCGAAGCGCCTCCGGCGGCGGCCAAAGGATGGCCGATCACCGATTTGATCGAACCGATGGTGATTTTGCTGGCGCCGTTGCGGTGCGGGCCGAAGAAGCTGTCGAGCGAGGCCAGCTCGGTGGCGTCGCCCAAGGGCGTGCCGGTGCCGTGGGTCTCGATGTAGTCAACAGCGCTTGGGTCCAGATCCGCGTAGGCACGTTGGTAAGCCGAGTACTGCGCCTTTTTGCCTGGGGCGAACACCGAGCCTTCGGCACCGTCGGCGGAAAGCCCCAACGCTCGGACGATACCCAGCGGCTCGCGCCGGGCGCCCAGTGCGTGCGCCACGGGCTCCACCAGGAACGCCACCGCGCATTCACCCGGTACGATGCCGTCGGCGTCCTGGCCGAACGCTTCCATCCGGGCCCGGGCGGAAAAAGCTGTCAGCTGTGAAAAACCCAGGAATAGCGCTGGGGGCAGCACGGTGTTGAGCGCCATGACAATCGCGTTATCCGCCTGGCCGCTGTTGACCAGCGCCTGGGCCATATCGATGGCGTAGGGAAATGAGCTGCAAGCGGTATCCACCGACAGTGCCGGCCCGCCCAAGGCGAACGCCGCAGCCAGCTCGGCCACTTGTTCGCCCGGTGTGTAGCCGCGCAGCGCGTCGTCGTGTCCGTTCGCGCCAGTTGCGAAATAACTCTCGTCACTCCAGGACGTCGCGACCACCAACGCGGTGCGGCCGGTGGTCAGCGCAGCGCCCTGGGCGGCAAGCTGAGCCAGCAGCGTGCGTAGCACTTTCTTGCCAATGGCCACCTGTCGCCCTTCGTGGCGTGAGGGTGTCGAGGGTTCATCGGCCAGGCAGAACGCGCTGTCCAGATACACGCGGTCCTTTTCGCCGGCCTTGGTCGAATAAATGGATGCCTTGTCCAATTCCCAACGCGTAGGCATCGATTCGATGGGCGCTCTGTGCCCCTGGGACAACAAATGCCAGAGTGCGTCCGTAGACGGTGCTCCTGGAAATTCGCCGGCCATTGCGCTGAAGCAGAAATCATCCGCTGTTGTGACTGCGCCACTCATACCTTGTCTCCTGATCGCCTGATGCTGGGTGCTCTGTTCGAGCACCCGGATTCCCTTCCTGTATCTGCCGCGCCCCGCTCAACTCAGCCTTTGCAGAAGGGCCATGGCATCCTGCGGTGTGCGACGGGACATCAGCGCTTCGCCGGCGAACTCGCTGGTTGCGCATTGCTGCGCCATGGATTGGCAAAGGGTCTCGCGAGCGAACCCGTTGAGGCCCAGCTGTGCGAAAGGCATCTGAATGTCGATCGACCCTGCCGTGTCGGCGACCAAGGGCGAAAGGGCGCCGATCAGCGGGTGGGTGTCCTGCTCCCGAGCGTCCGTTGCAGCGCCCTGTTGCCCGTCGACCGGAGCCGCCACCGGGGCGGGATTGGCCAAGGCTGTGGTGATCAGGTCAATGGTCGCCTGGGGGAACTTCGCATTGGCCAGTTCGCTGCCGTTGGCCTTGAGTTGCGGCCACATTGCGACAACCGATTCGAGGAAGTCCAACTGCACCAGCGAGTCGAGTCCCAGGCTTTCGTAGCTCTGGCTCGGGTCGATCTGCTCGGCGGTAAAGCCGGTGATCGCTGCCAGTTGCTCAAGTACCCAGCCATGGACGTCCACCGCAGGCGCTTGAGAATCGGCTTCGAGCCGCGCCAGCAGCACCGTGGGCGTGGACGCATCGAACAACTGGGAGGTCAGGGCTTTTTTCTGCGGGAAGTGTTGGCCGAGGGATTCGAACAGGTCCACCAGTCCGAGGGAGTCGATTCCCAGGCTTTCGAAGCTCTGATCGAAGTCGATCTGTTCCGGTTTGAAGCCGGTGACCGAACTGAGTTCGGCACGCAGCCAACCGGCGTAGTCGAGCGTCGGCGTCTGTTCAATGATCGGCGCGGCAGCCAGCACTGCTGTATCCGTGAGCACCGGTTCCAGCACCGCAACGCCGCGGTCGACCGGAGCCTCGTTGCCATGGGCGTAGACACCTTCGAGTACCTGTTGATGGGCATTGAAGTAGTGCGCGGTGACGGATTCGGCCTGCTCCAGCAGCCGCATCAGGATCGATTCCTTGGCGATGTTGGATTCGCACAATGATTCGATGATTTTTTCCGAGAGGGAAAAGTAGCTGTGGGCTATTTTTCCATTGGACACGATGAATTCCTGCACAACATCGTTGAGTTGCAAGCGCATGAGGTTCTCCTAACCAGAGTCGAGTGAAATTCCATGGACGGAAAAATCAGAAGACAGGAAAAATCAAAGTCATGGCCCGGGGGCTGGGCCTTGTAATGGGTCAATTCAAACGGGCAGTCGTCAAAGAGACTTAAAGTTGGAGTTCCACTGCGTCGATCTCGGCAGACGTTGTTTTAATTGCACCCTTGAGCAGTCCGGACCTGACATTCAGATAGGTGACGAGCGTCATCGCATCTGCACCCTGGAAGGCGATATAGCCATCGGGACGGACCAGCATCAGCGTGCCTTGTTGCGCGTGGTAACGCTTATGCAGGCGCCAGTCGGGGTCCAGCAGCGTCGAGTGCCAGCCCGGCAGCCCATCAATGCTCAGGGCATCGATCACGCAATACGCCTTGATGGCCGGATAGTCCTTTTCCACCGATTCGGCCAGCGAGTAATAGCCTGGCAGCAAGGGCGAGAACTGGTCGGCCGCGCTGAAAATCAACAGCGTGAAAGTGCCATGGAACAAGTCGATCAGCCGTTTCGGCGGCAGCCCTTGCAGCTGCCACAGTTCGACATCGGGCGCCAGTTGGCCGGCCCGGGGCACGGGCGATTGAAATTCGGGTTTCTGGCCTTTTCTGTCCCAATTCCTGCGTTGCTTTTTCGTCAGCGATTCCTGGATGTAGTCACTTTTGCCGTAGTGATACTGATGGCCGGAAATCATCGACGGCAGTTTGCGCTGGACTTTCTTGCGGTTGCTCAGCAGGGGCAGAATGTTGTCCCGCAGCCAGACCAGGGCGCGCTGCCTGACGGTGATCAACCCCGTCAAACGATGGGCGGTGTTCTCCACTTCGAGCGCCACCGGGTAGCGTTCTTCGTTGTAGCTTTCCAGCAGGGACGGCTCCGCCAGGCCCTGGTCGACGTAGGCCATTTTCCAGGCCAGGTTATAAGCCTCGGATACCCCGAGGTTCATCCACTGCCCGCCAATCGGGCTGCCGATATGCGCCGCATCCCCCACCAGGAACACCGATCCCTGCTGCATCGTCTGCACGCGGCGATGCTGGAAAGAGGCGATGGTGGTGGAGGAAATATTCGACAAGGTCATCTTCTGCCCGCGTCCTTCGCACAGTCGCTGGAAATTCTCCAGGCTCAGTAAAGGCCGTTCACCTTCGGGCGGCAGGTTGTAGGGCATCTCGATGAACAGCCGATAGCGAGACTGGTCGCTGATGGGCGCCACCGCCACATAACCGTCCTGCGCCCCGAGGAAGAACGCGCCCTCATCCTTGCTGCCAGACCACTGGATATCGGCGTCGGCGAGCATGAAGAAGCGGTCGTAGGACGAGCCCTCGAAGGTCATGTCCAGGCGTTTTCGGATGTTGCTGCGAGCGCCGTCACAGGCAGCCACCCAGCGTGTGGTGAAGCTTTCGGCAGTGCCGTCAACGTGGCGCAGCGTCATGCGCACCGAGCCCGGCTGGTTTTCCAGATCGACCAGTTCGGTGTTCCACTCCACCTCTGCGCCCAACTCATTGAGTCGCTCGAGCAGAATCTTCTCGGTCTGCGGTTGGGGCAGGCTCAGGAGCAGCGGGTAGGGGGCGTCCAGGTAGGAGAAGTTGTAGTTCAACACTCGCTTGCCGTTGGACTGCACCGAAAACTGGTTGATGGTGAAGCCGTCGCTGACGGCCTGGTCGGCCACACCCAGGTCGCGAAAGATTTCCAGGGTGCGCGAGTGAATCGCCATGGCCTTGGTCGCGGTCGAAGGGCCGGCATTCTTTTCAATGATGCGAAACGACACGCCCCATTTTTTCAACATGATCGCCAGGGACAGGCCGATCGGGCCCGCGCCTACGATCATCACGGTCGGGTAGTTGCCGGGGCGTTTGAAGTGCTGGGGAGCCAGCGTGCTCATAGTGTTCATCGGTCAGTACCAGTTTCTGTAGAACGGGGAGTTGGCAATGCCGAGCAGCGCGTCATCGCCCGATGAGTCGCCGTAGGCGTAGATGTAAAAGTCATCGAGGTTGCTCAGGCAGCCTTTGAGCCGCGTGACTTTTTCCCTTTCGACGCAATTGGTACCCGATATGCCGCCGGTCAGCCGGTTCCTGGCCGTGGCCAGGCGGGTGCCGCACACATAGTCGAAGCCGGCGGCCTTGCCCCAGGGGATCAGGTAGTTCTCCGGTGAGTTACTGACCAATGCCGTGATGTGGCCCTTGGATTGATGCCATTGCAGACGACGCAGGGCCTCGGGCCGGAGCCAGAGCGGCAGCAGTTCGCTGATGAAGTATTTGGCGTGTTCGCGTTCCTGTTCCACCGATAGTCCGCCCAGGTAGCAGGCGATGAACGCCAGCCGGGCTTGCATCAACGGTGTGATGCCAATGATCACGCTGAGCATCTTAGGCAACAGCGGGATGATCCTGAGCCAGAAAGCGCGCGTGCCGGCGATGTAGCGCATGTAGCGCCAGAACGTATGGCGGTCGGTCAAGGTGCCGTCGAAATCGAACACGGCCAGTATCGGTTTTGTGTGGTCAGCTTGCATAACTCTCTTCCTTGAGCGCGACGATCTCGATGGTCTTGGGCAGCTTGAAGCCCGACAGGTCCCGGGCGAGCAGCGTGGCGATAGCGTTCGGGGTCAGGCTTGCGCGGCCCTCGACGCACAGGTGCAGGACGTTGACGTCCTTGTGATCGGGAACGATGTAAGCCTTGGCGCGGACCACATCGGGATGCTTCAGGGCAATGGACTCGATTTCCGTAAGGTCGACCATCTGCGCCTTGATCTTGGAAATCCGCAGGCGCTGGCAGTAGAAAAACACATGCCCGTCGTCGTCCCGCCAGACCAGGTCACCGGTGTGGAACCAGCCGTCATGGAAGAACCGTGCGTTGGCATCCTCGGCGTCGCTGTAGCCTTCGATCACCATCGAACCGCGGATCAGCAGTTCGCCGATGCGGCCCGGCACCACGTCCTGCCCCTGGGCGTCGACGACCCGCAATTCCACCCCGCTGATTGGTAGGCCCATGGCGCCACGGTGCACGTTGGCAATCGAGCTCTGGACGATCACCGGCATGCTCTCGGTCAGCCCGTAGCCTTGCAGCACCGGGTCACAGCCGAGCAACTTGCCCAGCTTGTCGGCTTCATCGGCCGGCAGGTGGCTGCCGCCCGAGTAGATCATCAGTTGCGGATGCAGCGGCAACAGCGCGCCTTTGCGTTTGGCCAGGCGGGTATTGAAGTAGCGGATGACGTCGGGCACCAGGCAGGCAAAGGTCACCTGATGTTCCGACAGGACCTCTGCCAGGTCGCGATTGAGCAGGGTGTTGGTCATGAGCAGGGTGGCACCCACGCTCAACGGAAACACCATCATCACCGAGAGCCCGAAGATGGCATACAGCGGCAATGTCACCAAGTGAACCGAGCCAACGCCCTGCGGATGGAAGTGCTCATGCAGCCCATCGCTCGATTGCGTCAGGTCGAGGTACCGGTGGCACACCGCCAGGGGTTTGCCGAGGCCGCGATAGGTGAACTGCATCGACACGATCGGGTTGCCTTCGGGCAGCTCCAACGCAGCCGTCTGACGGGGCAGCGCGCAGAACGCCGTCGCATCGGCGGGCAGGGCAGATGCCCGCTCGCTGCCGGCGTCCAGGACCAAGGCCGCCTGGAAGGTCTCGCCGTGTTGCTCAAGCAGCGTTTCGGTTGTCACCACCAGCGTCGGCCTGGCAATGCTCACGACGCTGGTCATCTCGAACGGCGTCAGCTTGTAGTTCAGGATGACCGGAATGGCGCCACGCCCGATGAGCGCCAGATAACAGGCGATGAACGCCACGCCATTGGGCAGGACCAGCGCTACCTTGTCGCCTGGCGATACGTCCAGCGCCGCGAGGGCGCCGTTGTATTCTTCAGCCTTGATTCGCAATTGCCGGTAAGTGACGGTCTCTTCTTCGGCGTCCAGATGGCGGATAGCAATCTGTTCGGGAACAGATTCCGAAAAATGGACAAAGCGATGCAGAAAACCTTCTTTATATAAAAGGTCTTTCATTTACCAACCTCTCTCAATCCTTGGATGTATGGCTAGTCAAAAAAAGTACTACAGAGGCAGGCTATATATGAATTGTTTCAATCAAGCATCAATGTAGTTGTTGTTCCGATACCAATTAAGCGTATCGGTGAGTGTTTCAGTTACCGGGCGGAATTTGCATTCCAGTTCTCGCGAACTTTTATTATGGCTGAAGTGAGTACGGCCTTGTTCCTGTTCCATGAGCTTGACCGTAGACGTACTGATCAGGACCGGCTTCCTGGTCATTCGATAATAACCTTCGTAGAGCAGGGCGATGATCCGCAGCATGAACAGTGGAACTTTGCGTTCCGGTGCCTTTACGCCACTGACGCTGGACAGCGCCTGGAAAATGCTCTTCATGTCCATGTGTCGACCGGCCGCCAGGTAGCGCTCTCCGGATCTGCCACGTGTGATCGCCGCGAGTTGATGCTCGGCGACATCCCGGGCATCAACGACAGAAAAGCTCCCGGGCAGCACGCCAGGCAGTTTTTGTCCGACAAAATCCAGCAGGAACTGTCCTGACGAAGTAGGGCCGATGTCTCCGGGACCAAACATCCAGCCCGGCAACACCATAGCGACAAACATGTCCGGATGTTGCGACAGGAATGCCTGGACCTTCTGTTCGGACAATATCTTGCTCAAGTAGTAATCGTCAGCCTCTGCTTCACTGCGGGACATGGTTTCGTCGATCACTTGATCTTTATTGCCCTTGAGGACGGCAATGGAA
Source organism: Pseudomonas sp. SMN5 (assembly GCF_052041925.1). Taxonomy (NCBI): domain Bacteria; kingdom Pseudomonadati; phylum Pseudomonadota; class Gammaproteobacteria; order Pseudomonadales; family Pseudomonadaceae; genus Pseudomonas; species Pseudomonas sp. SMN5. The sequence goes on from NZ_JBKGGX010000001.1 coordinate 309,848, forward strand.
GAGGTATGGACGGCGCGCCGGATGCCGGCGTCATAGGCAGCCTGGAGCAGGCGCTCGGTGCCAATGACATTGGTGTCGTAGAGTTTCTGCCAATGTTTGCCGCCCTTGTAGCTGTCGCGGAAATAGGCCGCCGTATGAAACAGCGCGTCACAGCCATGCAAGGCGTGACTGAAGGCGTCGACGTCGAGCATGTCGCCTTCGACCAGCTCGACCGGCAGGTTGCCGAATTGCTTGCGGGCTTTGTCCACCGATCGAACCAGCGCCGTTACCTTGATGTTTCGTTTCAGCAGCGCGTGAACGACATTGTTTCCGAGCAGGCCAGTAGCGCCTGTGACGAAGGCATGTTCCATCAAAATCCAGCTCCCTGTGAGGTGACTGGTCATTGCGACAGGCTGTGAATCCGTGACTCGCAACCCTGACCAGGCGTTGGGCTCCACCAACGGCGCAAGTAAAAACCATTCGGTATCTGAAAATCAAGTGGTATTTCACATCGTCTCGTCAGGCTCGCCTGGTGCCACGCTTTTCGGGCCTGGGAGCGTCCTTCGCAGCTGCGGAGCAATCTGGCACTCCCGCTACATGGCCATTACATGGCACTTCCTAAAACTTAAAATGTAAATACTAGGCTGAGGCGAGTATAAGATATGATGTCCGACGCCGATGCCGTGCGGTGACTAGGCGATGTGTCGCAAGCAGTTGCAAGTGCGTATTTTTATTTGGCCAAAGGAGCCGAGGGCGTGATTAAAAAGAGACTAGGTCGAGAAGAGAGCCAGCAACTAACAAGAGATAAACTGTTCGATACCGCCACTGATCTGATGATCAAGAAAGGCTTTCATGCCGCCAGCGTAAATGTCATTTCCGAAGAGGCAGGTTTTTCCAAAGGCGCTTTTTTTTCCAACTTTGAAAGCAAGTCCGACCTGCTTTTGCAATTGACTCAGCGATTCAAGCGCGTCGAGATCGACCGTTTGAGCGCCACCTTGAACGCGGGCTATACCTCCGAGCAACTGGCCCAAGGTTTGAATGCTTATATCGACACGCTCAAGAACAACACCAGCTGTGCAATTCTTGACGCCGAACTTCAGCTGATCGCCTTGCGCGATGAAGAATTTTCAGCGCATTACTATGACTTGCATGAAGAAAACAGCGTGGCCCTGGGCAAGTTGATTGCCATCATCTTCAATCATGCCGGCAAGAAACCGCCCTTGGCCGACGCTGCGCTTGCGAGAACTTTCACTGCCTTGTCGGAAGGCTTGATACTGCAAGGGCACAAAGATCCAGCGGCGGAAATAAAGTTAGTGTTGAACTCGCTTATCCAGACTGCGGAGCCGCTTTGAATGCTGGCTGGCAAACCATAAAAGCCTGATTCAGCAGCTGCGCAACGCGCCGGGACTGACCCCCAGGCGCTGCTTGAAAACTGTCGTCATATGCGCCTGGGAACTGAAGCCGCAGGCGAGGGCGATTGCGCTCAATCCTGCGGTCGAATCGCGCATCAGCGCGCGAGCCTTGCTGAGACGGCGGTCGATCAGGTAGCTGTGGGGACTTTTTCCCGTGGCGTTCTTGAAGGCCCGCATGAAATAGCCTTCTGACAATCCGAGCAGTTGCGCCATGGCCGATACACCGAGAGGGCCGTCGAGGCCCGCATCGATGAACTCATCCAGCAGACGCATCCGGTTGCCGCTGAGTGCTCCATGAGGACTTGCTGTCGTCCCGGTCACCCGCTCAGCGAGTGCAATGGCCCAGGTTTCCCAATCGTCCACCACCGATGCCCGTAACAGCGCGCCGCGCATGCGGTGTGCGAGGATCATGGCCTGGCCGTCGATACGATTGTTGAAGGGCTGGGTTCCCGCCAGCGCCGTTGCGTCGGTGCGGATCACACGCAAGTACTCGCCGCCCTGGGGGGATTCGGAAAACACATCGCAGCCCATGGGAACGAACGCCAGGCCGTTGGGCATGGCCTCGAACGGATGCACCCGATCGCTGCCTATGGCATGCAGGCCGCGTTGGCTATCGAAGGCAAAGCCAATCGCCGACTGGCTCGCTACGTACCGGGTGGCATAGGCGCTGCCGGGTAGCAACTCAATCGCCCAGGGGCCAGCCTCAATGCGGCGGACCGGTTCGGGAAGCATCGGCTGTTGGCGGTTTCGATGGCTCATGAACGGCATAGTAATGAAGAACCCAGCTGAAAGTCAGGTCAGTTTTCTGGAAGCCCGGCTTTGAGGCCTCTGGCTAGACTCTGCGCAAAAACCTGGAGGCCCATCATGCACCGACTGACCCGCCACGAGATCGAAGAGGCTGCCCGCCACGTATACCAAGTTATGCCCGCCACCGCCCAGTACGCCTGGCCATTGCTGGCCGAACGGCTCGGTTGCACGGTGTGGGTCAAGCACGAGAACCACACGCCAACCGGCGCTTTCAAGGTCCGCGGCGGCGTGACCTTCATGCATTGGCTCAAGCGCGAGCATCCGCAGGCACAGGGCATCGTCACGGCGACCCGTGGCAACCATGGCCAGAGCCTGGCGCTGGCGGCCAGTGCCCTGGGTTTGAAAGCGCTGATCGTCGTACCCAAAGGCAATTCGCCGGAAAAGAATAACGCCATGCGCGGTTTTGGCGGCGAAGTGATCGAGTACGGGCGAGATTTCGACGAGGCCCGTGAAGAGGCTGCGCGCCTGGCTCAAGTCCACGGCCTGTTCCTGGTGCCGCCGTTCCACCCTGAACTGGTCAAGGGCGTGGCGACGTATGCCCTGGAGCTGTTCAACGCGGTGCCGGACCTGCACACGGTCTACGTGCCGATCGGTTGTGGCTCGGGCATCTGCGCGGTCATTGCCGCCCGCGATGCGTTGGGCCTCAAGACGCAGGTGGTGGGCGTGGTGTCCACCGAGGCCGCGGCGGCGAAGCTATCGTTCGAGGCGGGTACGCTGTGCGAGACCCCGTCAGCGGATACGTTCGCTGATGGCCTGGCCGTACGCCGGCCGATTCCCGAGGCGTTCGCCATCTATGAAGGCGGCGCGGCACGGATCGTGTCGGTTAGCGATCAGGAAATCGCCGAGGCCATGCGGGTTTACTACACCGACACCCATAACCTCGCAGAAGGCGCCGGCGCAGCGGCCTTGGCCGCACTGATGCAGGAGCGGGAAGCGATGCAGGGCAAAAGAGTGGCGGTGATTCTGTCCGGTGGCAATGTGGATCGTTCGGTGTATACAGCAGTGATCGGTTAACCGTGGCTGGCGGCGATCGATAAACAAAAGGCAGCCAGACAGTGCCCAATCCGTGGGAGCAAAGCCTGCTCGCGATAACGGTGTATCAGGCGATGAGATGTCGACTGGGAAGGCCTCTTCGCGAGCAGGCTCGCTCCCACAGGGATTGGCGGTGAACGCACGATCTGTGGGCAACACACTGTCTCCATGTGGGAGCGAGCCTGCTCGCGATAGCGGTAGTCAGGCAATGAGATGTCGACTGACGGACCCTCTTCGCGAGCAAGCCCGCTCCCACAGGGGTTGGTTGGGGGCCGTAACATTTATGAACTTTCGCCGGGTGATTTTTTCCACTGCTCAGCGCTATAGCCGTTTGCATGGCAATCAGCGAATCAGTCCCCCTGCCAGAGCCCGAACATGACTGCGACCACTACGCCCTCCAGACCTTCATTGCGACGAGCCGTGACCGGGCCGATGCTTTTTCTGTTCATCCTCGGCGATGTGCTCGGGGCGGGTGTCTATGCGCTGGCCGGAACGATAGCAGGGCAGGTGGGCGGTGCGATCTGGGTGCCGCTGTTGGTCGCTCTGTTCTTTGCGATGCTGACTGCCGGTTCGTATGCAGAACTAGTGACCAAATACCCGCAAGCCGGTGCGGCCTCGGTGTTTGCCGAAAAGGCATTCAAGTCACCCCTGATCTCCTTTTTGGTCGGGTTTTGCATGCTGGCCGCGGCCGTTACCAGCGCCGCCGGTCTTTCCCTGGCGTTTGCGGGCGACTATCTCGCGCCCTTCATCAGCGTTTCACCCCACGTGGCGGCGCTGGTTTTCCTATTGGTCATCGCATTGCTCAATGCCCGCGGCATAAAGGAGTCGCTGGGGGCGAATCTGGTCATGACGATCATCGAGCTGTCGGGCCTGATGCTGGTCATCATTGCCGCCGCCTGGTTCTTCCAGTCGGGCGATGCCCATCCGCAAAGTGCGCTGCAATTCAAGCCGGGTGTCAGCCCATTGCTGGCGGTACTGGGCGCTGCACTGCTTGCGTTCTATTCGTTTGTCGGCTTCGAAACGTCGGCCAATCTGGCCGAGGAAATACGAGATGTGCGACGCGTCTATCCGAGGGCTTTATTCGGCGCGTTGCTGACCGCCGGGGTGGTCTACATGGCCGTGGGCGTGGCTGCTTCCTCAGTGTTGTCGATGGAAGAACTGGTGGCGACCTCGGCGCCGCTGCTGGAAGTCGTCCGAGCATCAGGACTGGACATCTCACCGCGCATCTTTGCCTTCATCGCACTGATCGCGGTGGCTAACGGCGCGCTGCTCACCATGATCATGGCCAGTCGGCTCGCCTATGGCATGGCTTGTCAGGGTCTCTTGCCGCAGCCGCTGGCGAAGGTGCTGCCCAAGCGGCGCACGCCTTGGGTCGCAATCATCGCCACCACGCTGGTCTCCATTGCGCTGACCTTGACCGGCACCCTCGCGACGCTGGCCGAAACCGTCGTCTTGCTGCTGCTTTTCGTGTTCCTGAGCACCAACCTGGCGGTGCTGGTATTGAGGCGCGACAGCGGCGCGGGCGATCATTTCCGGGTGCCCAGCTGGGTACCGGTGCTTGCGATTGTGTCTTGCCTGGTATTGCTCAGCCAGCAAAGCCTGGAAACCTGGCTTCGCGGTGCGGCCCTGGTGTTCGTAGGGGTGCTGCTGTATTTCTGCACCCGCATCAGTCTGCCTGTGGCGATAAAACCGAACTAGAGACCGTGGAGGTGGGTGCGACGGTCAGGTCTCTTCAGAAAGTCCGGTATTTGCCGATTCAGTAGCGTTGGCTAAAGTTCTTTGCAACTGCAGGGACGTCCCGTTACCGCACGGAATATGATCATGACCGCACGCTCCCCTCACCAGACCTTCCAGCCTATTGGTTGCGCCGAGTGCCGCGATCATCAGGCACTGGGATTCGACTTCACCATGGCTTTCCAGCCGATCTTCAATGTCCGCACCGGCGCTACGTTTGCCTACGAGGCTCTGGTCAGAGGTCTCAATGGTGAGTCAGCCGGCTACATCCTGGGGCTGGTGAACGACAGCAACCGCTACCGTTTCGACCAGGCCTGTCGTGTAAAAGCCATCGAGGAAGCGGCCCGGCTGGGCATCCTGGAGATTGCCGATTGTCTGTTGAGCATTAATTTCCTGCCCAAAGCCGTTTACCGGGCCGAGACGTGCATCCGCGCCACGCTGGAAGCGGCGCGGATGGCGAATTTTCCACCCGAGCGATTGATGTTCGAGGTCACGGAAGGTGAGCGGGTGGACGATCCCGAGCATCTCAAGTCGATTTTCGTGGAATACGATCGCCAGGGCTTTACTACCGCGATCGACGACTTCGGCTCGGGCTATTCAGGGCTCAACCTGCTCGCCATGTTCCAGCCCCAGGTGTTGAAGATCGATATGGCGCTGACCCGCAGCATCGATCAGGATCCCGTAAAGCAGGCAATCGTCGAAGGCATTGTCCTGGTGGCGCAGCGCCTGGGAATCCAGGTCATCGCGGAGGGCATCGAAACCCGCGAAGAAAGCGCGGCACTTCTGGCGCTGGGTATCGAGCTGATGCAGGGCTATTTCTATGCGCGGCCTGAGATCGGCCGGCTCGCGCCTGGCAATTTCTAGCCGCGTCACGGTCAACGACGACTCTTCGCCACTGTGTTTCTTAGAACCGACTGATCGCAAGCGCCCCATCCTAGCTTCGAAACATGATTACGCCGCTTCGTTAAGCGCCTCGCCAGCGTGCCGATAACCTAAGAGGTCCGGTGATTCTCAGATTCGCAGAGGGTTCGTCATGTTTAATACCACACTAAAAAGTGAACTGACGGCTAGGACAGCCGAATTGGCCATATACAAGGGACTGCTGGGCGCTCTGGATCGGTCGATGGCCGTCGTCGAATTCAGCCCCGACGGCAAGCTGCTTCGAGCGAACGATAATTTCCTGAAAACGATGGGCTATCGGGCTGATCAATTGACCAGTCTGTCCCACCGCGATTTTTGTACCCCGGCGCTGGCGGCCAGTGCCGAGTATCGCGAATTCTGGAATCAACTGCGGGCCGGCCAGTTTGTCTCCGGGACGTTCCAGCGCGTCGGCGCGCAGGGCCAGTATGTCTGGCTTGAAGCCAGCTATAACCCGGTGGTCGATGAGCAGGGCCGTGTGGTGAAGGTGGTCAAGTATGCCCTTGACGTCACGGCCAAGGTTGCCAGTGAAGCGGAAACCCGGGGCCGGCTGGCGGCGCTTGACCGTGCCATGGCCGTGATCGAGTTCGATCTGAGCGGGCACATCCTCACCGCCAACGCCAATTTCCTCAGCGTCATGAATTATTCGTTGGCCGAACTCAAGGGCAAGCATCACCGGATGTTCTGCGAGCCGAGTCTGGTCAACAGTTCCGAGTACGCGGACTTTTGGCGCCGGCTCAATACCGGCGAGTTTTTCAGCGGACAGTTCAAGCGCATCGGCAAGAACGGCAAGGTGGTGTGGCTGGAAGCCAGCTACAACCCGGTGTACGACGCCGAGGGCAAGTTGAGCAAGATCGTCAAGTTCGCCAGCGACATCACCGAGCGGGTCGAGAAGTTCGAGGAAGACTCCCGCGGCGCCTCGCGGGCCTATCACATCTCCGCCGAGACCGAGCGCGTCGCGGAGCAGGGCGCTCAGGTCATCCACCAGACCGCCCGGGAAATGCGCCAGATCGCCGACAACATTGGCGCGTCGTCACGATTGGTCGGGCAACTGGGCGCGCGTTCGGAAGAAATCACCGCCATCGTCAACACCATTCGCGGCATTGCCGACCAGACCAACTTGCTGGCCCTCAACGCCGCCATCGAAGCCGCCCGGGCCGGCGATCAGGGGCGCGGGTTCGCGGTGGTGGCCGATGAGGTCCGGCAACTGGCCGGCCGTACCAGCCGCTCGACCTCGGAGATCGCCGAAATGATCGGCATGATCCTCAGCGAAACCCGCGAGGCGGTCGCCAGCATGAGCGTCACCCACGAGGGCGCGCTGCGTGGCGTGACCCTGGCGGACCAGGCCGGGTCGGTCATCGTGCAGATCCGGGCCGGGACCACCGATGCCCTGGAAGCGGTGAGCATGTTCGCGTCCAAGCTTGACGAGTCCGAGGTCATTCCGAAGACGGCGATTGGCTGGGTGGGGTGAGTCTGACTGGGGATCAGCACTCAACCAATGGCGTCCATCATTGCATTTAATGAAAGGGCGGATTGCAGTGCGCATGTATTCCTGCGCAGTCGCTTTGGGAAGAAGATGTCTCCACCGACACGCACACCCGATCCAGGGTGTGCTGGAACATCCCTAACCACGGCGCACTGACGCAGGCCCTCGTCCTGCTGGCGCGAGGAGCATCTGATGGACCAATCCCTGGAAGCAAACACCTCGCCCTGGCACGAAGGGGAGCTGGCCTTGCAACGCACCGTCGGCGCGGTCGAGATGATGGCCGGCGTCGGCCAGCGGCAACTGGCGCGTACCTGGATGCCGGACCAGCATCGCGACTTCTATGCCCAGTTGCCATTCGTGGTACTGGGAGCGGTGGATCGCCAGGGCGATGTGTGGGCCACCTTGCGCACGGGGCAGCCCGGTTTCATGCGCTCGCCTGATCCGCAGATCCTGCACATCAACGTCGAGCCGCAACCCAACGATCCGGCCCAGGAAGGCATGGGCGAAGGGGATGCCATCGGCATGCTCGGCATCGAGCTGCACACCCGTCGGCGCAACCGCATGAATGGTGTGGTCCGTCGTCAGCTTGAGCCAGGGCTGGAGATTTCGGTGCGCCAGGCCTATGGCAACTGCCCGCGCTACATCAACTTGCGCCAGTACCACTTTGTCGAAGAACAGGCCGGTGCGCCTCGTCATTTGGAAGCGAACGATCCGTTGGTGCGTAAGCTGGTCACCGCAGCCGATTCCTTCTACATCGCCACCTACGTGGAGCGCGACGGCGAGCGGCAGGTGGACGCCTCCCATCGCGGCGGCAAACCGGGCTTTGTGCGCATGGATGAAGACGGATCGCTGACCGTTCCGGATTTCTCCGGCAACCTGTTCTTCAATACCCTGGGTAACATCCTGCTGAACCCGCGGGCCGGGCTGGTGTTCATCGATTTCGAAACCGGTGACCTGTTGCAAATGAGCGGTTCGGCGCAGGTGATTCTGGACGACCCGCAGATCGCCGCGTTCCAGGGCGCCGAGCGGCTGTTGCGGTTCACCCCGCAGCGCATCGTCTACCGCCCGGCGGCCATCACGCTGCGCTGGAAAGACCAGCAAGAAGGTGACTCGCCCAACTCATTGATGACCGGCAGCTGGGAACAGGCCACGGAGCGCCTGCAAGCCGAAGCCCTGCGCACCACTTGGCGTTCGCTGCAGGTCGCGAGGGTGGTGGACGAAAGCCCCAGCATTCGCTCTTTCTATTTGCAGGCAACCGATGGCGCAGGTTTGCCCCGCTTTGACGCCGGGCAACACCTGCCGGTGCGGGTCGCGCTGGACGGGCAGAAAGCGCCCTCGATTCGTACCTACAGCGTGTCGAGCGCGCCGTCGGATGATTTCCTGCGCATCAGCGTCAAGCGTGATGGGCTGGTGTCGTCGCACTTGCATGACCGGATTCAGGTGATGCACGAGATCGAGGGCCGAGCGCCCCAAGGCCATTTCACCGTCCAGGCTACCGAGCGTCGGCCTTTGGTCCTGCTGGCGGCAGGTGTGGGTATCACACCGCTGTTGTCGATGTTGCGTGAAGTGGTTTACCAAGGGCGACGCATCAGCCGCATGCGCCCGGTCTGGCTGGTGCAAAGCGCGCGCACGGTAGAAGAGCTGGCGTTTCGTGATGAAATCGATGAACTGGCAGCACGCGCGGGCGACAAACTGCGGGTGGTGCGCGTGGTCAGCCAGCCGCCGGTCAAAACCGCTATTGGCGATGGGTACGATCTGGCGGGCCGGATCGACGTGGAACTGCTCAAAAACCTGCTGCCGCTCAACGATTACGACTTCTACCTCTGTGGTCCGGGCAGCTTCACCCAGGCCCTTTACGATGGGCTGCGCAAGTTGCGCATCGCCGACGACCGTATCCATGCCGAAACTTTCGGCCCGTCGACCCTGGTGCGTGACATCGAGGTCAGCGTACCGGCGGCGCAACAGGTACCGGCTGCGAGCGAAGCGGTGAAGGTGTTGTTCGCCAGCTCCGGCAAGGAAGCACGCTGGGAACCGGGCGCCGGCTCGCTGCTGGAATTGGCCGAGGCCCGTGGACTGAGCCCGGAGTTCAGCTGCCGAGGCGGTTCGTGCGGCACCTGCAAGACCCGCCTGAGTCGCGGTCAGGTGCATTATCTGAACATACCGGCCGAGCCTGTCGCTGAAGGTGAGGTGTTGATCTGCTGTGCGGTCCCGGCCGAGGGCAGTGAAACCCTGGTGCTGGACATCTGAATACAGGGCCTAGATCCGGCGCCGGATTCTCCCCGGCGCCTCCCCATAGACTTCCTTGAATTTCTTGCTGAAGGCGGCCTGGGATTGATAGCCGACCTGCACCGCGATATCGCTCAATCCCAGGTGCGAGTGGCTCAGTAGGCTGAACGCCAACTCCATGCGCAGTTGTGTCAGCAACGCCCACGGCGAGACGCCGGCCACCTTGACGAATGTCCGCATGAAACTGGCCCGTGACATGCTCGCCATGTCCGCCAGACCCTCGATGGTCCACTCATGGGCGGGGTCATCCAGCATCGCCTGCCAGGCGCGGCCCAGGCGTTTGTCGCCCAGCAACGCCAGGGAGCCGGTGCCCTGGCCATGGCTTGCCAGGTGCGCGCGCAGCATCAGCGTGAACAACGCCTGGGACAGCGCATCGAGCAAGAACCGGGCCCCCACCTTGTCATTGTCCGCCTCCCCACGAATCACCTCCACCAGCGCCGGCAACGGGCCGTTGGCCGGCAATGCGCCGCTGGGGATCACCAGGTAATCGGGCAGCGACGCAAACAGCAGCGAGGCACGGTTGAAGTGCAAAGCCCCGCACAGCATGTCCAGCTCGACGCTGGCGCCACCGATGCGATGGATCGGTAGGGCGCCACCGGTCACGATCTGCGGTACGACAGGGGTGACTGTTTTACCGGGGCTGTGCATGACATGTCGGGCACCGCGGGGCAGCAACAGGATATCCCCGGCACGCATCGGCAGGCGCTGCCCATCGGGAAACTCCACCCGGCACTCTCCCGCGAGCACGATGTGATAGGGCGCAACGCCCAAGGCCTGTTGCTCATGGTCCAGCGCCCAGTCACCTTGGAACTGGCAGCGCAGATCCAGGCTACCGCGGACGTTGGCCAGGCTGATGAGTTTATCGATTGCATGCATTTGAGCGTTTCGCAAAAAAAGCTGAGCGGATTGGACAAAACCGTACAGTGCAGGAGTGGAAAACTGAGGGCGTTGAAACAGTACACCCAACCCACTCAGGAGTTAATGCCATGTTCCATAACTGGTCCGAATTATTGCCCACCATCCAGAAAGCCTTCGGTGCTCTGGGCCGCAGCAACCCCAAGATGGTCAAGGCCTACATGGCGCTGGGAGAAGCCGCCAGCGAGAACAACGTGTTGGACGCCAAGACCCGCGAACTGATTGCGCTGGCGGTCGCCGTCACCACCCGCTGCGACGGCTGTATCGCCACCCACACGGACGCGGCGATCAAGGCCGGCGCGAGCCGCGAGGAAGTGGCTGCGGCCCTGGCCACTGCGATTTCTCTGAACGCCGGCGCCGCCTATATCTACTCGATGCGCTCGCTCGAGGCCTACGACACACTGAAACAACCGGCCTGACGCAGCCTGTCTCGATACCCCGGCCTTCAGTGCCGGGGCTTCGAGAAACTGACCGCTGCGCGCTGAAGAACAGTCGAACCATTGTCCGGACAGATCACCTAACGCCTATACCAGCGGCTTCTGTTCGGATACTTGTCCATGGAAAATCTCATTGTCTATACGATCGGTCACTCAACCCGGACCCTCGAACAGTTCGTCGAGATCGTAAAAGGCTTCGGGGTCCAGATGATCGTCGATGTGCGAACCGTTCCCCGGTCCCGCACCAATCCTCAATACAACCTTGATACGCTTGCCCGGCACCTGGCGCCGTTCGGCCTGCACCACGAGCAGATCGCGCAGCTGGGCGGGTTGCGCAAGAAGTCCAGGACGATCCCGGATGAAGTCAATTCCTTCTGGGACAATCGCAGCTTCCACAATTACGCCGACTACGCGCTCTCGGAGGAGTTCGAGCAGGGCCTGGATCGGCTGCTGGAGCTGAGCCGGACCCAGCGCTGCGCGATCATGTGCGCCGAGGCGGTCTGGTGGCGCTGTCATCGCCGGATCATCGCCGACTACCTGTTGCTGCGCGGTGTCGAGGTGATCCACATCATGGACAAAGACAAGTCGAACAGGGCTGTGTTGAATCCTGCGGCGCAGGTGGCTGGACTGAAGTTGGCTTACCCCGCACCAGGATCATTGTCTGGCGAAACGATCGCTCAGGCAGGCACCTAAAAGATAAAACCCGCCCCCGGCAATAGTGAACAGCGCGAGCAGGTAGAAGATGTAGTGTGGCGGTTGTGTCGCCAATACGAAGCCGCACAGCACCGGGCCGGATGCCGCGCCGAGGTTACCGAGGTTTTGCGTCGCGTAATACACGCCTCGCAGATGATGGGGGGCGATGTTATCGATGAGCATGTATTCAGCGGGGATGACGATGATCTCGCCGAGGGTGAAAACGGCCATCGAGATTATCCATATCATGACCGTACCTGAAAGGGCGAAGCCGACCAGGCCCAGGAGAAACATGCTCAGCCCGGCGCCAAGCCACAGGTTGAGATGACGCGGGGAAATCTTTCTGCCGATGGCGTACTGCAGGCTGATTACCATCAGCGCATTTGTGGTGACGATGGCGCTGATGATCCGGTAGGTAAATTCAGGCGTGGTAGTGACCACCAGATATTGTGAAAGATAAGCGGTGAATTGGCCGAAGACTACCGCGCTGAGTAACCCTGCGAGGGTAAAACACACCAGTCGGTAGTCTTGGGACAGCAGCTTCCCGACGGCCAGGAACGGGAGAGGGGCGCTGTTCTTTTTTACAACCCTCAAGTCTCGGTTGGCCCAGAGCAGGTAGCTGAAAAAGAATGCTGCACCCAGCGCGCCAGACATCAGAAAAGGCAGGCTGCTATCCAGCCTGGCCAATCCTGCCCCCATCAATGGCCCAGCGGCATAACCGATGTTGCCCAATGTGTACTTGATGGAGAAGGCTTCACTGCGCTCGGCAACGGGCAGCAGGTCGCCAAATCCCGCCTTGACGGCAACATCGATGACGGCATGGGCGAGATTGATCATCACCAGGCTCCCGTAGAAGAGCCAGACTTCGCGGGCCAGGAATGTGCCCAGGAAACCCATTGTGAACAGCCCGCTGAAAACCAGGATGAGCCGGTAACTGGACAGATTGTCCACCAGGAAACCGCCGTACAGGCTCAGCAACGATCCGATGATCAACGTGCTGCCGATGACCAGCCCAATGTCGGCGACGCTCAACCCAAAGCGGTCCGACAAATAGATAACCAGATAAGGCAGGGTGATTGCCCGCGCCAGCGTCAGGACCAGAGACGCTGAAAGCAACACATTGACTGTCGAGGGATAGTTTTTAAGAGCGGTGAGCATCCGTGCCTCTTACGGGTGGTTTGACAGGTCCGCGACGTCGCGGAAGATGTGAGACGGCAGCATACTGAGGAATGAAATTCTGATTTATGATGTTTTTTCATTGGTTGGGGGAAATGAGTTCATGAATGAAGGGCATCTATGTTTGACTCCGAACGGCTGAAAGGCATCGATGTATTCGTCTGCGTTGCCGAGTCCGGTAGTTTCAGAATCGCCGCAGATCGCCTGAATCTGACAGCGTCTGCGGTCAGCAAGAGCGTTGCTCGCCTTGAGGGCCGGCTTGGGGTTCGATTGTTCGAACGCACGACCCGACGCGTTTCGCTGTCCGACGCAGGAACGGCTTTCTATCGTACTTGCACCGGGGTGCTGACTGACCTTGAAGAGGCCGAGCTTTCCCTGCATGCCGAGCACACCGAGCCACGAGGCCGGGTTCGACTCCACCTTCCGGGAGCCTTCGGCCGTTCCCAGGTGCTCCCCATCATTCTGCGTTGCCTGCAGGATTACCCGTTGTTGGTGCCGCATATTTCATTTTCCGATCATTCCGTCGATCCGCTCCAGGAGGGCGTGGACATCGTCGTTGCGTTGGGAGGCACGGGTGTCTGGCCGGACACGGTGGGGCACCGCCACCTGGGCCGCGAGTGGCATGTGCTCTGTGCTTCTCCCTTGTACCTCGCCGAACATGGCGCTCCCCTCACCGAGTCGGAGCTGGAGCATCACCAGTGCATCGCCTACGGTTGGCCGGACGGGAGAATCAGCTCGTGGAATTTCGCCGGCAGCCGCCCAGGGGAAATCGTCAGAAGACAAATGACTCCGACATTGATCGTGGGCGATGGAGAAGGCCTGGTGATATCCGTGCTGTCAGGATGCGGGATTGCCCAGTTACCTTCATGGCTGATCCAGCGGCAACTTGAGGAGGGGACCCTGGTGCAAGTACTTGCTGATTCGGCGACCGATGGTATGGCGATCAACCTGCTCTGGCAGAAGCAGCGTGAAACGTTGCCCAAGGTCGCTGTTTTACTGGAAGTGTTGACGACCCATCTGACTCGGGAGCTCGAGCATCGCGAAATATCCTGAACGCTTAGGCTGCCTCCAGCCGCCGGTTTTTTTGCCGCTGGGCTTGCCGGGCTTCCATGCGCACGACCAGCCAGATGCCCATGCCGGAAACGGCCATGCCCACCACCATCTGCCATGAAAGGGGCTCACCAAACATCGCCCAGGCCCAGAGCATGGTGATCGGCGGGCTGAGGTAAAGGACGCTGGCGACCCGGGTGGCGCTCGCACGACGCAAGCACAGCCAGTAGAGTCCGTAGCCGCCCATCGTCGACAGCCCGGCGGTCCACAGCACGCTCAGCGCGAAGCCGGTGTTCAGAACCGGCGCCAGGCTGCCCTGGGTGCCTTCGACCACGGCGAAGGCTACCCCTGAAACGCAACATTGCAGCCAGAGATTGGGCAGCAGGCCCAGGGTTTCTGTGGTCGCTAGCTGCTTTTGCCACAACGTCGCTACGGCGAGCGAAAGCATGCCGAGCAATGGCAAGGCATACGCCCATAACGGCGCGTGCCCCCATGCCAGTGCCCCATGGGTCACCAGCGCAACGCCGCCCAGGCCGATGAACAGCCCGATCCATACCTGCCAGGCCAGCCGCTGCCCGAGCACACCGGCCGCCAGTAACGCCATGCCCAGTGGCAGGAGGTCGGCCACCAGCGCGGCCACACCCGCCGGCACACCCAGGGCGATCCCTTGGGTGATGCCTGCCAGGTAGCCAGCCATGGCAAGCAGGCCGATGCCGGCGTTTTTCAGCAGCACGACTCCAGATGTACGCCGCAGTTGACGGGCAACGAAGGGCAGCAGAACCAACGTGATCACCACGCAGCGCCAGAACACCACCAGCAATGGCGGCGCATAGTCGATGGAAAAGCGCGCGCCGACGAAGCCGGAACTCCAGGTCAGCAGCAAGGCCGCCTCAAGTAGCGGCAGTGGCACGGCCTGATGCCATTGGCGCCAGGAAAGGGAAGGTCGGGTGGTGCAGTTGGGCAGGTTCATGACCCCAGGCTACGAAACCGGCGTAGTCTAATAAATCAAAATATCCTGCAGCAGTCATTCACAAAGGATGAATCATGACGGCAATTCTCGACATCGACTTGATCCGGACGTTTCACGCAGTGGCACGCATCGGCAAGTTCAGCGCTGCGGCCCAGCTCCTGCACAAGAGCCCGGCGGCGGTGAGCGTGCACATACAGCGCCTGGAAGGGGTTGCCGGGGGCCGTCTGCTGAACCGGGACAATCAATCGGTTTCCCTTACGACGCTGGGCAGGCGCCTGCTGGCCTCGACCACGGAACTGCTCGCTACCCATGACCGGGTGCTGGCCGACCTGCAGGGTTCCCGCCTGGCAGGGCGCGTGACCCTGGGCGTCCCGGATGAATACGCCGACCATGTCATTCGCGACATCCTGCCCATATTCACGAGCGCCTGGCCAAACGTGGTGCTGGAACTCAAGACGGCGCCCAGCTACGCGCTGCGTGATCTGGTGCAGCGGGGCAAGCTCCAGGCGGCGGTCATCACCCAACCGAAGAGCGCGTCGAGCGCCGAGGCGCAGGTGTTGGTTACCACCCGACCGGTCTGGGTGGGGCCAGCCCATGTTGTCCTGGCCGGGATGGATCCGCTGCCGTTGGCGGTGCACGCAACGCAGTGTCCATACCGGCAGGTGATGATGGAGTCACTGCGTCAAAGCGGCCGCCGAACCCGCATCGTCCTGGAAAGCCCTTCCAACCAGGCGGTCAAGGCGTGCGTCGAAGCGGGCCTGGCGATCAGCCTGATAGACCGTGCGCGGGTGACGGAGGCCATGCAGATCCTCGATGGGTTGCCCTTCATCGCGGAACACGAGGTGGTCTTCCAACGGTCGCAAGACTCACACAATGAACAGGCGGTGGACCTGCTGGCCCAGGCCATGCAGCAATATTTTCGCCTGTAGACCGGTTCAGAACGGGCCCCACTTGAGCGGGTACTGGATGACCACGTACAGCCGGTCGATGTCATCGCCGGCCTGGGCGTCGTTGGCTCGGTGAGTGACGTGGGACAGTTGCAGCGACAAGTCCTTGGCCGGTCCGGACTGCACCACGTAATGCAGATCCAGGTCGCGCTCCCAGTGGCGTCCGCCGTCTCCTTGCTGCGGTCGGTAGGTGCCACTGTCCGGATCGAACGGGTTGTAGACCCCGCCTTGTGGGGCGTGGCTGCCGTCGATGCCGCGTCCGGTGACATAGCGGGCCATGAAGCTCAGGCCGGGAATCCCCAAAGCACCCAGGTCGAGGTCATAGCGCGCTTGCCAGGAGCGTTCGTCCGGGCCGTTGAAGTCGGCGTATTTGATCGAGTTGGCGAGGTAGATCGAGTCACCACCGACGAAATCGAAAGGCGTGCTGCCGTTGATTTTTTGATAAGCCAGGGTGAACGCCTGGGCGTCGAGCCTGTATTTGCCGGACAGACTGTAGGCGGTGGTGTCGATGGTCCCGGCGGCGGCCTTGCCTTGATCACGGGTGTGGTAGAGGTTGCCGTCGAGAAACAGGTTGCCGACCGTACCGTGTAGATTGGCGTAGTACTGGCGCCAGGTGTCGCTCAGTTCGGAAGCGTAGACGGCTCCCCCGACTGGCTGGCCGCTGAGCAGGTCGGCGCCGATGAAATCGATGTCGTGGTTGCGTGTCGTGGCTCCATAGCCGGAAAAGTCACCGCGGCTGGTCGAGGCGTCCTGATTCTTGAAGGCGCTGAAGTGACCCGCTTGCAGGTCGAGCCATGCCAGTTCCTTGCTCGACAGCAGCAGGCCACTGGCGTACTCCGGTTGCAGGCGCTTGTCTGCGGTGTCGAATACCGGGGTCTCCACAGTCATTTCCCCGACCGCCAGGGTGGTGTTGGAGGTCTTGAACTTCAGCGCACCGCCAGCGCTGGAGTAGCTGTTTTCACCGCGCCCATCGTCATCCAGCGGCAGCAGTCCCGTTCCGGAATGCCCTTTGCCGCCATCCAGTTTCAAACCCAGGAAACCATGGGCATCGATGCCGACGCCGAGGATGCCGGGGGTGAAACCGGACTCGAACGAGGCGATGAACCCCTGGGCCCATTCCGCCTTGTAGCTTTTGCCCGATGGCGTGGGGGAGCGGTAGTCATTGTTCAGGTAGAAGTTGCGGCTGAGGACTTGCAGGTTCGCGTCTTCGAGAAAGCCGGGAATCTCTTTCGCTGGTTGCGCCGCCATTGCTGACGTTGCGCTGCCGGTGAGCAGGGCCAGGAGCCAGAATGGCCTGAGCGTGGCGGGGCTGTATCGAGCGTGAGCCATGACAGAAAATCCATGTCAGACGGTAATGCTGCATCCCCACGGGAGGTCAGCAGCTTCCCGTGGTGGAAGACAGATTTGAGCAGAGGGCGTCATTCTTGGAGGCGGGAGGGTGAGGGCGTGAGTTAAACGTTGTTAATTGCGTTCAGCCCTTGGCTCTGTTTCTGTGGGACGTCAGGTTGTCTGCGTTCAAGCTTTTGGGTCTGCTGCGCAGCCCAGCGGGAGCAAGCTCCCTCGCCACGGGTTTTGTGTAGGCACTGGTATTGAGCCTCGGCGCGAAGCCAGAGAGGTGGGCAAATCCTGTGGCGGTAGGACTCATCCACGCTGGGGGGCGCAAAGGTTGCGTTTAGCCATTTGGGGCCGCTGCGCAGCCCGACGGGGATAAATCCCCTCCGCCACAGAGGTGATGCACAGGTACCGATCTTGTGGCGAGGGAGCTTGCTCCCGCTGGGCTGCGAAGCAGCCCCAAGAACGAATCAGATCACCGACCCGACCCAGCCGACAACGGTGGCGTGCGCGGTGGAATCTGGCGTTTCGGCCCAGTTGCCTCGAACGCCGAAGCCAGTCGCAGCAATGCCGAATCATCATAGGCTCGGCCGGCAAATGTCAGGCCGACCGGCATGCCAATGTCCGCCATGACGCCCATAGGCACTGTCACGGTGGGCACGCCCAGGTGGCGGATCGCAAGGTTGCCATTGGCGACCCAGATACCGTTGCTCCAGGCGATGTCGGCAGACACCGGATTGACATCCGCATCCGCCGGTCCGACATCGGCCACGGTCGGGAAGATCACCGCGTTGAGCCCAAGCCGATCCATCCAGTCTTCCAGGTCGATCCGACGCGTTTGCTCCAGGCCTAGCAGTCCGTCCGGCAGGGTTGGGATCTGATCCCAAGGAGTAATGCCGCGCTGGGCCATCTTCACGTATTCGTCCATACCGGCGGCAAGATCATCCTCGCGGTTGGGCAGGGTGCCCGGATCGTGGGGAAAGATCTGCGGTCCGTCGACATCCGCCAGGCGGTTCAATTTCGGATCGCCGTTGGCCCGCAGGAAGTCGTCGAACGCCCAAGCCGACAGGTCCCACAGTTCATGGTGCAGGAACTCTTTGGACACCAGGCCCCGGGTAAACACCGTTGGCGCACCGGGTCGATCACCTTCACAGTTGGACACCAACGGGAAATCCACCTCGACCACCTCGGCGCCGTGGGCCTCAAGCGTCTTACGGGCCTGCTCCCAAAGATCGATCACCGAGGCACGGGTGACGATTCGCTGTCCGGTCGGGCCGCCGATGCCGGGAGCTTCAGAGGTACCTGCCTCGGGATCGGCATTGATGTACATCCGTGGCACGCCAAAGCGAATGCCGGCCAGAGCGCCTGGATGGCTAGCGAGGCTCGGATACGAGGCCGGGCGAACCGAGTCTACACTCGGGATCGGCACCCAAGGTTGCATCCGCCACAGGTCGCCGCGTGTGTCCGGATCGTGCGCGACCACCACATCCAGCACTTCGAGCAGGTCGGCCATGGTCCGGGCGTAGGGCACCACCACGTCCATGGTCGGCGTCAGCGGCCAGTTGCCGCGCACCGAAATCACCCCGCGTGAGGGCGTGTAGGCGCACAAGCCGTTGTTCGAAGCCGGACCGCGCCCGCTCGACCAGGTCTCTTCCGCCAGGCCGAACGCGGCGAAACTGGCGGCCGTCGCCGTGCCGGCACCGTTTGAGGAGCCCGAGGCAAACGGGGCGGTCAGATAGTCACCGTTGTACGGGCTCTCCGCCCGGCCATAGACCCCGCGTTGCATGCCGCCATTGGCCATCGGCGGCATGTTGGTCTTGCCCAGGCAGATGGCGCCAGCGGCGCGCAGACGCTCGATGGTGAACGCATCGCGGTACGCCACCAGATCCTTGAACGCCGGGCTTCCGGAAGCGGCAGTGAGGCCCTTGACCAGATAACTGTCCTTGGCCGTATAGGGAATGCCATCGAGCGGGCCCAGGGTCTGGCCGCTGGCCCGACGCGCATCGGACGCCTGCGCTTCTTTCAAGGCTTCAGGATTGCGCACCACCACCGCGTTCAGGGCTGTGGGCGTATCGGGACCGTCGTAGGCGTCGATCCTGGCAAGGTAGGCCTGGACCAATTCGACCGCCGTCGTCTGGCCGGACTCGAGCGCAGCCCGCAGTTGGGCGATGGAGACTTCGGTGATTTCGATCATGCGGTTACCGTCGCGGCAGAGGGATGACCCACGCAAGACACCTGACATTCAGATCCTGTCACAGGGACATCACAAAGTGGATATTTATCGGCTTTCGAGCACTGTACTACGCCCTCAGGCCAGGGGTCTATCTGTCTCCGGTCCAGTGATGTGTCGCGACCGTTAATCAAGCAGGCTTGCACGATTTGTTGACAATGCCCCGATGCAAGCAAATACTTCTCGCCATATTCATATATATGACTAGATAACAAGGTGAATAAAGTCAATGAACTCGCTCCCCAGTGATGCACGCCTGCCGCTTTATCAGCGCCTACGCGATCAGTTGGCTGAACAGATTGCCAATAACCGCTGGCGCCCGGGGGAGGCGATTCCCACCGAGGCCGCGCTCTCGGCCGAATATCAATTGTCCACCGGCACGGTGCGCAAGGCCGTCGATGCGCTGGTCAGCGAAGGCATCCTGGAGCGTCAGCAGGGGCGCGGCACCTTCATTCGCCGGCCGCAGTTCCAGTCATCGTTGTTCCGTTTCTTTCGCTTTCAAAGCGCCTGCGGCGAGCGCCGGGTGCCGCAGAGCCGCATTCTGTCCATTGAGCCGGTGGCCGCGCCTTCAGCGGTGGCCCAGGCATTGGGGCTGCCGGTCGATGCGCCGGTGATACGCATCGTCCGATTGCGGTTGCTGGAGGTAGAGCCGGTGCTCGCCGAAGAAATCTGGTTGCCTCGTGGTCGCTTCCAGCCGCTGCTGGAGATCGACCTGGACCAGAAAGGGCCGCTGCTTTACCCCATCTATGAAGAGCTTTGCGGGCAGGTCGTGGCCTATGCCGAAGAAACCCTCACCGCCGAATCGGTGAATGAAATACACGCCAGATTGCTTCAGGTGCCGGTCAACAGCCCGGTGGTGGTGATCGAGCGCCTGGCCCGTGATTACGCCGGCAATCCCTTGGAGTGGCGACGTTCCCGCGGGCACGCCGAACACTTCCGTTACCAGGTGGAAATCCGCTGACACGACCGGATTAGCTGCACGTTCAGCGGCGCATTGCTCGCCGCTGTCCTGATCGTTTTGTTTGCCTTCACTGGCCCTGTAGCGGCGCGGTTCGCTCTCGGCTGCCTATCGTTTGACGAATAAGGATAAGAAATCATGTTCAGCTGGTATCGCCAAATCACCGCGCGTGAGCGCAAGACGTTCTGGGCCTGCTTCGGCGGCTGGTCGCTCGACGCGCTGGAAGTCCAGATGTTCGGCCTGGCGATCCCCGCCTTGATCGCCGCATTCGCCCTGTCCAAGGGTGATGCGGGCTTGATCAGCGGCGTCACGCTGGTCACCTCGGCGTTGGGCGGCTGGGTCGGCGGGACCCTGTCGGACCGCTACGGCCGGGTGCGCACCTTGCAATGGATGATTCTCTGGTTCTCGTTCTTCACCTTTGTGTCGGCTTTTGTCACCGGCTTCCACCAACTGTTGATCGTCAAGGCCCTGCAGGGTTTCGGGATCGGCGGCGAGTGGGCCGCCGGCGCGGTACTGATGGCTGAAACCATCAATCCCAAATACCGTGGCAAAGTCATGGGTACGGTGCAAAGTGCCTGGGCGGTGGGTTGGGGGATGGCGGTCGGGGTTTTCACCCTGATCTATTCATTCGTGCCGCAGGACATGGCTTGGCGCGTGATGTTCATCGTGGGCCTGTTGCCGTCGTTCCTGATTATCTGGGTGCGTCGCAACGTCGAGGAGCCCGACAGTTACCAGCGCCTGCAAAAAGACCAGGTGATCCCCAAGAGCTTCTTCAAATCCCTTGGCGGTATCTTCCGCCCCGAGCTGCTGCGCGTGACCTTGTTCGGCGGATTGCTGGGGTTGGGGGCACACGGTGGCTACCATGCGGTGATGACGTGGCTGCCGACTTTCCTCAAGACCGAACGCAACCTGTCGGTGCTCAACTCAGGCGGTTACCTGGCGGTGATCATCTTCGCCTTCTGGTGCGGTTGCGTGGTCAGCGGCCTGTTGATCGACCGCATTGGCCGACGCAAGAACATCGTGCTGTACGCGTTGTGCTGCGTCGTGACCGTGCAATGTTACGTGTTCCTGCCGCTGACCAATACCCAGATGCTGTTCCTCGGTTTCCCGCTGGGTTTCTTCGCGGCGGGCATCCCGGCGAGCCTCGGGGCGCTGTTCAACGAGTTGTACCCTGCAGACGTGCGCGGCGCCGGCGTGGGGTTCTGCTACAACTTCGGCCGAGTGCTGTCGGCGGTGTTCCCGTTCCTGGTAGGACACATGAGTGATTCCATGTCCCTGGGCTCGGCCATCGGCATCGATGCCGGGATCGCCTATGGCGTGGCAGTGCTCGCGGCGCTGTGCCTGCCGGAAACCCGTGGGCGTAGCCTGCAAGCCGCTGCTGCATCGGCACCGGTGGTTGAGCGTGACAGCCAGAGCGCCCGAGCCTGATTTCCTTATTGTCGATAGATGAAACCCATGCTTGATACCTGTACTAAGCCCATGACCGGCGTTGACTGCCACGCCCACGTGTTCAGTCGTGAGCTGGAACTGGCGGCTGTCCGGCGCTACACACCCGACTATGACGCCACGCTCGCTCAATACCTGAGCCACTTGCACGCTCATGGCTTGAGCCATGGCGTGTTGGTACAGCCGAGCTTTCTCGGTACCGATAACCGCTACCTGCTGGCCGCCCTACGGCAAGCACCGCAGCAGTTGCGCGGCGTCGTGGTGGTGGAGCGAGACGTCAGCCGAGCTGAGCTCGACGACATGGCCCGGTTGGGCGTGGTCGGTGTGCGCTTGAATCTGATGGGCCAGGCCTTGCCTGATTTTCGTGACGCCGCCTGGACCGGCATGTTGGGCCACATCGCCGAACTGGATTGGCATGTCGAGTTGCATGCCAACCTGGTGGACTTGCCGGCGTTGATGGCTCAGCTGTTGCCACTGGGCATCAAGGTGGTGGTCGATCATTTCGGTCGCCCGGATGCGCGTCTGGGGCTGGATCAACCTGGCTTTGCCCAATTGATGACGCTAGGGCAGGGCGGACAGGTGTGGATGAAGGTGTCCGGTATCTATCGATTGGGCGCAACGGCCTCTCGGAACCTTGAATTCGCGCGCGCCTCCTTGGCGGTGCTGGAGCGCAGTTTCGGCCCCGAACGCTTGGTGTGGGGCAGCGATTGGCCGCACACTCAGCATGAACAACATGTCGGTTTCGAGACGGTGATGGCCCAGCTGCGTGCGTTGGAATGTTCGACGTCGTTGATGCATGCGTTAACGGTCCAGACACCCCAGGCGCTCTTCAAGTTTTGAAGCGCGCAGGCGTGTAGGAGGTGCCGAGATCCGATCGAGTTGGCTGCCGCTGGCCTCTTTAGATCACCGGCGCCGGCAGTTCGACCGCAGACTGTGAAGCGATGGCGTTCACGATATGGGGAAGTGGACCGATATGCCCACCTGTTCCTTGGGGTGTCCCCGTCCGAATCAATAGCTCTCTCATCTGTCTCGGGGGTAATACCGTGCCGGTTTTTTTAAACCATGACTGGACCGCAATGACAGCTGCGCCTACAACTGCCGTGGCCGCAGAGGTTGCTGCAAAATTTGAGGTATAAGTCTTCGTCCGTCCCTCATTATAAAGATCACCCACTCCGCAAGTGGCTACAGAGGCATCACCCCAGCCCTGTAGATGTACCGGGCTGCCATATGTGGAGAAAGTAAAGCGGTTACGGCCTCTGCGGGTTCCAGCGCCGACGAGAATGCTCGCGTTGTCCCCACGACTTCTATATTCCTCATAAAACGGATGATCCAGGTCTTCATTGCCATTACCGGCGGCGGCGACAACAATGATTCCAGCATCAGTGGCCTGTTTGGTTATGTCCCAGACACCTCTATTAAAATCGGCGGGTACCAATCGATCTTCACGGCCGCCAGTTTGTATTTCATATATAAACACGTCTCCGGCTCTTAAATGTCTCAGGCCCTCGGCGATACCGCCAACACGACCAAGAGGACCTTGGGAAATCCCATAAAATACATCAATGTCATAGGCAACTCCCAGCATGCCAAACCCATTGTTTCTAGCAAATACGACACCCGCAACCGCCGTCCCGTGGTCACTGGTGTTCTCACCAGGCATTGGAACGAGCTCTACGAAATTAGCGCCCTCCAGATCTTCATGATCGTAGGCAAAATGGCCGTTTTCGATATCTGCACATCTAATCCCTTTGCCTGTAGCCTCATATAATCGCCAGGCATTCATGGCGTCGACGCCAATTACATCTGACCCCAAATCACCTTGGAGATAACCCTGTCGATCAATAAAATCCGGAGTTGTATCCGTGGGCCCTTCTGGCGTGCATCCGCCTGACGTTGTCGAGACAGGCCCGGCTGGATCCAGCTCAGGCTCGACTGGCTCAATCTCGACATATTCTACGATGTCCATATCTTCCAAAATCGTTGCGAGGCGCTGCAGTTCTTCGAGTGGCAGAGAGGGGGCGTTTTTGATGTAAACGAGCCCTTTGTATTGGGAAAAGTCAATGCTGTTTTCTTCATTGCTTATCTTGCCCGTTTCTGCCAAATCCGGAATGGCATGGCGATATTCCAAACGAGATAAAAAGCTCGCTTCCTTTGAGGTGATTACTGCTTCATCAAACAATATCTTTCCATTGGCTACACTGGAAATACTGTCTGGAGTGAACTTCACAAGCAAATTATAGGGTTTGTTCATCACGCACTCTCCATGGAGCTATCATGAGAAGTGCTGTTGTGAAAACTACAACCAAGGCTGGGTATGTTCAGTCAGCCCGACTTCCGGTTCCACAGCAGTCGCGCACCTGCTGCTCTCAACTGCTCGCTCATTATCGTCATTCATGCCCTTGGGGCGCTCGAATCGGCTGATTTTGAGAATAGTGGATGGTTTTCCGCCGTCAAGCGCCGGAAGCTGACCACACCCTAGCATCAATACACCGTCGGATTTGATACAGTGGTAGCAAGAACACGCCTTGTAGTACCCGACACCGCTAATGCGTGCGTTAATGGTGGACGCGCCTCAAGTTCTGTTTGGTTTTAAAGGCCCAAGGGGCCTGGCGCCGGGTTCTTCCTGAACTCCTGGAGGCAAATGGACTCTAGACTCCATTGCGGCGCCGTGAAAGATTGAGGATGACAATGTCGAACATTGAAGAGCTGCCCAGGGAAACTCTGGCACCGAGCGAATACGAAAGTCTGTTTTCCATCGGCGAAAACGCGCTCGAAGCCATTCCCGGTGCGGTGTACCTGTGCGATCGCGACGGCTGGCTTGTCAGGTACAACAGCGAGGCGGCCGGGTTGTGGGGACGCACACCGGTGCTCGGCGAAAACGGCGACCGCTTCTGCGGCTCCCATCGCCTGTTCATGATGGACGGCACGCCCCTGGCCTTTGATCAGTGCCCGACCGCCCAGGCTCTCAGCACCGGTGTCACGGCGCGAAACCAGGAAGTCATCATCCAGCGCGCGGACGGTTCGCGGTTCGTCGCGCTGATGAACATCCGCGCCCTCAGGGATCGGCATGGTGTTATCCAGGGCGCGATCAACTGCTTCCAGGACGTCTCGGCACACCATGCCGTGGCCGAGGAACTGCGGCGCAAAACCGCCGACCTCGAAGACTTTTTCGAAAACAGCGCGGTCGGCTTGCACATTGTCAGCGGCGACGGCGTCATCCTGCGCGCCAACAAGGCCGAGCTGGCACTGCTGGGCTACTCGGCTGACGAATACATCGGCCGACACATCGCTGAATTCCATGCCGACGAACCGGTGATCGGTGACATCCTCAACAAGTTGAGCAGCGGCGATTGCCTGGAAAGCTATCCGGCGCGCCTGAAGGCCAAGAACGGTTCGATCAAGCATGTCACCATCACCTCCAACGGCCGTTTCGAAGCCGGCAAGCTGTTCAACACGCGCTGCTTCACCATTGACGTGACTTGCATGCATGCCGCCGAGGCAGCCCGCCAGGAGAGCGATAACCGCCTGGCGGCCACCTATGAAGCCGCCACCATCGGCATCGCCGAGGCCGATGCCAACGGTCATCTGCTGCGGGTGAACGATGCGCTGTGCCACATGCTCGGCCGCTCGCGGGAAGAACTGCTGGCGATGTCTTTCCTCGACTACACTCATCCGGAATCCGTCAGTGAGGACGCGGCTTCATACGCTCGGCAGGTCGCTGGCGAAATGGACAGCTATGTGTTCCGTAAGCGCGCCGTGAAGCCCGATGGCCAGGTCCTCTATCTGGACGTACACAGCTCCTCGGTAAGGGATGCGGCCGGCCAGTTTAGCTATGGCGTGCGAGTCATCCAGGATGTGACCGCGGCGCGGCGCATGGAAATGCAGGTCCGCGAGAGCGAACGGCACATGCGTAACCTGCTCGAAGCGCTGCCCGCCGCGGTGTATACGACCGATGCGCAAGGCCGCATCACGTTCTACAACCGCGCAGCGGTGGAACTGTCCGGCCGTACCCCGGCGCTGGGCGACATGTGGTGCGTGACCTGGAAACTCTTCAACACCGACGAGACGCCGCTGCCCCACGATCAGTGTCCGATGGCGGTGGCTTTGAAGGAAAACCGGCCGATCCGTGGTGTCGAAGCCATTGCCGAGCGCCCGGACGGCACCCGCGTACCTTTCGCTCCGTATCCCACGCCCTTGCATGACGCCGAGGGAAATCTGGTGGGGGCGATCAACATGCTGGTAGACATCACTGAGCGCAAGCAAGCTGAAAATCGTCAGAAAACCCTGATCGATGAACTCAATCATCGGGTCAAGAACACCCTCGCCACCGTACAGTCCCTGGCGGTCCAGACGTCACGGGACGCAGAGGATGCAAAGGACGGCTACAAACGTTTCGAAGCCAGGCTCCTGGCGCTGTCCCGCGCCCATGATCTGTTGACCCGCCGGCACTGGGGCAACACGCCGCTGGATTCCCTGGCCCAGGAAATCCTGATGCCGGTATTCGGCAGTGATCCACAGCGGATCGTCGTTGAGGGCCCGTCCATCGACATCGGTACCCGGGTTGCGCTCAACCTCACGATGACCCTCAACGAACTGGCGATCAACGCGCTCAAGTACGGCGCGATGTCCGTGGAGACGGGTACGCTGTCCGTCACCTGGCAGTTGCACGCGCAGCCCGACGGTACGCTGTTCGCCCTGGATTGGCGGGAGTGCGGTGGGCCACTGGTATTGCAACCGGAGCGGGAAGGGCTGGGTTCCCGCCTGATGAAACGTTGCATCGAGCGCGACCTGGACGGCAGTTTTGAACTCATCTTTGCCCCGGAAGGCGTTCGCTGCCACCTCTCATTCCTGATCGGAGCCTAGGCATGACGCCGTTTGCCGGGGTCCAGGTGCTCGTCGTCGAGGACGAAGGAGCGATTGCCATGCTGATCGAGGAAATGCTGGAGGATCTGGGCTGCGAAATCGTCGCCTCGGTTGCTCGACTCGCCGCAGCGCAGGATCGAGCCAGCACGGCGCAGATCGACCTCGCCATCCTCGACGTCAACCTGGCTGGCGAACGGGTTTTTCCTGTGGCGCAGATCCTGCGCAGTCGTGGCATTGCCTTTCTCTTCAGCACTGGCTACGGCGCCAGCGGCGTACCAGCGGAGTTTGCGGGGTATCCGGTATTGCACAAGCCGTTCTCCGAAGGCGAGTTGCAGCACAAGATCGGCTTGGCGCTGAAAGGACCCGTTACCGACGCCGTGTGACAGAGCCCCCCTGTGGGAACGAGCCTGCCCGCCATAGCGGCGGCACAGTCAACATCACTTTCAAGCTGACCCACCGCGATCGCGAGCAGGCTCGCTCCCACAGAAGTCTGGTTCAACTGTCAGGTATTAGGCTGAACGCCCATCATCCCGAATGAACAACCCGGCCCGCGTCGCAATCCATACGGTAATTGTCGACGCCACCAAGGGCCTGCCATGCATTCCAACAACATAGATGTTGATAAAACCTGCAGCGCGTCACGGCTGCCCAGGATCGGGATCATCGCCTGTTCATGGCAGATCGGTCCGCACACCGTGCAAATCAGTAACGACAAATATGCCAGTGCGGTGGCTAGCGCGGCCAAGGGGCTGCCACTCATTTTGCCGGTGTTCCCGGAATTGCTCGACCTGACCGAGATCATGGAGAGCCTGGACGGGCTGCTGTTCACCGGCTCTCCTTCGAATATCGAACCCCATCACTACGACGGTCCTCCCAGCCCACCGGGAACGTCACACGATCCGGCCCGCGACCAACTGGCGTTGCCGCTCTGGCGTGCTGCGGTGGCGGCGGGCGTGCCGGTGCTCGGGATCTGCCGCGGCTTCCAGGAAATGAACGTCGCCTTTGGCGGCTCTCTCCACCAGCAACTCGACGGCCCGGGCGCGGAGCACGAGCCGCCCAGTAACGAACCGGTCGAAGACCAGTATGCCCGCACCCACGCCATGACCGTGCAACCGGGTGGCGTACTGTCTCGACTGGGCTTGTCAGGCGTTATTCAAGTCAACTCCGTTCACGGCCAGGGCATCGCTCGGGTGGGCGATGGCTTGCGTGTCGAGGCCGTGGCCGAAGACGGGTTGGTGGAGGGGCTTTCTGTGGAGGGCAGCAAGGCATTCGCCTTGGGCGTGCAGTGGCATCCGGAGTGGCAGGTGACGGCCAATCCGGACTATCTGAGGATTTTCCAGGCGTTTGGTGAGGCTTGTCGGGAGCGGGTGGAGCGCAGGGCTGCGATGGTTGCAGGTGGTGGTGGAGTTGCCTATCCAGGGTAGAGCCTCGTCAGACCCGAGCCCAGGCTGTTCTGCCGCTACTGCAGCGGAACATACACATCGGTTTGCCATTGATCCTGTGGCGTTTCGGGGTAGACGCTCAGGTAATGGAAGAACAGTGGATGATCACGCAGTTCTTCTCCACTGGCAGGCAGCCAGTCGCGGTAGACCGGGTAAATCGTTTCGCCGATGTGATCCGGTGACCCTGTGTGCCGCACCACAGCGCAACGACCGGCAGGAATGACGCGCTCGTGCACGCCGAATTCATTCGGCGCCACGGCCTCGTGAATCTCGCCGCAGATGGCGAAGCGGAAATGCTCCGGCGGCGTCGTATCGGGGTTGCCATAGGGAATACCAAAGCTGCGGCTCGACGCCACCGGCGATTGCCCGCTCTGCATGCGCCACTCAATGAACCTGCGCACACTTTCATTGACGAGGCCGGGCGGGCCGCAATGCTCAAGCGCTGCCAACCGGACTTCAGCGAAATCCACGATTCGTAGTTGCATGGTAATAGTCCTGGAAAAGTGAGGGATGGTGAACACCGCGTTCCAGACCTGCCAGTTCGGCGCCTTGCGAAAGGCACTCGGTGTCATGCCGAATGCCCGCCGGAATGCCCGACTGAATGCCTCGGGACTTTCAAAGCCGGCATCGGTTGCGGCATCCAGTACCGAGTAATCAGTCGCGGCCGCGAGGCGATGGGCTGCGCGTCGCAATCGCATCAGTTGCACATAACGTGAAACCGGTACGCCGACGAACGCCGTGAACTGCCGATGAAAGTGAAACGCCGAAAAATTCACCACCTCGCCAAGCGTCTTCACTGACAGGTCGCCTTCGAGGTTAGCCTCGATGTAGGCGAGCACTGCATTGAAACGTTGGGTGTAAGCGAGGTGGGTCGGCATGTCGGGCATCAGGGAAAGGCTCTTGGAAGTACGGTCGCAATAGAGTCGGCTATAACGGTATAAATGTGCCTAGCCGCGTTTGCTCAATTTTCTTTTCTATCAAAGTAGATTGCGCGATGTAGAAAATGCCGATACTGCCGCAATACTCTTTACTTAAGGACAACACCGCCCCGTGGCGAGGGGGCAAGCTCCCTCGCCACGACATGTGATAAACCTCAAGTGAACAGCATTGCGTTCCTTAGCGAGCAGGCTGCTTCAGGCAACGACAGGCTAATCAACCATGCTGCTCATGCGCTAATATCCGCGCCGACCTCCCGTACCTCGGACTTTCCCCTCATGAAATTGCACCTGCTGACCGCCAGCCTGTTCCTCGCCTGCACCCTGACCCAAGCCGCCGAGCCGCCCGTTCCGAAACCCCTGGAAGAACAGGTCGGGCATCTGGTGGCGCTACTGAAAGACAGCTACGCCACCGGCTACCCAGAAGCAACACTGGTGCAGACGCTGAACACCGGCGAGGACAGCGAAGTAACGCTCGCCGTATTCACCATCGAAGGCTTCGGCATGGGCAATAATTACAGCCAATACCTGGCGGCTTTTACCCCCGAAGAGAACGAAGAGGGCGTGCAGCATTTCAGCTTGCTCGACGTGATTCGCATCGGCGGTGACAGCTGGCGTTCGATCGACAAGCTGGATGCCAGGCTGGTCAGCGATCCATCCGGCGAGCAGACCTTGATCGATATTCCGGTACTGGAAAATACCGACAGCGATGCGCCGAATTTTCCTAGCAAAGCGGCGACGATTCACTTGTCGCTGGATGGGTCGCAGTCGATTCGGTTGGTGGAGTTGAAGTAGTACTGGGAGCGGCTGTGGTCGATACGTGCCCGTACGGGGTCCATAGCACCGGGAACCTTGGTAATCCTGATAAATGAGGTGGGTGCATCATTTGAACTAAGCTCACATTTCACCCCGAGTCGCTTTCAGAACACGTTCTGTCGTCCACGTGCAATCGCCACCCTTGGGGAGTGGCAAGCTGTAAGGATGCCCCGGACCAGGCGCGCCAAGACGCTTGGCCGGAGAGCAGGAATGGCGTCTGGATCAACCACGCTACCGTGACGTGGGCCGGGCGCCGCAGCCAAGACTCCGGACGGCTGCCGCTATGCGGCGGTGGCGTTCGAGATGCCGAGGTCACTTATGCTCGATGAGACGCTTCACCTGCCCCTGATTCACAGCGTGCTGGAACGCGAGAAGGCCACCCCGGGTGCCTTGTTGCCGATCCTGCATGCCATCCAGGAAGGTTGCGGGTATGTGCCCGACACCGCCGTCCCTGAAATCGCCCATGCCCTTAACCTCAGCGAGGCTGAAGTGCGCGGAGTGATCAGTTTCTACCACGACTTCCGCACCACACCGCCGGCGCGGCATACCTTGCGTCTGTGTCGGGCCGAGTCCTGCCAGAGCAAGGGTGCGGAAGGGTTGGCGGCGCAATTGCGCGAACACTTATCCCTGGACGATCACGGCACCAGCGCCGATGGCAGCATCAGCCTGCGGCCGGTGTATTGCCTGGGGGCCTGCGTGTGTTCGCCGGCCCTTGAACTGGACGGTGAGCTGCATGCACGGCTGACCCCGGAACGCCTGCGCCAGTTGGTGAACGGTTGCCTGGAGGAGGGCTCATGCTGACGCTCTGCATCCCTCGTGATTCGGTGGCCTGCGCCGTGGGCGCAGACAAGGTGGCGGCGGCACTGGCCGGTGAAGCTGAACGTCGACAAGTGCCGCTGGAGCTGCGTCGCACCAGTTCCCGTGGCCTTTATTGGCTGGAACCGCTGCTGGAGTTTGAAAGTGCCGGCGTACGCCTGGGTTTCGGTCCCGTCACGCCGCAAGACGTACCGAGCCTGCTCGATGCTCTGGCGGGCGATCCCGGCAGCCATCCGCTGGCCTTGGGCCCGGTGGAAGAAATCCCGTATCTCAAGAGCCAACAGCGCCTGCTGTTCGCCCGCGCCGGCATCACCCAGCCGCTGTCGTTGGATGATTACCGGGCCAAGGGCGGCTTCCTGGGCCTGGCCCGGGCGATCCAGATGGATGGCCTGGACGTGGTCACCAGCGTGCTCGATTCCGGCTTGCGCGGTCGGGGTGGCGCGGCGTTTCCGGCGGGCATCAAGTGGCGCACCGTGCGCGACGCGGTGGCGACGCAGAAGTATGTGGTGTGCAACGCCGATGAAGGCGACTCCGGCACCTTTGCCGACCGGATGTTGATGGAAGGCGACCCGTTCCTGCTGATCGAAGGCATGATCATCGCCGGCATCGCGGTCGGTGCGACGATGGGCTACATCTACGTGCGCTCGGAATACCCGGCCGCCGTCAGCACCCTGAACCAAGCCCTGGGCATCGCCCGTAGCGCCGGTTACCTGGGCGCGGACGTGGGCGGCAGCGGTCGCCGCTTCGAGCTGGAAGTGCGGGTGGGGGCGGGTGCCTACATCTGTGGCGAGGAAACCTCGCTGCTGCAATCGTTGGAGGGCAAGCGCGGCGAGGTCCGCGCCAAACCACCGCTGCCAGCGTTGCAAGGTCTGTTTGGCTTGCCGACCCTGGTGCACAACGTGGTGACCCTGGCCTCGGTCCCGGTGATCCTGGAAAAAGGCGCGCAGTTCTATCGTGATTTCGGCATGGGCCGTTCCTTGGGGACGATGCCGTTCCAGCTGGCCGGCAATGTCCGTCAGGCTGGCCTCGTGGAGCGTGCTTTCGGCCTGAGCCTGCGCGAATTGGTGGAAGGTTACGGCGCAGGCACCGCCAGCGGTCGGCCATTGAAGGCCGCGCAGGTGGGAGGGCCGTTGGGCGCCTGGGTGCCTCCCTCGCAGTTCGACACACCGCTGGACTACGAAGCGTTCGCCGCCATGGGCGCGATGCTCGGTCACGGCGGTGTGGTGGTGGCAGATGACAGCCTGGACATGGCCCACATGGCCCGGTTCGCCTTGCAGTTCTGCGCCGAGGAATCCTGCGGCAAGTGCACACCGTGCCGGATCGGTTCCACCCGTGGGGTGGAAGTGGTGGATCGTCTGATCGCCAGCACCGATGCCAGTGCTCGCCAGGAACAGGCGCTGCTGCTGCAAGACCTGTGCGACACCCTGCAATACGGTTCGCTCTGTGCCCTCGGTGGGATGACTTCATACCCCGTCGCCAGCGCCCTCAAGCACTTTCCCGCCGATTTCGGTCTGGCGACCACGGAGGCCGACCAATGATCAACATCTTCGACCCCAGCACTGACATCGACCTTGGCACACCCGCTCGCGAAAGCGAAGTGCAGGTCAACCTGACCATCGACGGCCGGGAGATCAGGGTCCCGTCCGGCACTTCGGTGATGCGTGCTGCCGCGTTGCTCGGCACCACCATTCCCAAGCTCTGCGCCACCGACAGCCTGGAGGCCTTCGGTTCCTGCCGCATGTGCCTGGTGGAGATCGACGGCATGCGCGGTTACCCGGCCTCCTGCACCACGCCGGTGACCGAGGGCATGGTGGTCCGCACCCAGACCTCCAAGCTCGCCACGCTGCGGCGCAATGTGATGGAACTGTACATCTCCGACCACCCACTGGACTGCCTGACCTGTCCGGCCAACGGCAATTGCGAATTGCAGACGGTGGCGGGGCAGGTCGGCCTGCGCGAGGTGCGCTACGGCTACGACGGCGCCAATCACCTGGCCGAGACCAAGGATGTTTCCAACCCCTATTTCGACTACGACCCGAGCAAATGCATCGTGTGTAGCCGCTGCGTGCGTGCCTGTGAAGAGATCCAAGGCACCTTCGCCCTGACCATCACCGGGCGCGGTTTCGATTCCCGTGTGGCAGCAGCCGGCGGTGACAACTTCCTCGACTCCGAATGCGTGTCCTGCGGCGCCTGCGTCCAGGCCTGCCCGACCGCTACGCTGATCGACAAGAGCGTAGTGGAAATCGGCCAGCCGGAACGCAGTGTCATCACCACCTGCGCCTACTGCGGTGTCGGCTGCTCGTTCCGCGCTGAAATGAAGGGCGAGCAATTGGTACGCATGGTTCCGGACAAGAACGGCCAGGCCAACCACGGCCACTCTTGCGTCAAGGGTCGTTTCGCCTGGGGCTATGCCACGCACCCGGATCGCATCACCAAGCCGATGATCCGCAAGCATATCAACGACCCGTGGCAGGAGGTCAGTTGGGACGAGGCGGTCACCTATGCGGCCAGCGAGTTACGGCGCATCCAGCTCAAGTACGGGCGCGATTCCATCGGTGGCATTACCTCTAGCCGTTGCACCAACGAAGAAACCTACCTGGTGCAGAAACTGGTGCGCACCGCGTTCGGCAACAACAACGTCGACACCTGCGCCCGCGTCTGCCATTCGCCCACCGGCTATGGCCTGAAGCAAACCCTGGGCGAATCGGCCGGGACCCAGAACTTCGACTCGGTGATGAAGGCCGACGTGATCCTGGTGATGGGCGCCAACCCCACCGACGCTCACCCGGTGTTCGGCTCGCAGCTCAAGCGCCGCTTGCGTCAGGGTGCGCGACTGATTGTCATCGACCCACGGCGCATCGACCTGGTGGATTCGCCGCATGCCCGCGCCGAGCTCCACTTGCAACTGCGTCCCGGCACGAACGTGGCGATGCTCAACGCGTTGGCCCACGTGATTGTCACTGAAGGACTGGTCAAGCAGGACTTCGTCGACGAGCGCTGCGAACCGGCGGATTTCGCCCGCTGGAGCGATTTCGTCAGCCTGCCGGAAAACTCACCGGAGGTCTTGGGCCCGGTGTGCGGCGTGCCTGCCGAACAGATCCGCGCTGCTGCCCGGCTCTACGCCACCGGCGGTAACGCAGCCATCTATTACGGCCTCGGCGTCACCGAGCACAGCCAGGGCAGTACCTCGGTCATGGGCATTGCCAACCTCGCCATGGCCACCGGCAACATCGGTCGCGAAGGTGTCGGCGTGAACCCGTTGCGCGGGCAGAACAATGTCCAGGGCTCGTGCGACATGGGCTCGTTCCCCCACGAACTGCCTGGCTATCGGCACATCTCCAACGAAACCGTACGCGCCCAGTTCGAACAGGCCTGGAACGTGACCCTGCAGCCCGACCCGGGCTTGCGTATTCCGAACATGTTCGAGGCCGCGCTGGACGGCACCTTCAAGGCGCTTTACTGCCAGGGTGAGGACATCGCCCAGAGCGACCCCAACACCCAGCACGTGACCGCAGCCCTGAGCGCCATGGAGTGCGTGATCGTGCAGGACATCTTCCTCAACGAGACGGCCAAGTTCGCCCACGTGTTTCTGCCGGGCAGCTCGTTCCTGGAAAAAGACGGCACCTTTACCAACGCCGAGCGCCGGATCTCCCGGGTACGCAAGGTGATGGAGCCCCTGGCCGGCAAGGCCGACTGGGAAGCCACCATCGCCCTGGCCGACGCCTTGGGTTACAAGATGGACTACAGCCATCCATCACAGATCATGGACGAGATCGCCCGCCTGACGCCGACCTTCACCCGTGTCAGCTACGCCGAACTGGAGCGCCACGGCAGCCTGCAATGGCCATGCAACGATGCCGCACCGGACGGCACGCCGACCATGCACATCGAGCAATTCGTACGCGGCAAGGGACGCTTCATGCTCACCGGCTACGTGCCCACCGAAGAGAAGGTCAACAACCGCTATCCGCTGTTGCTCACCACTGGCCGGATCCTCAGCCAGTACAACGTCGGCGCCCAGACCCGGCGCACCGAGAACGTGGCCTGGCATGAGGAAGACCGCCTGGAAATCCACCCGACCGACGCCGAGAACCGTGGCATCGTCGATGGCGATTGGGTCGGCATCGGCAGCCGCGCCGGGCAGACCGTACTGCGGGCGAAAGTCACCGAGCGGGTCGCGCCGGGGGTGGTGTACACCACCTTCCACTTCCCCGAATCAGGGGCCAACGTGATCACTACCGACAACTCCGACTGGGCCACCAACTGCCCGGAATACAAGGTAACGGCCGTGGAAATCGTGCGGGTCAGCCAGCCTTCCGAATGGCAGAAGCGCTATCAGGCATTCAGTGATGAACAAGTGCGCCTGCTGCGTGAACGCCGTCATGCGGAGAAAGCCGAGGTGTGCCGATGAGTTCTGAAAGCCTGATCAAGATGGCCAACCAGATCGCCCAGTATTTCTCCAGCGAACCGGACAACACCCTGGCGGTGAAGGGCGTGCGCCAGCACATCCAGAGCTTCTGGACGCCGGGCATGCGCAGGGAATTGTCGGCCTGGCAGCAGAAGCATCCAGAGGCGGTGTTGCATCCGCTGTTGCTGGCGGCGTTGACGGAGGGTGGTGAAACCTCCTAGTCATCACAATCGATGCATAAAGCCCCGGCCGTCGTCCCTCGTTTCGACGAGGACGCTGGTCGGGGCTTTGTGGTTTCAGTTATTGGTTATTGACGGTGACGTAGGGGTCCAGAATGGGAGTGCGCCTGTTTCAGGGCTGACGCGCAGCCCAGTGCTTCATCTCCTCGGCAATGAAATGATTCACCAGATCGCTGTACATCTTCTCGACCGCATCCGGATTCAGGCCCTCGGCCTCGGCCCACTCACGGCGCGTCGCCAGCATTGCCTTGAAACGTTCCGGCGCACGCACTGAAGTGGCCGAGGTCTTGAACTTCGAGGCCGCCAGCACGTACTGAAAGCGTTTGCCCAGAAGTTTGATAACGGCTTTATCCAAAGCATCGATTTCGCCACGAATGTCCTCCATGTTGGTGC
Source organism: Pseudomonas sp. SMN5 (assembly GCF_052041925.1). Taxonomy (NCBI): domain Bacteria; kingdom Pseudomonadati; phylum Pseudomonadota; class Gammaproteobacteria; order Pseudomonadales; family Pseudomonadaceae; genus Pseudomonas; species Pseudomonas sp. SMN5. The sequence goes on from NZ_JBKGGX010000001.1 coordinate 345,568, forward strand.
ATTGCGAAGGTTGCAGCGGGTTACGGACTTCCATGTGAATCTCTCCATATGTTGATTCGGGCCGATGTGGGTCGGCGCAAGTATGAGCTTTGTGGCGAGGGGCTAGTCTTCGAGGCCGCGGCGTTCGATGACGGCAAACATGTCGGTCACGTCCCCTGTAGGACGCCCCCGATCCCCGTGGCGAGGGAGCTTGCTCCCGCTCGGTGACGCAGTCAACGCAAAGCCGGGGCCCGCGGTGTGCCTGGGGAAACAAGGCGACCGGTTTGGGGCTGCTACGCACCCCAGCGGGAGCAAGCTCCCTCGCCACGGGTGGAGAATTCCTACGAGATTTTCAGAAGGCCAGGTCTCTGTCACCGATTGTCGTCGAGACTTTCGGGAGACCATATACCCCTGTGGCGAGGGAGCTTGCTCCCGCTCGGCTGCGCAGCAGTCGTAATCAGGTTGACGCAGTTAACCTGATGTATCGCGGCGTCTGGTTTTGGGGTTGCTGCGCACCCCAGCGGGAGCAAGCTCCCTCGCCACGGGTTGTGCTAGGGCTTGAGTTCTAGGGCGGCAGGATATGCCATCGTCCAATCTGCACTACCGCAAATCCCGAAAAAACGCCCTGATTTCCTCCGCCAATAACTGCGGCTGTTCCAATGCCGCAAAATGCCCACCCTTGGGCATCACGCTCCAGCGTTTTACATCGCAGCAACGCTCCACCCAACTGCGCGGCGGCATGGGCAATTCCTTGGGAAACACCGCCACGCCGACCGCAGGCTTCACCCGTTCCCCATGGCTGAACACGAGCGGTCGCTTACTGCCTTCCACGTACTGCCGGAACGACGAGCCGATGCAGTTCGTCAGCCAGTACAGCGTGACGTTGGTCAGCAGCCAGTCGCGGTCAATGGCCGGGCGGGTGTCGCACCAGGACAGGATCTTCTCGCCCATCCAGGCCAGCAAACCGGCCGGCGAGTCATTCAGGCCCACTGCTAGGCTCTGCGGCTTGGTGCGTTGGATGTGTCCATAGGCGCCTTCGGCGTCGGCAAACGCAGCGGCGTGTTGCAGGAAGGCGGTTTCGGCTGCGGTCTGCGGTGGTTCGGTTTCGCCAAGGGGAGGGCGATAGGAGCCTGGTATGTAATTGAGATGGATGCCTGTCACCCGCTCGGGAAACCGCACGCCGAGCCAGGTCGAAACCCCCGCGCCGATGTCCCCGCCCTGCGCGCCGAATCGCTCATAACCCAAGCCGCTCATCAACTCGCCCCATAAGCCGGCCACTTCATAAGGTCCGTTGCCGGGCTGCTGGAATGGCGCAGAAAAGGTGTAGCCGGGCAGGGACGGCACTACCACATCGAAGGCATCCGCCGGATCACCGCCGTGACTGGCCGGGTCGGTCAGCAGCGGGATGATGTGCTGCATCTCGATGAAGGAACCGGGCCAGCCGTGAGTCAGGATCAACGGCATTGGTGCCGGGCCGACACCGCGTTGATGAATGAAGTGAACCCGTTGGCCGCCGACATCGGCGACAAACTGCGGCAGGCGATTGAGCGCCGCTTCCTGGGCGCGCCAGTCGAATGCTGTCGACCAATAGGCGAGCAGGTCGCGTAGCACATCCATGTCGATGCCTTCGCTCCAGCCTTGCCCGGCCAAAGGCTCAAGCAGTCGTGCGTTCAACAGGCGACGCCGCAGGTCCTCCAGCGCGCTTTCGGGGATATCGATGGAGAACGGTTCGATGTGCATGGGTGTTTTCACTCCGTTCACCGCAGCCCAGTCCGCGTACTTACATCCACCCACACCGCCAGCACCAGAATGCTGCCTTTGACGATCATCTGCCAGTAGCTGTCGACATCGAGCATCGACATGCCGTTGTCCAGGCTGGTGATGACCAGCGCGCCGAGCAGGGCGCCGTAGACAGTGCCCGAGCCGCCGCGCATGGAGGTGCCGCCGATGAAGCAGGCGGCGATGGCGTCGAGTTCGCCCATGTTGCCGGCCGAGGGCGAGCCTGCGGCCAGTCGTGCGGTGTTGACCATCCCGGCGAGGGCGCACATCACGCCCATGATGCCGAAGATCCACAACTTCACGGCCTGCACATTGATGCCTGACAGGCGTGTGGCTTCCATGTTGCTGCCCACCGAATAGACCCGCCGTCCGAACACGGTCTGGCTGGTGACGTAGCTGAACACCCCGAGCAATACCAGAAGAAGCAGCACCGGCACCGGGATCCCGTCGTAGCTGTTGAGGGTGTAGACGAACCCGGCCAGCACCGCGCCGATCAGCACCACCCGCAGCACATCGCGTACCAACGAGTGCGCCGCAAGGCCATGCAAAGCACGATTGCGCCGCTGCTTCCAGGTCAGGAACAGGGTCAGGACAAATAGCACCACGCCCAGCCCGGTCCCTACCGCGTGAGGCAAATAACCCTGGCCGACGTAGACCAGTTCCGGCGACACCGGGGCGATGGTGGTGCCGCCGGTCACACCCAGCAGGATCCCGCGAAACGCCAGCATGCCGCCCAGGCCGACGATGAACGAAGGGATGCGCAGGTACGCGGTCATGTAGCCATTGCCCAGGCCGATCACCAGGCCGCACAACGCAACCAGGCTCAGGTTCGCCAGCAGCGGGATGTGATAGACCACGTCGAGGATCGCCGCCAGCCCCCCCAACAATCCAAGCAACGAGCCCACCGACAGGTCGATCTCACCGCTGATGATCACCAGCACCATGCCGCAGGCCAGGATCCCGGTGATGGACATCTGCCGCAGCAGGTTGGAGAGATTGCGCGGGGTCAGGAACCCGCCGTCGGTCTGCCAACTGAAGAACAGCCAGATGACCGCCACGGCGATCACCAGGGCGAGCATTTTGTAGCGGGAAAAGAGTTGTTTGACCTGATTCATCTACGCGGACTTCCGATCATTATTGTTATGGCCATCGGGCTGGCTGAGCGCCGCAGCGAGTACCTGTTCCTGGGTCAGGCCCTGGTTGATGAAATCGCCGCGCAACTGGCCTTCACCGATCACCAGGACGCGGTCGGAAACCCCCAGCACTTCGGCCAGTTCCGAAGAGACCATGATGATCGACACACCTTCGGCCGCCAGCGCGCCCATCAACTTGTAGATCTCGTACTTGGCGCCGACATCCACGCCACGGGTCGGCTCATCGAGGATCAGCACTTTCGGTCGGGTCAGCAGCATTTTCGCCAGCACGGCTTTTTGCTGGTTGCCGCCGGAAAGGCTGGTGATGGGCAGGAACGGGCTCGCGGTCTTGAGATGCATGCGCGAGATTTCCCTGTCGATACTGCCCAGTTCGGCCTCGGCATCGATGCGGGTCATTTTCGAGTAGTTTTCCAATACCGCCAGGGTGATGTTCTGGCCCACCCCCAGGTCGGGAATGATGCCCTGGCGCTTGCGGTCCTCGGGGACCATGCACAGTCCGGCGCGGATCGATTTGAGTGGCGTGCGCGTGTCGACCAGTTGGCCGTCCATCCAGACTTCGCCCTCGTAGCGCCCGGGATAGGCGCCGAACAGTGCCGACACCAGTTCGGTGCGGCCAGCGCCGACCAGCCCGGCGATGCCGAGGATTTCCCCGCGCTTGAGCACGAATGAAATATCGTCGACCCGTTTGCGCCGGGGATTGTCGACGTCGTAGCAAGTGACGTGGCGCGCCTCGAATATCACCTCGCCGATCTCATGGGGTTCGGTGGGGTAGAGATTGCTCATTTCCCGGCCGACCATCTGCGTGATGATCTTGGGGATGTCCATGTCGGCCATGGCGGTGGTCGCGATGTGCTTGCCGTCGCGGATCACCGAAATGGTGTCGCACACCGCAGCCACCTCATCAAGCTTGTGGGAGATGTACACGCAGGCCACGCCCTTGGCCTTGAGATCGCGGATGATGTCCAGCAGCACTTCGATTTCCGAGCGGGTCAGGGCGGAAGAAGGCTCGTCGAGGATCAGCAGGCGCGCCTGTTTGTTCAAGGCCTTGGCGATTTCCACCAGTTGCTGGTAGCCACCGCCGTACTGGGACACCGGCAGCGACACGTTCATGTCCGGCACCTTGAGTTCGCGCATCAGCGCTTCGGCGCGGTGGATCATCGCCGGGTAGTTCATGCGCCCGCCGGGCAACGTCAGCTCGTGGCCCATGAAGATGTTCTCAGCCACCGACAGGTCGGGGACCAGGGTCAGTTCCTGGTGAATGATGACGATCCCGGCGGCTTCTGTTTCGCTGATGGATTGCGCCTTGAGCGGCTGGCCGTCCCAGAGGATTTCACCGTCCCAGGTGCCGTGGGGATAGACCGCCGACAAGACTTTCATCAGCGTGGATTTACCGGCGCCGTTCTCGCCGCACAGGCCGACGCATTCGCCCGGCCTGACCTTGATGTCGATGCCGTTCAGGGCTTTGACACCGTCGAAGGTTTTGACGATGCCGTTCATTTGCAATAGGTAATCGGACATGGCAAGGACTCTTGGAGAAGGACTTACACATCAGCTTGCCGATCAATCCCCTGTGGGAGCGAGCCTGCTCGCGATGGCGGCGGTCCAGCTTGTATCAATGCTGGATGTGCTGCCGCTATCGCGAGCAGGCTCGCTCCCACAGGGACTGTGTTTGACTGACCAGTGCTGCGCAGATCACTGCCCGGCAATTTGCGCCTTGGTATAGAACCCATCCTTTTCCAACAGGTCGATGTTGTCTTTGGTCAGCGGGGTCGGCGTGAGCAGGATGGTGTCGACTTTCTTGCTGCCATTGTCGTACTGCGAGCTGAAGGCAGGCTTCTCGTTGCGCGCCAGTTGCACCGAGAGCTTGGCCGCTTCGGAGGCGATCAGTTTCAGCGGCTTGTAGACGGTCATGGTCTGGGTGCCATCGATCACGCGCTTGACCGCCGCAAGGTCGGCGTCCTGGCCCGAGATCGGCACCTTGCCGGCCAGTTGCTGCGCGGCCAGGGCCTGGATGGCGCCGCCGGCCGTGGCGTCGTTGGAGGCGACGATGCCGTCGATCTTGTTGTTGTTCCGGGTCAGCGCGTTCTCGACGATGCTCAGGGCTTCGGTGGGGTTCCATTCCTTGACCCATTGCTGGCCGACAATCTTGATGTCGCCCTTGTCGATGGCCGGTTGCAGCACTTTCATCTGGCCTTCGCGCAGCACCTTGGCGTTGTTGTCCGTCGGCGCGCCGCCGAGCAGGAAGTAGTTGCCCTTGGGCGCGGCCTTGAGCACGCCGCTGGCCTGCATCTCGCCGACTTTTTCGTTATCGAAGGAAATGTAGGCGTCGATGTCGGCGTTGAGGATCAGCCGGTCATAGGACACGACCTTGATCCCGGCCTTCTTGGCTTCGGCGACGGCGTTGGTCAGCACGGTGGCGTTGAATGGCACGATGACAATCACGTCGACGCCACGGGAGATGAGGTTTTCGATCTGCGAGATCTGTTTCTGCTCGTTGGCGTCGGCGGACTGGACGAAGACCTTGGCATCAAGTTTTTCCGCCGCCGCGACGAAGTAGTCACGGTCCCGCGACCAGCGTTCCAGCCGCAGGTCATCGATGGAAAAACCGATTTTCGGGTGAGCGGCGTCGGCCATGACCGGGAGCGAGAGCAGGGCCAGGGCGCCGGCGATTAACGTGCGTTGGAACTTTTTCATGTGGTGCGTCCTTTTATTGTTGTTTGAAAGACACTTCCTGACGATGAGCGTGGTGCCGGTAGAACTGTAGAGTGCTGAGTGGCGCCGTGGGCAGAGATTTGTCGCGCGAATGTCACAAGCCTTCGGCAAGCATCCTGTTCCGGGGGCTGCTTCGCAGCCCAGCGGGAGCGAGCTCCCTCGCCACAGGTTGTCAGGTGTAGATAAATCGGTTGACCACGTTTTCGAGCATCTCCTGGCGACCGCTGACGGCCTGCGGATTCAGCTCGTTGGCAAAGGCGTGTTCGGCCAGTGACGCGAGGCTGAACTCGCCGGCCAGCACGGCCTGGCCGAACGGTTTCTGCCAGCCGGCGTAGCGTTGGTCCTTGAACTGCTGGAGCTGGTCGTTCTGCACCATCGCGGCGGCGCGTTCCAGTGACAGCGCCAGCACATCCATGGCCGCGACATGGCCGTGGAACAGATCGAGCTCGTCCACGCTCTGGCGGCGGACCTTGGAATCGAAGTTGAAACCCCCATTGCCGAAGCCCCCGGCCTTGAGGATTTCGTAAGTGGCCAGGGTCATCTCTTCGACACTGTTGGGGAACTGGTCGGTGTCCCAGCCGTTCTGCGGATCGCCCCGGTTGGCGTCGATGCTGCCGAAGATCCCGAGGGACACGGCGGTGGCGATCTCATGATGGAAACTGTGCCCGGCCAGGGTCGCGTGGTTCGCCTCGATGTTGACCTTGATTTCGTTTTCCAGGCCGAACTGCTGCAGGAAGCCGAACACCGTGGCACTGTCGTAATCGTATTGGTGCTTGGTCGGCTCCTGGGGTTTGGGCTCGATCAGCAGGTCGCCCTTGAAGCCGATCTTGTGCTTGTGCTCGACCACCATCTGCATGAAGCGGCCCAGTTGTTGGCGCTCGTGCTTGAGGTCGGTGTTGAGCAGGGTTTCGTAACCCTCGCGGCCGCCCCACAGCACGTAGTTGCTGCCTTTGAGGCGCTGCGTGGCGTTCATGGCGCTGAACACCTGGGCGGCCGCGCAGGCAAAAACCTCCGGGTCGGGATTGCTGGCAGCACCGGCGGCAAAGCGCGGGTTGCTGAAGCAGTTGGCGGTGCCCCACAGCAGCTTGATCCCGGTCTGCTCCTGATAACGTTCCAGGTAGTCGACCATCTGCGCGAAATGGTTGCGGTACTCCTTCAGCGAACTGCCTTCCGGGGCGACGTCGGTGTCGTGGAAGCAGTAGTAGTCGATGCCCAGTTTGGAGAAAAATTCGAACGCCGCTTCAGCCTTGCCGATGGCCAGTTCCATCGGGTCTGCGACGCGTTGCCACGGGCGCTTGAAGGTGCCGGCGCCGAACACATCGGAGCCCGGCCAGACGAAGGTGTGCCAGTAACAGACCGCCATGCGCAGGTGCTCGCGCATCGGTTTACCGAGCACCAACTTATCGGCATCGTAGTGGCGGAAGGCGAGGGGTGATTGGCTGGTGGGGCCTTCGTAGCGAATCTTGTCGACACCGGGAAAGTACGGCATGGGCGGTTTCCTTTTTATTCTTGGCGGTGCCTCGATACTAGCGCCGGTCCCAGGGCTGCTGATTATGAAAATCACCAACCGGGCGTTCGATTTTGTATTGAGCTTCGGCGCGTGGGCGCCTAGTCTGTGTCCATCGGCCCAGGGTCAACATCATGAAAACCGTACCTCCTGTCCACCGCATCGCGCTGTTGTTCAATGGCAGCAAGATCTACGACCGCGGCATCATCAGCGGCATCGGCAACTACCTGAGCAGCACGCGGGCGTCCTGGGATTTATTCCTTGAGGAGGATTTTCTCTGTCGCTTGAAAGGCATCGAGCGCTGGCAGGGGGACGGGATCATCGCTGATTTCGACGACCCATTGATTGGCGAGGCGCTGGCGGGGATCAAAATGCCGGTGGTGGCGGTGGGCGGCTCGTATCAGGATCCGCGCGCCTACCCCAAGGGCATTCCCTATGTCGCCACCGATAATGACGCATTGATACGGCTGGCCTACGAGCATCTGATCGAGGCCGGATTGACCCGTTTTGCCTGCTTCAGCCTGCCTGAAGCGCAAGCCAATCGCTGGGCGCAAGAGCGGGAGAAAGCCTTCCGCCGATTGGTGCAACGCGATGGTCTGCCCGCCGAGATCTATCGGGGCATGGGCACCAGCGCGCCGCTGTGGGACAGCGCTGTCGAACAACAAATTGCCTGGTTGCAGAGCCTGCCCAAGCCCATCGGCATCATCGCCGTCAGCGACGCTCGTGCCCGGCAACTGCTGCAAGCCTGCCTGACCGCCGGAATCGCCGTGCCGGAAGAGGTGGCGCTGATCGGCATCGATAACGATCCACTGACCCGCAGCCTGACCCGAGTGCCGCTGAGTTCGGTGATCCAGGGCACCGAGACTATGGGCCGCACTGCGGCACGGCTGCTCCATCAGATGCTCCATGGCATGCCGTCCACCGGCACGCAGATTCTGGTGCCGCCGGATGCGATCAATGTGCAGGTCTCCAGCCTGCATCAACCGTTGGGCAACCCCTACGTGATGCAGGCGCTGCTGTTCATTCGCCAATACGCGTGCCAGGGGATCAAGACCGCCCAGGTCGCGGCGTATGTCGGGGTGTCGCGATCCTCGTTGGAGTCGCACTTTCGCAAGGAACGCGGTTGCAGTGTCCACGACGAAATCCTGCGCTTCAAACTCGCCGCTGCCGCCAGCGGCCTGGAAAATACCGCTGCACCGATTGCCGACATCGCCCAGAATTGCGGCTTCAAATCGGCGCAGTACCTGCACACGGTGTTTCGCCGCGAGTTTGGGTGTACGCCCAGGGAGTATCAGCAGGGGGCAAACACAACAGCCCACTGATCCACCGCTCTTGTGGCGAGGGAGCTTGCTCCCGCTTGGGTGCGAAGCGCCCACAACAAGGGCTGCTGCGCACCTCAGCGGGAGCAAGCTCCCTCGCCACGGTGATTAAGGCAAGCCTTGCGCGAGCCGCGTTAATTCAGGTGCTTTAGGGAAGAGTTGAATGGCTTTCAGGGTGTTGGTAATAGGCGGCTACGGCAATTTCGGCAGCATCGTCAGCCGTCATCTGGCGATGATGCCAGACGTAGAACTGGTGATCTCAGGCCGCGATCCCGCCAAGTTGCAACGCAAGGTCGAAGAGTTGAAAAGCCAATCCGGCGCGACCTGCGAAGGTTGGTGCGGCGATGCCATGGGGCCGGGGTTCGAATCGATCCTGGGGGCGATGAACATCCAACTGGTCGTCCACACCGGCGGCCCGTTCCAGGGCCAGTCCTATACCGTGGCCGAGAGCTGCATCGCTGCCGGCGTGCACTACTGCGATCTGTCGGACAGCAGGGCCTTCGTCACCGGCATCGGCGTCCTCGATGCCCAGGCCAGACAGGCAGGCGTGGCGATCCTCAGCGGTTGCAGTTCGGTGCCGACGCTGTCGGCGGCAATCATCGATCAGCAGCGGCATCGCTTCCAGCGCATCGACTCGATCGAACATGGCATTACCTCGTCGGCGAAGATGCCGGGGCTGTCCACCGTCGAAGGCGTCCTGGCCTACGCCGGCAAGCCGATCAAGCAACTCAAGGATGGCCGGGTGCATGAGGTGCTGGGTTGGCAGGACCTGACGCTGCGCAAAATGCCAGGCCTCGGCACCCGCGTGCTAGCCAATGTCGACGTACCGGACCTGGATATCTTCGCCGGCCGTTACGGTGCCCATACATTACGCTTCCAGGCCGGCGCCGGGCTGAAGCTGGGCGGCGTTGCCAACTATCTGCTGGCCCAGGCCATGCGCATGGGCATGATCACTGATCATCTGCCGTGGGCCGCCAGGCTCCATCGCTGGGGCCTCTGGTTCGAACGATTCGGCGATGGCAAGAGCGCGATGTACATCGATGTCCACGGCATCGGCACCGACGCCAGACCATTGTCCATGTGTGCGCAGCTCACAGCGCTGAACGACAAGGGCCCGGAGATCCCCAGCTGCGCCGCTGTGGCGCTAGCCGCGAAAATGGCCCGAGGCTACCAGCCCGAACCCGGTGCCCGGGCGTGCGTGGGCGAAATCAGCGTCGACGAATACCTGGCTGCCATCAATGATCCGCAGAACCTGAGCCTGTCCGTGCGCTTCTGCGACGAGCAGGGCTGAGCATGCTTTATCTTGGCCTGAAGTACTTGCACGTCATCGCCGCCATCTTCCTGTTCGGCTTCGGCATGGGCTCGTACCTGTACCTGATCGCCGCCAGCCGCACACGCAATCCTCAGGTGATTGCGCACGTGGCGCGGATGGTGGTCCGTTATGACACCTGGATCACCACACCGGCCGGCTTCATCCAGATCATAACGGGCTACCTGTTGCTGCAACTGAGCGGGCTCGCCCTGACCACGGCCTGGGTCATGACGGCGCTGATCATTTTCTTTTGTGTGGGTTTGCTCTGGCTCCCGGTCCTGGTGTTGCAGAAACATCTGCATAGACTGGCCTCAATGGCGGCCGAGGCGGAGACGGAGCTCGATGAACGCTATCTGGCGGTTTACCGCAGATGGTTCTGGATGGGCATTTGCGGGTTCTCGGGGATGTTCGTGATCGTAATGATCATGGTGACGAAAATGACCCCGTGGCAGTGGGCCGATCTGGTGCTGGGCTAGTAGCGATCAGCCCGTTTGTTATTCACATCGGTGACTTAAGGAAGCGGCGTTCGTGATCAGGATGGGGCAGCAGGCAGATTTCGTATTTGCCAAAGAGCCAATAACGATTTAGCGCTATGCGATCGTAAGCCCAGTCTCGCAGCCTGCGAGGCACGTAGCGCAGCAGCCTTACCGGGCGCCAGCGGCGGGGCAGCAGGACAACAACTTCGAAAACTGCATCCGAACGCACCCAGAAGTGGTGGTCGCGAATCACCGCCATCGTGTCGAAATGATCCTGTGGCAAACCTGCCCAGGCCAATAGCGCCTGTCCCTCGGGTGACTGTACGGCGGCCAGTCGTATGCTTTGGTCATGGTCATGGCGAATCAGGAACCGCGCCCAGCCGTTGCACAGCTTGCAGACGCCGTCGAACAGTACGACGGTCTCGCCTGGCCTGAGCAACGGTGCGGGTGTCGGGCGAATTTGAGAAGTTGGCATAACGTGGCTCTACAGGACGCCTGGTTATCCGGATAATACGCCGGTTATGGCGCAGAGAGCGCCTCGATCGTCCATTCAAGAGCCTGTTTCGATCCATGAGCAACGACGCCTACGCAATGTACATGCGGTTCCAGACCCCCGATCCAGCCATCGGTGCGCGTGAACAGGCGCCCATGCTCCCTCAGGAACAGGCCTGGGCCCGGGAGCATGCGGCGATGCACCGCTTCAACTGGCTGCAGGTGTTGGTCCCGCCGTTGTGCTTCGGTCCCATGCTGCCGCCCATCGCATGGCTGGTGGGGCTGTTGCTCTATCGGGCGCTGTTCGCTCCCAGCCTGGACGTGGACCGCCTCGTCGGTGATGCCCTTGGCTGGCTTGTGGTTGCAATGTTGCTGTTCACCACGGCTTGGGCGCTGCGTAACTTCCTGCGGGACAAACGCGACCCCACCAAGCGCTATTGGCAATCGATGCCGGAGCAAGGGCTCGTCGAGCTTGAACGCCATACTCTGGTCTCGGGTTTCAGCGTGTGGTCCAACGACTACGACCCGGATTGCAATACCCTGATGCACTGGGCCGACGGTAAGCTTGAGCGCCTGCAAGACAGTGGCGTAGCGCAATGGGTCCTGGCCAGGACAGCGGCGGGGCAGTGGCTGGTGCTCAAGGAGCAATTTCCAGGCAGCTTTACCTATGCTCGGGAGGGGCAGATGCCGGCGCTGGACAGACAGTTCCAGCCTCGCGAACAACTGGCGATTGCCTTTGCCCCTGGCACAAACCTTTCGCTGGGGCGCCGGTTCGATGGAGCACCGATTCCCGTGCAGGATACGGCGTATTGGCTGTCCCCCGAAGAGCTCAGACAGTTGGCAAAGGTTGCCCATCACTGGATGTTTTTTCCGCCGGACCGTTATGCGCTGATCAATGAAGGGGATGCCGAGTGGGTAGAAAGACTGGTGCAAAGAGCCCAGGCCGACTCGCGAGCAGGCTCGCTCCCACAGTTTTGATCGCGGCGTTCCCATATCCCGTGCTCGCCACAAAGCCCCTGTGGGAGCGAGCCTGCTCGCGATGGCTGCGAAGCAACCCTATTCACCGAGCCAAGTATTCAGCACCCGCCGATCCAACTCCTCCCACTCCGCCATGCCTAACACCCGCGTAGTGTTCAACCCGCGCAAATAACCGCGCAACTGATGGGCAGTGGCGCGCTTGAGCTCCGGGTCAATCGCCTCTTTTGCCAGAAGCACGGCCTCGTACTGGAGCAGGTAATCGGCCACCCGCTCCCGGAAATCGGGCAGGACTGCATCGCGGATCAGGTCAAACGTTCTCATGGCAAGCCTCTTGTCCTTATGGGTATTCGCCTCGGCGGCGTTCAACTATTGCTAGAAGTAATAGTCACCATCACGAAAGGCAAGTTCTGCTTTGTCGCGATTGAAGGGACAATCGCCTCCATCGAACAGGCCGCTCCAGTCCGTTGACGGATGAGCCGACCCCTTTATTTTCAGGATTACACCGATGCGCGCTTTATTTTCACTGTTCATGGCCTCTGCTTCGTTGCTGCTTGCCGGCTGCGCGTCAGCCCCGAACGACCCGACCCTGACGCTGCAAACCAGCAAGACGCCCGCCGAATACGCCGAGTGCGTAGTGCCGAAACTGCAGGGCAGCGCCTTGAAACCGACCGTTTCCCAGACCCAGCGCAGCTATCGGATCGTGGTGCCCAGCAAGGTCTCAGCCGACAACGTGCTGGAAGCCTACAAGGCTGGCAATGGCGGCAAGGTGTTCGTCTACGAGCGCCACCTGCTGGCTTCGAACCTGCTGCCGTCGAGTTTCGAGCGCGCCGCACAGGACTGTATCTGACCGGCTCGTAACCGTTTTGCCCGTGCTCCTTTGGTTGGCCGCAACCAACCAATTCCCTTGCCCCGCACCGTATCCGGTCGCGGGGCTTTTTTTTGCCAAGGGGATTTGACGCTGAATGGTCGAAACGGCATATTTGCTCGATTGTGATCATTGATGCTCGTTTATGCAGGTTTATAGTGTATGACTTCAGTCCACGAAGCGTTTCCCGGTGAACGCCAGCAACTGATCAGCGAGCGTCTCGCCCGGTATGGCCGGGTGATTGCCGCTGACCTTGCCAGCGAGTTCAAGGTGTCTGAGCACTCGATCCGGCGCGACCTCGGCGCTTTGGCGGCGGCGGGGGTGTGCAAGCGTGTCTACGGCGGCGCGATCCTGTTGCCGGCGGCCGAGAGGCCGATAGACGTTCGGGTACGCCAGGACCCGGTTCGCAAGAGCAGCCTCGGGCAAGTGGCCGCTTCATTGCTGCGAGCGGGCCAACGGGTGTTCATCGATGCCGGCTCGACCAATTTGGCGATCGCCCGCGCCATTGATCCGCAACTGAAACTGACCCTCATCACCAACGCGCCGTTGATTGCGGTGGAGTTGATGAAGCTGCCCGCTGCCGAGGTGATTTTGCTGGGCGGACGCTTGAACGCGACCTCCGGCGGGGTGATCGGGCTGACGGCCGTCCAGCAGCTGCGCCAGTTCAATGTCGATCTGTGCTACCTGGGCACCTGTGCCATCGACCCAGACAATGGGGTTACCGCCTTCGGCCTGGAAGACGCCGAGTTCAAGCGCGCGGTGGTCGCGGCCAGTGGGCAAGTGGTAACAGCGGTGACCAACGAAAAGCTCTCCAGCGTGGCTCACTACCAGGTCGCTTCGTGTGAGGACGTCACCGCCCTGGTGGTGGAACACGATGCGCCACGGGAACGGCTGGAACCTTTCCTGGGCCGGATTGCCAGCGTCGTCACCGCGTCGCAACCGGCTTGAAAGGCAGGGGCTGCGCTGAGAATAATCCGGCAGATGTCAGACAACCCCATTGTCCGCCAGGCGATTTCCGTCTAGTTTGCTGCCCCACATAAGTACAAAAGCAATCAGGAGTCAGCGATGCAACCGATTCGTCTCGGTCTGGTGGGCTACGGCAAGATCGCCCAGGATCAACATGTTCCCGCGATCCAGGCCAACCCCGCGTTCCAACTGGTGGCCGTCGCCACGCAAGGCCAGCCTTGCGCCGGGGTCGAGAACTTCAAGTCCCTGGGCGAGCTGCTGGAAAACGGCCCGCAGGTCGATGCGATTGCCTTTTGCACGCCACCCCAGGGCCGATACGCATTGGTGCAGCAGGCACTGGCCGCCGGCAAACACGTGTTGGTGGAAAAACCACCGTGCGCCACCCTGGGCGAAGCGCAGGCCCTCGTCGATCAGGTGCGCGAACAGGGCGTCAGTGGCCTGTTCGCCTGGCATTCGCGTTACGCCCCAGGCATTGAAGCCGCCCGCGACTGGCTGTCTGGCCGCACTTTGCAGAGCGTGAAGATCGAATGGAAAGAAGATGTGCGCAAGTGGCATCCCGGCCAGGCGTGGATCTGGCAACCCGGCGGCCTGGGGGTGTTCGATCCCGGCATCAATGCGTTGTCGATCGCCACTCATTTGTTGGCGCTGCCGCTGTTTGTCGAGGCCGCTGAATTGCGCGTCCCCAGCAACTGCCAGTCGCCGATTGCCGCCAGCATCAAGATGTCCGACGCCCATCACCTGGATGTGCGCGCGGAGTTCGATTTCGACCACGGTCATGATGAACTGTGGAGCATCGAGATTCGCTGCACCGAAGGCACCTTGCGCCTGGACAACGGTGGCGCACTGTTGAGCATCGACGGCGAGCGCCAGGCGGTTTCCCAGGAGGGCGAATATGCCGCTGTATACCGCCACTTCCAGCAACTGATTTCCGACAAGGCCAGCGACCTGGACCTGCAACCGTTGCGGTTGGTCGCGGACAGTTTCTTTGTCGGCAGCCGGGCGCTGGTCGAGCCGTTTTACGATTGAGTCATAGGAACCGCTATTGAACGATGAGACATTGTCCATGCGCCTGGAGCGCGTGGCGGCGCACATGCCGGCGGGCGCGCGACTGGCTGATATCGGTTCGGATCACGCCTATCTGCCGGTGGCACTGCTGCGCCGTGGCGCCATCGCTTCGGCGGTGGCCGTTGAGGTGGCCTTGACGCCATTCCAGGCCGCCGAGCGTACCGTGCGCGAAAGCGGCCTGAACCAACGGATCGATGTGCGCCTGGCCAATGGCTTGGAGGCGATAGAACCGGGTGACCGGATCACCGCTATCAGCCTTTGTGGCATGGGCGGCGAGACGATCCGTGACATCCTCGACAGCGGCAAGGCGCGCCTGAGCGGCGCCGAGCGCCTGATCCTGCAACCCAACGGTGGCGAGCAGCCGTTGCGCCAATGGCTGATGGACAACGGCTACCGCATCCTCGGCGAAGAGGTGCTGCGGGAAAACCGCTTCTACTACGAGATCATCGTCGCCGAACGTACCGGGCCGGTGACGTACAGCGATCGGGAGCTGTACTTCGGCCCGTCGCAAATGCAGACACGCAGCCCGACGTTCCTGGCCAAATGGCAACGCCTGCTGAGCCAGAAGCAAAAGACCCTGGCCGGTTTCACTCGGGCGCGGCAGGGGGTTGCCGAACAGAAGGTCCAGGAAGTCGCCCGGCAGATGCGATGGATCACCGAGTTATTGAAATAGCGCCAACGTCAACGTCCCGCTATCGGGTAGTGCTCGATACGACACGGATGCTCGTGTCCATCACCCTTGCAAATCCCATCCAGATACCGGTAGTCGATCCGCACCGACTGGCCTTTTCGAGGCCATTGTCGACGCGGGAGGGTGTTCTGGTAGTCGCTGGTTTCCGGGGTGAAAGTGATCGTCGAGCCTTGCTGCGGACATTGCGTGGCAGGGGATTTCGGGGTGACTTTGAGGATTCGCCCCTGTAACTGCGGGTACGGTTGTTTCAAGACCTCGGCGATCTGTACGTCCAACCGGCAGATCTGCCAGCTCGCGGCGTATACGGGGGAGCACAGTAGGGTGAGCGTCAGGGCGAGCGCTGCATGAGTTTTCATTGCCGGGTGGTCCAGGTCCATGGAGCATGCAGCGTACCAAGACGCGAACGTCTCGTCAGCGTCCGGCTGATCTGATCCTTGGCGTTGTGGTGCACGACAGGATGATGGCACACTGCCAATACCTCATGGGTCAATACAAGGATGTTTATCATGGCCGGTATCCAGGATGTCGCAGCCGCGTTCGGCGAGTTCATGCAATCGTGGCAGCAGGAGCGTCACTACCTGCCGTCATCCATCAGTGCGCTGGGCAATGGCTTCGAGGGATGGTTGAAGTTCGAGTTTTACTTCTGGCTGATCCGCGCCCGCGGTCTGCGCGGCCCCCACGATGGTTGGATGGGCGATGTCGGCGTCGAATACAAGGTGGCGCTGGACCAGCGCTGGTCGCAGATGGACATCGTCACCAAGCAATGCGATCTGTGGATTCGCGACCAGGATGAGCAACGCTTTCACTTCATCGAACTCAAGGCACCTTTTGCCAATGGCAACCAGGGCAAGCTGTTCGAAAGCGCGGCCAGGGACTATTGGTACATGACCCGGCTCAAGGCCCAGGCGGAAAAGGTCGCGACCGGCAGCGTAATCATCCTGGGCGTGAACTTCGAAGAGACGCGCTGGGAAGAACACCTGCAACGGGTTGAGGAATACGCCGGCTACGTCGAACAGTCATCCAAGGCGTCCGGGGTCGTGCCTGGCGTCGACGGGTTGAGGTGGGCGGTGCTGACCATGCATTACCCCCAACTCGGCGAGCAGCCTTTGGCGCAAGTCACCGCATAACCGTTACCTCGCCTCGGGTCAGGCGGTGAAGAGGGCTGTGCGACTGACGCGATAGCGGATATGGCGGTCGAAGTGGTCTTCGGGGTTCTCGTAGCTTTCCAGTACATGCAGATATCCGGCCTGCTCAAGGGCAGTCAGGTCTTCGAGGGACCAGCCGAAGGGAAAGTCCGTGGAGATGTCTTCGCCCTGGCATTCAACCCAGTGATAGACCCCGAATGGAATGTAGCCCAGCCATTCCGATTGATAGTCGATGGTGTCGCAATGGGTCGTCGCCACGGCCGCTTCGATTCTGGCTTTGATGATGCTCTGGCATTCGTTCATGGTGACTCGTTTGTATGCTGCCGGGGCCTGGAATGCCGGGTTGATGGATAGCACTGGCAGAGTGTGCTTGAGGAAAACAGCGCAAACAACACCGCCAGATCCCAACGGGCAAGGCGCATGCAGGATTTGTTGGCACCCGCGGGACTCTGTGGGAGCGAGCCTGCTCGCGATTGCGTGGGTCAGTCGGCGACGACGCTGGTGCTCAGGCGCCATCGTGAGCAAGCAAAGAGGCCTGAGCGTTCCCACTCCCCATCATTGGAGCGCGATCCAGCGCAAGCAAGACCCCTGCGCCACGGGTTCGGTGGTTGTTCAATAACAGCGTTGTTACTGGCACAAGGCGACTTCGATGCAACCGAGCAACCGGTCGGCGTCGCAGGGCTTGGGCAGGCAGGCAACGAGTCTGGGCGTGTGGGTGCCCAGGTCGGGGTAAGCAGTGATGAAGATGGTCGGGATGCAAAGGCCCATCGCACCGAGTTGCTCGTGCAGCTCGATGCCGGTCATGCCCGGCATCTGGATATCCGAAATCAGGCAGTGGGTGACGGCAAGGGCCTCGCTCTGGAGGAATTCCAGGGCGCCACAGTAGGTGCGGACCTGATAACCGCTGGACCGGAGCAAGCTCCTGAGCGCGGCCCGGACCGATTCATCGTCATCGACAACAGCAATGGTTCTGGTCTTGCGTATCTGGGTGTCTGGCATAGGGGTCGCTCGTGGCAGCGCCTGTCGTGACTCCACCATACGCGGTCCGGTAGGGTGCAAAAGTATACGTATGTATAGCGTGCTCAGCCTAAAGGGTTGCGCTAGCGTCGCGGAATGAAATAACGGCGGAAACGACATGCAAATATTATGGGACGACGGTGAGCGTATCTTTTCCCGGCACCTGCGTCCGGGTGCCGGTGGGGATATCGCCGTTCTCATGGCCCGGCCCGCCGGCGAACAACCTCGCCCCGGCTGCCTGGGCCGCCTCGCCCACGAGTTCAGCCTGAAAGATGAGCTGGACAGCGCCTGGTCCGTGCGACCGATCGAGATGCTGCGCGATGGCGCCCAGGTGCAACTGATGCTGGAAGACCCCGGCGGCGTGCCGCTGGTGCAGTTGCTGATCGCGCCCATGGACACCGCGACATTCTTGCGCCTCGCCATCAGTGTTGCCGTGGCATTGGGCAAGTTTCATCAGCGCGGCCTCGTTCATAAAGACATCAAGCCCAGCCATATCCTGGTGAACTGCCCCGATGGACAGGCACGGCTCACCGGTTTTGGCCTGGCCTCGCGCCTGCCACGGGAGCGGCAGGCGCCCGAGACTTTGGAGGGTACGCTGGCCTATATGGCTCCGGAACAGACCGGCCGGATGAACCGCTCGATCGATTCGCGCAGCGACCTCTATTCGTTCGGCGTCACGCTCTACCAGATGTTGACCGGTACGCTGCCATTCACGGCGTCCGACCCCATCGAGTGGGTCCACTGCCATATCGCCCGGACCACCCTGTCGCCCACCGAGCGGATCGGCACCGTTCCTGTGATGCTTTCGCAGATAGTCATGAAGTTGCTCGCCAAGACCGCCGAGGAGCGCTACCAGAGCGCCGCCAGTGTCGAGCATGACCTGCGGCGCTGCCAGGAGGCGTGGCACGCGGCACGTCGGATCGATCCCTTTCCGCCCGGGGAATACGGAGTGTCGGACCGCCTGCTGATCCCCGAGAAACTGTATGGCCGCGAGGCGGAAGTGGCCGCCCTGATCGCGGCGTTCTCGCGCATGGTCGCCAGTAGCGCGCCGGAGCTGGTGCTGGTCACTGGATACTCGGGCATCGGCAAATCCTCGGTGGTCAACGAACTGCACAAGGCACTGGTGCCGTCACGAGGATTGTTTGCCAGCGGCAAGTTCGAGCAGTACCGGCGAGACGTTCCTTATTCGACACTGGTCCAGGCTTTCCAGAGCCTGGTCCGTACGCTGCTGGGCAAGAACGACGCGGAACTGGGTCGCTGGCGGGAGGCGTTGCAGGAGGAGCTGGGCGCCAATGCACGGCTCATGACCGATCTGATCCCGGAACTCAAGCTGATCATTGGCGAGCCGCCGGCGGTCCCGACGCTCGATCCGCAGCAGGAGCAGCGTCGATTCCTGCTGGTGTTCCGACGCTTTATCGGCGTGTTCGCCCGGGAGGAACATCCGCTTGCGCTGTTTCTCGACGACTTGCAATGGCTGGACGCCGCCACCCTCGACCTGCTCGAGGACCTGTTGACGAGCGCCGACGTGCGCCACCTCATGCTGGTCGGTGCCTACCGCAGCAATGAGGTGGATGAGTCGCACCCGCTGACGGGCAAGCTCCGGGCGATCCGCAACGCCGGTGGGAAGGTCAGCGAAATTACCCTCAATCCGCTTGCCAAGGTCCATATCGAGCAGTTGATCAGCGAGGCGCTTCACGACGATCTGTCACGTATCGAACCTCTGGCACAGCTGGTACTGGAGAAGACCGCCGGCAACCCGTTCTTCGTCATCCAGTTCCTCCAGGCTCTCGCCGAAGAGCAACTGCTGGCCTTCGAACATGAGGCGCGCCAGTGGTGGTGGGATCCGGATCGCATCCATGCCAAGGGCTACACCGACAACATCGTGGACCTCATGGTCGGCAAACTGGAGCGCCTGCCGATGGAGACGCAGCAGGCGCTACAACAGCTGGCATGCCTGGGTAACGTCGCCGGGTTCAAGGCGCTTTCTACGGTGCTGGGTATTCCCAAGTCGCAGGTTCGAGCGGTGCTGTGGGAGGCGATCCGCCAGGAACTGGTCGAGCGCCTGGACGGCGCGTATCGGTTTGTCCATGACCGGATCCATGAAGCCGCTTATTCGCTGATCCCTCTGGAGGCGCGTGCCGAGGCGCATTTGCGTATCGGACGGTTGCTTTCAGCGCAGTCGTCTGCGCGCGAGCGCGAGGAAGCGATCTTTGAAATCGTAGGCCAGCTCAATCGCGGTACAACCTTGATGACCGATCCGGTCGAGCGCGAGCAACTGGCGCAGTTGAACCTGATCGCCGGCCGGCGGGCGAAAGCCTCCACTGCTTATGCGTCGGCCCTCAGCTACCTCATCACCGGCATGCAGTTGCTGGATGACGACTACTGGACGCGACGGCATGGGCTGATGTTTGCGTTGGCCTTGAACCGGGCCGAGTGCGAGTTGCTGACCGGACGACTGAGCACCGCCGCCGAATGCCTGACGGCGCTGTCGAGCCGCGCCGTGACCGTGGAGGAGCGGGCCAGCGTGGCGTGCCTGCTGATGGATGTCTACCTGCTGCTGGACCGCAGCGATGGCGCGGTCGCGGTTTGCCTGGATTACCTGCGGCACGTCGGGATCGAGTGGTCGGCCCATCCGAGCGACGACCAGGTGCGTGAGGAGTACGACCGCATCGGCATGCTGCTCGGGGACCGGGCGATCGAAGACCTGATCGATCTGCCCCTCATGAAGGATCCCACGGCGCTGGTGACTCTCAATGCCTTGGGCAAACTGTTCGCTCCAGCGTTGCAGAGTGACGCGAACCTGGCGGATCTGTTGATCTGCAAGGCAGTCAGCCTGAGCCTGGAGCAGGGTAACTGCGACGCGTCCTGTGTGCTCTATGCCAACTTCTTCAGGGTCGCCGGACGCAGGTTCGGTGACTACCAGATGGGGTTCCGGTTCGGCCAGCTCGGCTGTGATCTGGTCGAGCATCGCGGTCTGACCCGGTTTGAGGCCAGTACCTACCTGTGCTTCTCGTGTTTCGTGGTGCGCTGGATGAGACCCGTCGAGCAGTGCGCTGAACTGCTGCGTCGTTCGTTTGCCGCGGCCAACCGAATTGGCGATCTACCGTACGGCGCCTATGCCGGAAACAGCCTGACGTCCGATTCACTGTTCGCCGGCGCGCCGTTGTCCCAGGTGCAGGACGATACTGAACAGGGATGGGTGTATGCCAAGAAGGTGCGTTTCGGCCTGGTGGTGGATTTCATTGCCACGCAGATGATGTTGATCCGAATGCTACGCGGATTGACATCCTCATTTGGATACCTGAATGACGGGGCGGACAATGAACTGGCCGTCGAACGTCACTTATCCAGCAATCCGTCATTGGCGCTGGCTGAGTGTTGGTATTGGGTTCGTAAGTTGCAAGCACGTTACCTGGCCAACGATCCTGAAGCGGCCCTGGAGGCCGCCGCGAAGGCACGGGACCTGCTCTGGGTGGCCCAGGCATTTTTCGAGGAGGCCGAGTTCCACTTCTACGGCGCATTGGCCCGGGCCGCTTGTTGCGAAAGCGTTTCGATGGACGAGCGAGCAGAGTATCTGATCGCGATGAGCGTCGATCACCAGTGGCTACAGACCTGGGCACTACAGTGCCCGGAAAATTTCGCCAGCCGCGCCGCCCTGGTCGGTGCCGAGATCGCCCGGGTCGAAGGCCGCCTCATGGAGGCCGAGACGCTGTATGAGCAAGCCATCGACGCCGCGCAGCAAAGCGGCTTCATCCATATCGAGGCGCTCGCCAATGAACTCGCTGCACGTTTCTACGCGGCGCGCGGGTTCAAGAAAATCGCCCGCGTCTATTTGCAGGACGCACGCTACGGTTATCAACGCTGGGGCGCGGACGGCAAGGTGGCGCAACTGGAAAGCCAACATCCGCTGTTGCGGCCCGAAGAACCGACGCCCGACGCGACGACCACCATGGCCACAGCGGTCGAGCATCTCGATCTGGCGACGGTGCTCAAGGTTTCCCAAGCGGTATCCGGGGAGATCGTGCTGGATAAGCTGATCGACATGGTCATGGGCACGGCGATCGAGCAAGCCGGCGCCGAGCGTGGATTGCTGATCCTGGCCCAAGGCACTGAACTGCGGATCGCGGCGCAGGTGACCACCGCGGGTAACGCTGCGCAACTGCGCGATGCGCCGGTGAGCTCGGCGCTGTTGCCCGAGTCGGTGCTTTATCACGTGCTGCGGACCCGTGAGAGCGTGGTGCTCGATGATGCGCTGGCCGAGACGCCGTTCGCCACCGACCCTTACATCCATCGCCAGCGCGCCCGGTCGATTTTGTGCCTGCCGCTGATGAACCAGGCCAAGTGGGTTGGTGCGCTGTACCTGGAGAACAATCTCGCGGCCCATGTGTTCAGTCCCGGTCGGATCTCGGTGTTGAAGCTGGTGGCCTCGCAAGCCGCCATTTCCCTGGAAAATGCCCGTTTATACCGGGAGGTGGCGGAGCGTGAAGCGAAGATTCGCCGTCTCGTGGATGCCAACATCATCGGGATCATGGTGTGGAATGCCGACGGTCAGATCATCGAGGCCAACGATGCGTTTTTGCGGATGCTGGGCTACGAACGCGCTGATCTCGCTCGCGGCGGCCTGCGCTGGCGGGACCTGACCGTACCGGCGTATCTGGAGCTCAGCGAGCGCTCACTGGGCCAGGCGCTGTTGACCGGTCGGGCGCGTCCATACGAGAAGGAGTATTTCAAGAAAGATGGCAGTCGCTTGCCGGTGATCGTGGGCTTGGCGACGTTCGAAGCCGGTGCCCCGGAAGGGGTGGCTTTCGTGCTGGACCTGACCGAGCGTAGGCAGGCTGAAGAAAAAATCCGCGAAAGCGAACAGCGTTACCGCGAGGTACAGGCCGAACTGGCCCATGCCAATCGGGTCGCGACCATGGGCCAGCTGGTGGCTTCGATTGCCCATGAAGTCAACCAGCCGATTGCCGCGTCCATCCTCAACGCCAATGCCGCGCTGCGCTGGTTGAATGCGCAACCGCCCGAGATCGATGAGGTACGGCAAGTGCTGGGGCGGCTTATCGTCGATGCCAACCGTGCGGCGGATGTGCTCGGGCGGATCCGGGGGCACATTCGCAAGGCGCCGCCGCAGAAGGGGCCGGTGGACATCAACGCCGCCATTGACGAAATGATTGAGTTCACCCGTGGCCAGATCATCAAGAGCGGCGCCGCGATACAGACCCGGCTCGCCCACGGCTTGCCCTTCGTCGTCGGCGACCGGGTGGAGCTGCAACAGGTGCTGCTCAATCTGATCATGAACGCACTGGAGGCCATGACCGCAGTCAGCGAAGGTGAACGGCAATTACTGGTCTGCGCGGCGCTCGATCCCACAGGTTGCGTGATGGTGAGTGTGAGTGATTCAGGCCCGGGCTTCGCCTCGCAAAGCACCGACCTGGTGTTTACTTCGTTCTATACCACCAAACCCACCGGCCTGGGGCTGGGCCTGTCGATCTGCCGCTCGATCATCGAGGCCCACGGCGGAATTCTGCGGGCTGCCCCCAACCAACCGCGTGGCGCGACGGTGCAGTTCACCTTGCCTGTTGTTGGGGATTGAACTGTGGCGCGTGCCATTCCATAGGCCCACCGCCGGACCTGTGGGGGCGAGCCTGCTCGCGCTAGAGCCGGGCCAGCCGCCAGCGTTACTGCCTGAGCTACAGCTTCCGGGTTTTGCCTGCATTGCCTATGGCAACGGCTGGAGCCTTGGCTGATTGCGCAGTTGTCGTATGCAGACACGGGTAGCGCTGTCGGCTGGCAAAACGAAGCGCTGTGTTACACTTTTTTCCTTCCATGATTTGCCGAATAAGGACCGTGCATGAACAGCAATTCCTCCTCCCATGAGCCGGGCAGCAAGGGGCCTGTGGTGTTTGTGGTGGATGACGATGCGTCCATGCGCGATGCGTTGAGTAATCTGCTGCGCTCGGTCGGGATCCGCGTCGAGACGTTCGGGTCCACCACGGAGTTTCTCCGGCAACCGAAGAGCGATTGCGCCAGTTGTCTGGTCCTCGATGTAAGGCTTCAAGGCGTCAGCGGCCTGGACTTTCAGAGCCAGCTGGCGGAGTCCGATTCCAACATTCCGATCATTTTCATCACCGGGCATGGCGACATCGAGATGTCGGTCAAGGCGATGAAAGCCGGGGCCGTGGATTTCCTGGCCAAGCCATTCCGCGAACAGGACCTGCTCGACGCCGTGACGGCGGCGCTCCAGGCCGATGTCAGGCGCCGGGAGGTCGCGCAGCGATCTTCCGACCTGCACGCCCGTTACCAGGCCCTGACGGTCCGGGAAAAAGAGGTGATGGCCTTGGCCGCGGCAGGCCTGATGAACAAACAGATTGCCGGGCAGATGAACCTGAGCGAAATCACTGTGAAGATCCATCGTGCCCATGCCATGAAGAAAATGCAGGCCAGATCCTTCGCCGACCTGGTGCGAATGGCGCAGGCGCTAGGAGCGGTGCAGGGGCTTTAAGCCAGCCACCCATCCCTCTCACACCCACCCCAGATCCCTGTGGGAGCGAGCTTGCTCGCGATCACGGTGGGTCAGTCACCTTCGACGCTAGCTGGCCTGACGCCATCGCGAGCAGGCTCGCTTCCTCAGCCGATCGTTGTTGTTCCATCAAACCCATCCCATAGCCCAATCGGCGAGATCAGGCATCGAGGTGGCGTTTTCAGGTAACTGCTTTTGCCGCGAAGGCAGGTAACGTGACGCAACTTTTTCCGCCGTACGCGTGTTCCCGAGGGAATCGAACCACCGCCAAAGACCGCTTTCAGGAGAAGCGGGGCATTGACACAGCAGCCACTGTCCCTCGGCGTGCCTTACTGTCACCACAAGAGAATAAGAACAATGACAAGCCCGACCTTCAAGGATTCGAACGGCCATCTGGCACAGGGCTTCAAGCCTCGTCATGTGACCATGCTGTCCATCGCCGGGATCATCGGCGCCGGTCTGTTCGTCGGCTCCGGACATGCCATTGCGGCCGCCGGCCCTGCGGTCTTGCTGGCCTACCTGTTCTCAGGCCTGCTGGTGGTCCTGGTCATGCGGATGCTCGGGGAAATGGCCGTCGCCAACCCGGACACCGGCTCCTTTTCCACTTACGCCGACCAGGCCATCGGACGCTGGGCAGGCTTCACCATCGGCTGGCTCTACTGGTGGTTCTGGGTGCTGGTCATCCCCATCGAGGCCCTGGCCGCCGGCCATGTATTGAACCAGTGGTTTCCCTCGGTCGATGCCTGGATATTTGCCTCGGCTTCCATCGTTCTGCTGGCCGTGACCAACCTGTTCAGCGTCTCCAAATACGGTGAGTTCGAGTTCTGGTTCGCGATGGCCAAGGTCGTGGCGATCATCGGTTTCATCGGCCTGGGCTTCGCCGTATTGATGGGCTGGATTCCCGAACGCGAAGCCAGCGGTCTGAGCCGGCTGATGGAGCAATACGGCGGGTTCGCGCCCAATGGCCTGTCGGCAGTCGTCGGTGCCTTCATCACTATCATGTTCAGTTTCATTGGCACCGAGGCGGTGACGATCGCGGCGGCCGAGTCGGATAATCCTGCGCAGAACATCGCCAAGGCGACGCGCTCGGTGATCTGGCGAATCGGCGTGTTCTACCTGCTGTCGATCTTTGTCGTCATCTCGGTGGTGCCCTGGAACGATCCGCTCCTGGCCTCGGTGGGCTCCTACCAGCGCGCGCTGGAGCTGATGAACATTCCCCACGCCAAGTTCATGGTGGATGTGGTGGTGCTGATCGCCGTCGCCAGTTGCATGAACTCTTCGATCTACATCGCTTCGCGCATGCTCTATTCGTTAGGCCGCCGTGGCGATGCGCCGAAAGCATTGAAAGCGACTTCGGCGGTGGGCGTGCCAAGGGCCGCAGTCGTCGCCAGCACCGTGCTGGGTGCCGGCATCACCTTGTTCAGTTACTTCATGCCGGCGGGGTTGTTCCAGTTCCTGCTTGCCAGCTCCGGCGCCATCGCGCTGTTGGTGTACCTGGTGATTGCGATCTCCCAACTGCGCATGCGCCGGATGCTGAAGCGCCAGAACATCGAACTGACCTTTCGCATGTGGTTGTTCCCCTGGCTCACCTGGCTGGTGATCGTGTTCATATCCGCGGCGCTGGCGGTGATGATGGTCACGCCCGAACACCGCAGCGAAGTCAGTTCGACCCTTGGCCTGGCCCTGGCGATTTCGTTCATCGGCCTGGTGACGTCGCGTCATCCGCCGCAGGCCAAGAGTGCGGTTTCCCTCGGATAGTCATCGCCATTCTCAACGGGTTGGCGTCACCTTGCTGGCGCCAACAACTCAACGGACAGGCCCATTCCAGGCCGAAAAAGCGCCGCGCTTCGAGCGCGGCGCTTCCACTTGTCACCCATCCGCAAACCCAACCCGTCGAACCGGCACTATCGCGCAGTCGCGTGGTCTTAATGGGCGCCTGTAGCGACGAGGATCGTCTCTGATAGCGGCACGTCAGGCTACGTTCAAAGTTACCTCCGATGCCTCAAGGCAAAAAGCTCGCGATGGATTGCGTCTTGGACCGACTATTCCTATTTTTGCGGGCGACATTTCATGGGTTTGCTACTTGATCCGCGTCACGATATCGATGCCGCTTTATTGAGTTATCGCCGGGTGTTCTGGTCGCTGGCGCTGTTCAGCGGTGTGATCAATTTGCTGGTACTGGTGCCGTCGTTGTACATGATGCAGGTGTACGACCGCGTGCTGACCAGTCGCAACGAAACCACCTTGTTCATGCTCACTTTGATCGCCCTGGGACTGTTCATGTTCAGCGCACTGATCGAGTGGGTGCGTGGCGAGGTGATGATCCGCATGAGCGCCGGGCTGGACGAGGCCCTGGGCGAGCGGATTTTCGACGCTGCATTTGCCCGCAGCCTGCGCGAGCACAACGCCAACCCGGCACAGGTTCTTACCGACCTGGCGACGCTGCGACAGTTGATCACCGGCCAGGGTCTGATTGCCTTGCTCGACGCACCGTGGCTGCCGATCTTCCTGTTGGTGGCGTTCATCTTTCACCCGTGGTTCGGCGTGCTGACGCTGGTCCTGGCCCTGGTGCTGGTCGGCCTGGCGCTGTGGGGCGAGCTGGCGACGCGCACGCGCCTGGGGGAAGCCAATCGGCTGGGCGTGCAGTCGGCAACCTATGTCAACAGCACCTTGCAAAACGCTGAAGTGATCCAGGCCCTGGGCATGCTGGGGCCGTTGCGCCAGCGCTGGAGCCTGTTGCAGCAGCGCATCATCGCCGCCCAGGCGCACGCCAGCGATCGCGGTGCGCGAATCTCGTCGGCTACCCGGTTCGTGCGCATCTCCGGCCAATCGTTGTCCCTGGGCCTGGGGGCGTTGCTGGTGCTGGAGGGCCAGTTGTCGGCGGGCATGATGATCGCGATGTCGCTGCTGCTGGGACGGGCCCTGGCGCCGGTGGAAATTGCTATCGGCTCATGGAAGCAATTCAATTCCGGCCGCCAGAGCTATCAACGCTTGAGCCAGTTGCTTGCCCAGCACCCACGTGACCGGCTGCGCATGCCGTTGCCGCCGCCTACCGGCGCGGTGCGTCTGGAACAGCTGTACGTCGGCCCGCCCGGCGCCACACAACCGATTCTGCGCGCAATCAACTTCAGCCTCATCAAAGGCGATGTACTGGCGGTGGTCGGCCCCAGCGCCAGCGGCAAGTCGACATTAGCCCGTGCGCTGGTCGGTATATGGCCGGCCATGGGCGGGTCGGTGCGTCTGGATGACGCCGAGATCAGCCAATGGTCCCACGATGCATTGGGGCCGCACCTGGGCTACCTACCGCAGGACATCGAACTGTTCGACGGTAGCGTCGCCGACAATATCGCCCGATTCGGGGAACAGGACGCCGACAAGATCATCGCCGCCGGGCGCCAGGCCGGCATCCACGAAATGATCCTGCGTTTTCCCAAAGGCTACGACACGCCGCTGGGCCCTGGCGGGCTGGGGCTGTCCGGCGGACAGAAGCAGCGCCTCGGCCTGGCCCGCGCACTTTACGGATGCCCGTCGCTGGTCGTGCTCGATGAGCCCAACTCCAACCTCGATGAAGCGGGCGAGCTGGCGCTGGTCCAGGCGATCAACGCGCTCAAGGCCGCTGGCAGCACCGTAGTGCTGATCACCCATCGGCCCAGTGTGCTGGCGGTGGTCGATCACATCCTGGTGCTCAAGGACGGAGCGCAGCAAGCCTTTGGTCCTCGCGACCGAGTGCTCAAGGCCTTGATGCCGGGGCCAAGACCGACGGCGGTCAGGGAGGCCGGCAAAGATGCGTGATCTGACGCCCGGAACCCAGGCCTTCACCGAGCAAGGGTTGAGTGTACGCAATACCACGATGCTGCCCGGCGCCAGTACCGACGCCAGTGGGGCGGCCCGTTATGGCGTGGGTTTTCTGGTGCTCGCCTTGGGCGGCTTCCTGCTTTGGGCCTGCCTTGCGCCGCTCGACCAGGGCGTCGTCGGCAGCGGCACGGTGGTGGTGGCGGGTGAGCGCAAGGCGGTGCAATCGCTGGTCGGCGGGGTAGTTGAACAACTGTTGGTCAGCGATGGCGACCGGGTCACCCAGGGCCAGTTGCTGGTGCAGCTCAATACCGTGCAGGCGCAGTCACAACTGGATGTGACCCTGGGTAAACTGCTCAATGATCGCGCCATTGAAGCGCGATTGATCGCCGAGCGCCTGGGCAGTGACGAAATTCAATGGCCCGCTGAATTGCTGGAGCGTGCCGACGAGCCGCGGGTGAAGGCGGCCATGGCCTTGCAAAGCCAGTTGTTTCTATCGCGCCGGGCGGAATTGGGCAGTCGTTTGCAGATCATCGAGCATGAGGTCGCAGCGTTGCAGCAGCAGTTGCAAGGCTATGAAGGCGTCAAGCGCAACTACGATGCGCAGATGCGTTTCCAGCAGCAGGAGCTCGAGGGCCTGCGGGACCTGGCTCGCGAAGGTTATGTTCCGCGCAACAAACTGTTCGAGGCCGAACGCAACGCGGCGCAACTGGCGGGGCAGATCGCTTCGGGTGTCGGCGATGTCGGCCGGACCCGCCAGGCCATCAACGAAAGTCGGCTCAAGGCGTTGCAGGCGCAGCAGGAGTTTCGCCGCGATGCCGAGACCCAACTCAGCGAAGTCTCCGCCGAGGCGGCAGGCTACGCCGATCAGATTCGCGCCTTGCAGTTCGAGGTGGACAATGGCGCCATCCGCGCTCCAGCGTCCGGGCAGGTCATGGATGTCAGCATTCACACCGTCGGCGGTGTGGTACAGGCCGGCCAGACCCTGATGCAGGTGGTGCCGCTGGATGCACCAATGGCGATCACCGCGCGTTTCGAGCCGTTGATGGCAAACAAATTGCGCCCGGGACTGCCGGTCCACGTGCATTTCACCGCCCTGCAACGGGTGGATACGCCGACGGTCACAGGAACCGTGACCACGGTCTCGGCGGACCAACTGATCAACGAGCAGACCCACCAGCCGTACTTCTCGGCCAAGGTCGAGATTCCTGTCGAGACCGTTGCTTCGTTGCAGAGCGCCGGGCTGTGGGTACGTCCAGGCATGCTCGCGGACGTGACAGTGGTGACGGGTGAGCGGACCTTGATGAATTACCTGATGAAACCCTTGCGCGAACGCTTGCTGGCGGCCTTCAAGGAGGAGTGAGCATGACTGACCGTAATCGTTACCGTGGGCGAATGCTGCTGGGCTTGTACACCGGTTGGGTGGCGATCAGCCCAGTGTGGGCCGGGGACGGCGGTTTGAGCCTGACCGAGGCGTACGACGCCTCGCGTCTCAACGACCCGACCGTGCAAACCGCTGCCCATGCGTTTGATGCGTCGAAGCAGGAAGAGGCCATAGGCCGGGGTGGACTTTATCCTCAGGTGTCGCTGACGTCCCGCTACGGTTATGGCGGGCGTACCGATGGCGGCGACGACCAGAGCTACGTCAACAGCAATGATTACCAGGCCAACAGCGTCACACTGGCGGCGCAGCAACCGCTGTATGACAAGGGGCGCTGGGCGGCGTATCAGGAGGGCAAGGCACGGGGACAACTGGGCATCCAGGTGTTCGACGTGGCGGGGCAGACGTTGTACGACCGGGTCGCCAAAGGCTACTTCGAGGTGGCCCGGGCCGAGAACGAGATCAAGCTCATTGCCCAGCAAAAAGCCGCGATCAATGGGCTGGTCATCCAGAGTAAGAAACTCTATCAGGGCGGCCAGGGCGCGATCACCGATATCGATGAGGCCCAGGCGCGCCTCGATCTGGTGGAGGCCCAGGAAGCCGAAGCCCAGGCTCGTCGCGTGGCGGCGCTGCGAGCGTTGTCAGGACGGGCCAGCGTACCGATCGACGACATCCTGCCGATGCGTGAGGAACTGGCCGCCGGCAGCCCGATCCCGCCGGAGCAGGACTTGCCGTACTGGACAGCGATTGCCCGTGACGCCAGCCCCGAACTGGCGGCGCGGTTGGCAGCGGTGAAAGTCGCCGAGGCCCAGGCCGACAGCCAGCGCGCCGGGCATTATCCGACCCTGTCGCTGACCACCCAGCTGACCCGCCGGGAAACCCGTCAGTACCAGGAGCTCGATCCGCGTCAGGATACCTATTACGTCGGCGTGCAGTTGGACATCCCGCTGTATCGCGGCGGTGCGGTACGGGCCTCGGTGGCAAAGGCCGAAGCGCAACTGGCCGGCGCTCAGTCTGACTACGACGTGCAGCGGCAACAGTTGGCCGAGGACATCGAAGCCGATTACCTGGGGGTCGTCGCCGGGTTTGCCAAGAGCAAGGCGATGCAACGGGCGGTGGAGTCCAACCAGCGCGCGCTGACGTCGACCGAGAAGGGCTTCCAGGGTGGCGTGCGTTCGACGGTGGATATCCTGGATGCCCAACAGCGGGTATTCCAGGCCCGTCGAGACCTGCTCAACACCAAGCTCGACATGCTCCAGAGTTATGTGAGCCTGCACACCCACACCGGCCAGATGAACCGCGCGGTGCTGGAGCAGGTGCAGCGTTTGTTTTGAGAGCGGATGCAGCAAATCATCTTTGGATAACGCCCATCCCCGTGGCGAGGGAGCTTGCTCCCGCCGGGCCGCGAAGCGGACCCAAACCCCAGACAGACCAGGTTCATCACTTCACGGCTGCTGCGCAGCCGAGCGGGAGCAAGCTCCCTCGCCACAGTGGATCTGTGTTGTTCCACCGATCTCGTTTCCACCACCGAACCCCTGTGGGAGCGAGCTTGCTCGCGATAGCGGTGGGTCAGCGGTCATCGTGGTTGGATGTGCCGCCGTCATCGCGAGCAGGCTCGCTCCCACAGTGGATCTGTGTTGTGCCACCAATCTTGTTTCCACCACAGAAACCCGGTGGGAGCGAGCTTGCTCGCGATAGCGGTGGATCAGCGGGCATCGTGGTTGGATGTGCTGGCGCTATCGTGGGCAAGCCCGTTCCCGTATATCAGGCGGTGAAGTCGCTGGCGTGCAGCTCCTTGACGCCGACCAGTTCGAATTCGAACTCGGGGGTGGCGTCGGCGTTGGTGCTGCCGTAGAGGATGCCGTCGGCGAAGCGCAGTTGGCCGGTGGCGTTGGTGGGGTCGAAGGCGTTGCTGCCGATGAAGGTGAAGGCCTCGATCGTGGCGGTCAGTGGGTTGGCATCCAGGCCGGTGAGGTCCAGGTGGTCGCCTTCGGTGGTCTTGAAGCCGTTGATCACGTCGCGCAGGGCCCCGACACCCATCTCCGACAACGAATTGAACACATAGGTGTCTGCGCCCGTGCCGCCGGTGAGATTGTCGGTGCCTGCGCCGCCGATCAATCGATCGTCCCCCGAACCGCCTACCAGCGTATCGTTGCCCGCGCCACCGTTCAGAATGTTCGCCGCGCTGTTGCCCAACAACGTATCGGCATAGGCACTGCCGGTCAGGTTCTCGATGAACTTCAAGGTGTCGAGCCCGGAACCCACGGTGTTCTGTTGTGCGGATGTCGACAGATTGGCAGTGACACCAGACAGCGCCCGCTCGAAGGACACGGTATCGTTGCCGTCGCGCCCGTCCAGCACGTTGTTGCCGGCACCGGCGAACAGGATGTTATCCAGCGCGTTGCCCGTGCCGTTGGCCGCATCGGCGCTGTCGATATACAGGTTCTCGACATTGCTGCCCAGGGTATAGGCCGCCAGGCTGCTGTGGACGCTGTCGATCCCGCCCGGCAGCGCATTGGCGTTGGTCTCGATCACCGTGTCATCGACGTTGTCGACGTAGTAGGTGTCGTTGCCATCGCCGCCGCTCATGCTGTCGGCCCCGGCGGCGCCATCGAGCACGTTGTGGGCGGCATTGCCGGTGATGAAGTTGCGCCGCTCATTACCGGTGCCGTCGATTTCCGACACACCGGTGAGCACCAGGTTTTCCAGGTTGGCGCCCAGGGTCCAGCTGACCGAGGCTTGCACCGTATCGATCTGCGAGGCCGAGGTGTTGCTTTCCACCACGCTATCGAAGGCGTTGTCGACCACATAGATATCGTTGCCATCGCCGCCGGTCATGGTGTCGGCACCCAGGTCGCCATTAATGGTGTCGTTGCCCGAACTGCCCACCAGGGTGTCCGCCTGGTCGGTGCCGACGATCATCCCGCCTTCGTTATGGGCGTCGTCGAAAATGTCCTGCACGCTGTTGTTGTCGTTGGGATTGCCCTGGAAGCCCAGGTCATCGGCGATGTAATCCGCCAGGCGCTGGCCGACGATTTCCGCCGACTCTTCGTGCAGGTGCCAGACGTCATCCGGATACACCAGCGGATCGACTTCGTACCGCAGGGGCAGATCGGTGTAATCCACCGCCAGTTTGACGTCGGCGCGTTCGGCGGCGATGGCTTCCTGGGCGGCGCGGACATAACCGACACCTTCCACAATCGCGGCAATCTTTTCCTGCGAATAACCTCGGGCCAGGGCCGCATCCTGTTCGTAGTGACCGGTCTCCATCAAGTACACATTGAAATTGCCGAACTGGGCGTGAAGGTAGTCGAACACCTTCAGAGTCGCCGCCTTGTAGGCCGCTGCGGCCGCGGCCTTGTCGGTGGAACGGGCGATCTCCTGGGCGGCTTCCTCGCCCTGGCCCCAGATGATGCCCATGGTGACATTGTCGATGGCCTTGAGCTCAGTGAGCTGATCGCGCAGCAGCGCCTCGGCCCGCAACAGCGCCGGCCCCGGCTGGTTGGTATCGCTCAGCCACCAGCACAACTTCAGTTCCTCGGCGCCCAGGGTCGACAGACCGTTGACCGTACTGCCGCCGACCGCAATGTCGATGCCATTGCCATCGGCATCGGTGAACTGGCTGCGTACGTCATAGGGGGTGTAGCGGTCCAGGTCGTTGACCAGCATCGAGGTGCCGGACTGATTGTCATCCTCGGTCATGCGCAGCAGGCGCGCATTGGACTGGCCCAGGGTGGGCAGGTAGAGAATGTCCTGCTGGGCGCGCTCGCCGAATACGAAGTCGCTGGCGGTGAGGGTGTTGAGGTAGTTGCCGTTGAGGGCGATTTCAAAGCGATTGCCATCGGCGTCGGCTTCGGCGGACTTGACGTAGGTCTTGTCGCCGGCCTCGTTCAGCGTCATGTACAGCGTGCCGTTGTTGCCGTCGCCCAGGCCGATGAAGCCCAGGGCCGATACATCGATCTTGTCCACGCCCACGGTGAAGTCATAGATCGTGTCGGTGGCGGTGACGCCGCCGGTGTCGTAGTCACGGAAGCTGTCCTGCAAGTTGCTGTAGCGGAAGGTGTCGGCACCGTCTCCGCCGTACAGCGAGTCGCGCCCGGCGCCACCGTCGACCGTGTCGGCTCCGGTGCCGGCCTTGATCGTGTCGTTGCCGCCGAGGCCGAGAATCAGGTCCGCGCCGGTGGTGCCGTTGAGGGTTTCGGCGTTGTTGGTGCCGGTGATGGTGTTGGCGGGCGCATCGGCCACTGTCAGGGCGAAGCTGTCGCTGACCGACGCTCCGGATGGGTCGGTGGCCTTGACCAATACGTTGTAGTTACCCGCCGCAGTGCTGGTCGGCGTGCCGGAGAACGTCAGGTTGCTCGCGTTGAAACTTAGCCAGGCCGGCAGAGCGCTGCCGTCGGCCAGGGTGGCGGTGTAGGTCAGGACATCCTGGTTGGCGTCGGTGAAGCTGTCGTGGGTCACCGTGTAGCTGAACGGCGTGCGTTCTGTGGCACTCTGGTCGAGCAAGGGGATGACGACTACCGGCGCTATGTTGCTCGGCGTGTTCTGGTCGGCGAACACGAAATGGCTGGCCGTCAGGCTGTTCAGCAGGTTGCCCGCCATGGACACCTCGAAGCGATTACCGTTGGCGTCGACGGTGAGGTCCTTGAGGTAGGTCCGGTTGGTTGTCGCGCTGTAGGTCACCTGCAGTGTGCCGTTGAGCCCGTTGCCCAGGCCGATGTAGCCGAGGGCCGAGACGTCGATCTTGTCGGCCGCCACGTCGAAGTCGAGGATCTGGTCGCTGACGCTGGTGGAACCAGTTCGGTAGCTGTCGAGCTTGGAGGTGTAGCGGAACACATCCGCGCCTGTGCCGCCGGTGAGCTTGTCCACCCCGGTGCCGCCGACCAGGATGTCATTGCCGGCGCCGCCGTCAAGTGTGTCGTTGCCGGCGCCACCGAACAGTTGCTCGTTGGCGGCGGTGCCGGTCAGTGTGTCGTTGTTCGGCGTGCCGTTGATCACCGTCGGCGAGGCAGGCACGTCCTTTACCGCCAGGGTGAATGCGTCGCTGACCGTGGCATTGCTGCCGTCGGTGGCGGTGACCTGGATGGAATAGGTGCCGGACGCCGTGTCGCTGGGCGTGCCACTGAACGTGCGAGTGGCGGCATCGAACTTCAACCAGTCGGGCAGGGCGCTGCCGTCGGCCAACCTGGCGCTGTAGCTAAGTCTGTCGTTATCCGGATCGCTGAAACTGGTGGCCGGCACGACGTAGCT
Organism: Pseudomonas sp. SMN5; assembly: GCF_052041925.1. Classification (NCBI taxonomy): domain Bacteria; kingdom Pseudomonadati; phylum Pseudomonadota; class Gammaproteobacteria; order Pseudomonadales; family Pseudomonadaceae; genus Pseudomonas; species Pseudomonas sp. SMN5. The sequence goes on from NZ_JBKGGX010000001.1 coordinate 379,965, forward strand.
GAACGGCGTGTTCTCGGTGGCGGTCTGATCCAGCAGCGGCGTCGCCACCACGGGCGCGTGATTGGTTGGTGAGGTGGTGGCGAAGACGAAATTGGCGCTGGTCAACTTGTCGAGGAAGTTGCCGTCCAGCGCCACTTCGAAGCGGTTGCCGTTGGCATCGGCCTCCAGGGACTTGATGTAGGTCTTGGTCCCTGCGCTGTTGAGCACCAGGTAAACGGTGTTGTTCTTGCCATCGCCCAGCCCGGTGAAGCCCAGGGCCGAGAGGTCGATCTTGTCGGCACTGATATCGAAGTCGGTGATCAGGTCGCCCAGGTTGGCGCCGCCGGTGTTGTAGTTGCGGTAACTGTCCAAGCGGTCGGAGAACACAAAGGTGTCGGCCCCGGCACCGCCGGTGAGGGTGTCCATGCCGGCACCACCGTCGAGCTTGTCGTCGCCGCCGCCGCCGCTGAGGCTGTCGTTACCCGCCAGGCCCAGCAGGGTGTCGGCTGAATCACTGCCCAGCAATGAATCGCTGGCGCTGGTGCCGGTGATGACCCGGTTGAAGATGAAGTTGCTGGCGGTCAGGGTGCTGGCGAGGTTGCCGGTGAGGATCAGTTCGAAGCGATTGCCGCTGGCGTCGGCATCGTAATCCTTGATGTAGGTGCGGTTGTTGCTGGCGCTGTAGCTGACCTGCAAGGTGCCGCCACGGCCGTTGCCCAGGCCGGTGAAGCCCAGGCCGGCGAGGTCGATCTTGTCCTGGGTGACGTCGAAGTCGGTGATGATGTCGTCGAAACTGGAGGTTGCGTTGCGGTAACTGTCGGACTGGGCGACGAAGCGGAAGGTATCGGCGCCGGTGCCGCCGGTGAGTTTATCGACGCCCGCACCGCCCACCAGAATGTCGCTGCCGGCGGCACCATTGATGGTGTCGTTACCGGCGCCGCCGTAGAAAATCTCGCTGGCGACGCTGCCCAGCAGGGTATCGTTGCCCGCTGTCCCTTGCACGGTGGTCATCGGCACCGTGGCGCTGACGTAGCTGCCATCGCCATAGATCAGCGTGGCGCCTTTGCTGGTGTGGCTGATGGTATTGGCAATGATCGCGTTGCGGTCGGTGCCGTCCTCGTTGCGCTCGGCCACGCCGTAGGTCGACAAGGTGCTGCCACTGATGGTGTTGCCCTGGATGGTGTTGTCGCTGCCGTTGAAGTATTTGCCGGAGACGCCCTGCGTGTCGTCGTAGGACTGGATGATGATTTCCGGTACGGGGTTGGCCAGGGAGTTGTTGTTGAGCGTGTTGTCGATGATCTCGACGTGGTTGCTGCCGTAGATGCGGATCCCGGCGCTGGCGTTGTCATGGATATCCACGCCGCTGACGTCGACCTCGCTGGACATCTTGATCAGCACGCCCTCGGCGCCGTTGCCATAGACCTCGCCGCCGGTGATGGTGATGTTGCTGGGCGAGGGGATGTTCTCGCTGCCGCGCTGGACCACGATGCCGTTGCCGCCGTTGTTGTAGGCGACATTATTGGTAAGGGTGAAGTCGTGGGTACTGGTCACCACGTTGAAGCCGTGCCGGTCGTTGTCGTAGGCAACGTTGTTTTCGAAGGTGCTGTCGCTGAGGAAGTCGGCCACGAAGCCATCCAGGCCATTGCCGTGGGACACGCTGTTCTTGATGACCATGTTGACGGTCTGTTCGTGGGGGTCGAAGCCGTACCCGGAGCAGTCCTTGATCTCGACGCTGTCGATGGTGACGTTGGAATCGTAGCCTTCCTCGCCAGGAATATAGCCATTGAACCAGCCGTCGATCTTGCCGGTGGTGTGGTCGCGGTTGCCGTCGATGGTGAGGTTGCTGATGCCGAAGTCGTGGGTTTCCTCGCCATAGGCCGAGCGAATGACCCCGGTGATCTTGGTGTCGGAGCCGTCGGCCACCTTGACCGTGGTCTGGCCCATGCCATCGCCGTACAGATAGACATTGCTCTTGAGCATCACGCAGCCGTCTGAAGGTTCCTCGCCGCCGGACACGATGTAGGTGCCTGCCGGCATATACACCTGTCCACCGCCGGCGGCCGCTGCCGCATCGATTGCTTTCTGAATGGCCGCCGTGTCGTCAGTAACGCCATCTCCTTTGGCGCCAAAATTTTGTACATTGAAAATCATGAGCTTATCTCCGTATCAGGCTAAAAACCTCGGTAGATGCCAATATTCCATCGGCGACCACCGTGTTAAGACCCAACGGAACGCAAAAGTTGTGACCGCATATCGGCAAAGCGTCAAAAAACCGCATTACCGGATCAACGGTAGGGAACTGCAAAGCGAAGCTGTAACGTTCTCTTGACGCTTTTTGAATTTCACCATCGCCCCCCTGTGGGAGCGAGCCTGCTAGCGATTGCGGTAGGCCAGACAATTGTGTAGTGACAGTCGGACGCCATCGCGGGCAGGCTCGCTATCACAGAGGGGCCGGGCGGTGGCATTGCCGTAGGGGTTTCCTCCCAGTGAAAGAGTGGGCTTCCTTGATTGGCATCAACCGCCATCAAGGGCCAGCGCATTAGGCTGATGCGAAAGCACCGAGCGCATCCGAGAACCCCATGAGCTATCCCCTGTTCCTGACCCTGCATCTGTTCGCCGCGCTGGTATTCATCGGCACGGTCTTTTTCGAAGTGCTGTTTCTGGAAAGCCTGCGCAAGCAATTGCCTGCCAGGATCATGGTGCTGCTGGAGCAGGCCATCAGCCGACGTGCACGGCAATTGATGCCATGGGTGCTGATGGTGTTGTTCGGCGCGGGGGTAGGCATGGTCTGGCTGCGGTACTGGCCGTTACTGCTGGCGCCTTGGCAGTCATCCTTGGGTTTGCTGCTGGTGCTCAAGATCGGCTTGGCGGTCAGTGTGCTGGGGCATTTTCTCTGGGCCATGTGGCTGTTCAGGCGCGGACGGATGAGCGCCCGGCATGTGCACATCATTCACACCAGCGTGTTCCTGCACATGGTGGCGATCGTGCTCCTTGCCAAGGGCATGTTCTACATCGCCTGGTAGCGGGCGGCCCCTGGTTTCATGGCGCTTGATGCAGGTCAAGGTGCCCGGGCGGGTTACGACGGACACTGTCGCCGCGCAGCCATTCGGAGATTGCCATGTTCGATCTTTTTCACACCCTCGGCGAACGACCCTCGGGGTGCGCCCCTGTGGTGGCTGATGTCGATTGCCCGGTGGGGACGCGTCGATTCCACAGTGGCATCGGCTCGCTGGACCTGCTCAGAGGCTTGCGCAACAGTCGGCAGAAGCGCCGGCCGCTGTCCCTGGCAGTCCATCTGCCGTCCCGCCTGAGATTGGCGTCGTGCTCGACCCTGGCCAGCGATTGCCGTTGCGGCGAAATCGACGGCTATCTGCAACGCCTGACTTATGAGCTGGGGCTGGTGGGCTGTCATCTGGGATCGGGCAGGCGCGTCGAACAATTCTGCCTGACCGGCGGCACTCCGGTGATTGCGCACTTGCAGCGGTTGATGGGCGACCTGCGCAAGCGTTTCGATTTCTGCGAATACGACAGCGGCGATCACAGCATCGAAGTGGACCTGCATCACACCGACTGGTCGACCATGGGCCTGATCCGCGACCAGGGTTTTACCCATGTCAGCATCGGCGTGCCGGACATTGGCCTGGACAGCGATCTGTCCGTCGACTGCTATCAGAACCCCGCGCCGATCCATTCATTGATCGATGCAGCGCGCACCTTTGGTTTTCGCTCGATCAATGTCGATCTGGGCTACGGCCATGCCTGGCAGACGCCCGCCAGTTTTGCCCTGAAGCTCTCGACCTTGATCGAACTGGAACCGGATCGGCTGCGGGTGTTCGACTATGCCTGCGCACCGTATCGCTATCGTTCGAAAGACGCCGGGGCTGCGGCGTCGTTCTGCAGTCAGGCGGACAAGGATGCGATGCGCCGCATCTGCTGTGAGCAGCTGATCGGCGCCGGTTATCACTACATCGGCCTGGGGCAGTTCGTCAGGGCCGACGATGACCTGGCGGTCGCCCAGGAGCACGGGCGCCTGCACCGCAACTGCCAGGGTTTTACCCGCCACGGTTGCTGCGATCACGTCGGTCTGGGCCTGTCGGCGATCACCCAGATCGAGCATTTGTACGTGCAGAACACCGACGACCTGCACCAGTACTGCCAGCAACTGGACGCCGGGCAATTGCCGGTGCGTCGGGGCTGGCGCTGTGAGGCTCAGGACCAGGTCAGGGCCACCGTGACCGAACAATTGTCCTGTGACCTGGAGCTGGACATCCCGGCCATCGAGGCGCGATACGGCCTGGTGTTGCGCGAGCACTTCGCGCCCATCTGGCCGGTGCTCGAAGCGCTGCATGACAAGGGACTGATCGAAATGTCGAGCCGTTTCATCGGCATCCTGCCGGCGGGGCGTTTGAGCGTGGATGCGATCTGCAGCCTGTTCGACCCGGATCTGCTGGACGCCACTCCACACCCTTTTGAAAAGTTGAATCCTGCATGAACGCTGTTTCTACATTCGACCGAGCCCTGGTGGAAAAATACGACCGCCCCGGTCCGCGCTATACCTCGTATCCGACAGCTCCGCAGTTTCACCAGGCGTTCGCCATGGATGAATACCGACAGGCGGCCCAGCGCAGCAACCAGGCGTCAGTGCCCAAGCCGCTGGCGGTGTACATCCATATCCCGTTCTGCCAAAGCCTCTGTTATTACTGCGCGTGCAACAAGATCATCACCCGCAAGACTCATCGCGCCGCCGAATACTTGAGCTATCTCAAGCGCGAGATTGTCCTGCAGGCGGCGCTGTTCGATCGCTCGCGCAAGCTGACGCAACTGCACCTGGGCGGGGGCACGCCGACCTACCTGACCCACGCGCAATTGGCCGAGCTGATGGATTGCCTGCACCAGCATTTCGACATGGATGACAGCGACGAGCATGAGTTTTCCATCGAAGTCGATCCACGCACCATTGACGCCGAACAGGTCCGTGGCCTGCGGCGGTTGGGCTTCAATCGCCTGAGCTTCGGGGTCCAGGATTTCGATGCGCAGGTACAGGCTGCGGTCAATCGGCTGCAAAGCGTCGAACAAGTGGCCGAATTGATCGCGGCGGCCCGTGAGGCGCGCTTCAAGTCGATCAGCGTCGATCTGATCTACGGCCTGCCGCTGCAAACCGTTGCCAGCTTCGACGTCACCCTGAGCAAGATCATCGCCCTGCGTCCGGACCGGATCGCGGCCTACAGCTATGCGCACCTGCCTCAGCGGGTGCGGGCACAGCGGATGATCCGACCCGAAGACATGCCGCCGCCGGAGCGCAAGCTGGAGCTGCTGGAACTGACCATCGACCGGTTGACCGCTGCCGGATATGCCTACATCGGCATGGACCATTTCGCCCTGCCGGAGGATGAGCTGGTGGTCGCCCGGGCCCAGGGCACCCTGCAACGAAACTTCCAGGGGTACTCCACCCATGCCGACTGCGAACTGATTGGCCTGGGTGTGTCGTCGATCGGCAAGGTAGGCGACAGCTACAGCCAGAACGTCAAGGAGCTTTCCCAGTATTACGCCCGCCTGGACCAGGACCTGCTGGCGGTGCAGCGCGGCTATCGTCTAAGCGCCGATGATCGTGTAAGGCGCGAAGTCATCAGCGAGCTGATGTGCCATGGGCGAATTGACTTTGCCCGGATCGAAGCCGTACACGGTATCCGTTTCAACGAATACTTTGCCGATGCGCTGGAGCGGCTTCAGGAGCAGGTGGGTGATGGGTTGCTGGATATCCACACCGATGCGCTGGTGTTGCGGCCCCAGGGGCAGTTGATGATGCGCAGTGTGGCGATGGCGTTCGATGCTTATCTGGTGGGGGATCAGACAGTCCAGTATTCGCGGACTGTTTGAAATGGATAATATGACCCACCTGTGGCGAAACCGCTCTTGTGGCGAGGGAGCTTGCTCCCGCTGGGCCGCGCAGCGGCCCCCTCTGCCGGGTAGAACTGTTCGACTCGGTGCACCGCAGTGGCTGGCTTGTGGGGCTGCTTTGCAGCCCAGCGGGAGCAAGCTCCCTCGCCACAGGGGCCGATTTTCAGCTTGGGGTTTGTAGGGCTCGTTGCAGAAAAGCGGCCGTGCGGCTCTCAGCTGATCTCGCCACCACCTCTGGAGCGCCGCACGCCACGACTTTCCCGCCCTGGGCGCCGGCGCCTGGGCCGATGTCGATGACCCAGTCGCTCTGCGCCACCACCCGCATGTCATGCTCCACCACAACCACCGTATGACCTTCATCCACCAGGCGATTGAGCTGCACCAGCAAGCGATCCACGTCCTGGGGATGCAATCCGTTGGTGGGTTCATCCAACACATACAAGGTCGCGCCACGGGCCTTGCGCTGTAGCTCCGTGGCCAGCTTGATGCGCTGCGCTTCACCGCCGGACAGTTCGGTGGCGGGTTGACCGAGGCGCAGATAGCCCAGGCCAATGTCTTGCAAGACCTGCAAGGTGCGCCGGGCCGCAGCCTGCTCGGCGAACACTTCCAGCGCCTGGTTCACCGTCAGTTGCAGCACTTGGGAAATATCCAGGCCTTGCCAGGTCACCGCCAGGGTCTGCGGGTTGTAGCGCGCACCGTGGCAGGTCGGGCAGGGCGCGTACACGCTGGGCATGAACAGCAATTCGACGCTGACGAAACCCTCGCCTTCGCAGGTCTCGCAGCGGCCCTTGGCGACGTTGAAGGAAAACCGCCCGGCATCGAAGCCCAGGGCCCGGGCCTGCTCGGTTGCGGCGAACAACTTGCGCACGTGATCGAACAGCCCGGTGTAGGTGGCGAGATTGGAGCGTGGAGTACGTCCGATAGGCTTCTGGTCGACCTGGACCAAGCGCTTGATGACGTCCAGCCCGGCGGTGACGACGCCGCCGCTGGTTTGCACGGGTTCGTCTTCCAGGCTCTGCTCCTCGGGCTCGGCGTTGGCGCTGGCCTGGCCCAGATGGGCACCGACCAGGTCCAGCAGCGCCTGGCTGACCAGGCTGGACTTGCCGGAGCCCGAGATGCCGGTGACCGCCGTGAAGCAGCCCAGGGGAAAGGCCGCGCTGAGGTTGTCGAGGTTGTTGCGGGTGATGCCTTCCAGGCGCAGCCAGTCCTTGGGTTCGCGGGGGCGGCGCCCGGCAGCCGACTGCTCGGCAAAGAGAAAGGCGCGGGTCCGTGATTGCGCTACGTCAACCAGGCCTGTTGGTGGACCGCTGTAGAGAATTGTCCCGCCTTGTTCACCCGCATCAGGGCCGACGTCGATGAGCCAGTCGGCGCGGCGCATGGTGTCCAGGTCGTGCTCGACCACGAACACCGAATTGCCCGCCGCTTTCAAGCGTTGCAGCGCTTCGAACAGCGCTTCGCTGTCCGCCGGATGCAGGCCCGCGGAGGGCTCGTCGAGCACGTAGATCACGCCGAACAACTGGGAGTTGAGCTGGGTTGCCAGCCGTAGGCGTTGCAGCTCGCCGGAAGACAGCGTAGGCGTGCTGCGCTCCAGGGCCAGGTAGCCGAGGCCGAGATCGATCAGGGTGACGATCCGTTCCAGCAGCTCGGCGGCGATGCGTTGCGCGGCCAGGCGTTTTTCCAGTGACAGGTTCGGCGTGTGGCGGGCGTCCGGTCCGCCCGCATGCGGGTTCTCGCCCCGGGCCGCGCGTTGCTCACGGGCCTCGCGGGTCTGCTGGTGCGTAAGGACTTCGCCCGGTTCTTCGGCCTGTTCGAGGTAGGCCGGCGCCAGCACCCCCTTGAGCACCTCGGCCAGGTCCAGCAACGGCAGTTGGGACAGTTCAGCGATGTCCAGGCCGGCGAAGGTCACGGTCAATGCCTGGCGCTTGAGGCGCTTGCCCTCGCAAGCAGGGCATGGACTGGCGCGCATGTATTGCGCCACGCGCTTGCGCATCTGGGCACTTTGCGAATGCATGAACGTGTGCAGCAGATAGCGCCGGGCACCGCTGAACGTGCCCTGGTAGCTGGGCTCGAGCTTGCGCTTGAGCGCCGCTCGGGTCTGCGCCGGGGTCAGCCCGGCGTACACCGGGACGGTGGGCGTTTCTTCGGTGAACAGAATCCAGTCGCGCTGTTCCTTCGGCAGGTCGCGCCAGGGAATGTCGACGTCATAACCGAGGGTCACCAGGATGTCCCGCAGGTTCTGTCCTTGCCACGCCATGGGCCAGGCCGCCACGGCGCGCTCACGAATGGTCAGTGACGGGTCCGGGACCATGGACGCTTCGGTCACTGCATAGACCCGCCCCAATCCATGACACTCGGGGCAAGCGCCTTGTGGCGTGTTGGGCGAGAAGTCTTCGGCGTAGAGCATCGGTTGGTCGGCCGGGTAACTGCCGGCGCGGGAGTAGAGCATGCGGATCAGGCTCGACAGGGTGGTGACGCTGCCCACCGAAGAACGTGCGCTGGGCGAGCCGCGTTGTTGTTGCAGGGCCACCGCCGGCGGCAGGCCTTCGATGCTGTCCACGTCCGGCACGCCCACCTGGTCGATCAGGCGCCGTGCATAGGGCGCCACCGATTCGAAGTAGCGACGCTGGGCTTCGGCGTAGAGGGTAGAAAACGCCAGCGACGACTTTCCGGACCCTGACACGCCGGTAAACACCACCAGGGCGTCGCGAGGAATATCGACGTCGACGTTCTTGAGGTTATGTTCGCGGGCGCCGCGCACCCGGACGAAGCCGGTGCCTTCAGGCTGTTGAGGAGTGGCAGCGGGGCCTGAGCGTGAGGGCATGGCGCGTTCCTTGTGGGCATCTGCTTTGGCGCGTTGAGTTCGGCGGTGCAATGGCGCCAATTGAAAATGGAACCTGGGTCACAGCGTTGACAAGTATGCGACCGGCTTCATCCGTTCTCGTGCAAAAAAAATTTACTCCAGGGGCAAGAGATGAGAAAAGCTTTCCCGGTTTTCTCCCTGGATACGGACTTCCCCATGCCTCGATCAAAGCTGTTCACTACTCTGTTTGTCGCGCTGCTGGGCGGCGCCGCGCTGTGGTACATGTGGATCCTGACCAGCGCCAAGCTGGAGTGGGGCGGTGCCAGTCCCGACCAGCAACAACTGGGCACGGTGCAGGATACCCGGATGCGGGCAATGACCCAATATTGCACGGGCGTGGTCGTGACCGGGCAAGGTACCTGGCTGGTCGGGCGCCTGAATGGTGATGCGAGCCAGTTGAACCCCGCGGCCGAGGTGGTGAACCTCGATACCGTGGTCTATGGCAAGCCGAAGGCGCCGCAATCATCCGGGATTTACGCCCATTTATTCGTACCCGAGGAGGAGGAAACCTCCTTCATTTCACGCCTGGATGCTCAAGGCCAGTTCCAATTGGTGGCCCACGTCAGCGGCGCGGCTTGCCTGGTCGCCAGCCCGGACGGCGCCAGCCTGTTCCTGCTGACCGGGCTCGACCGGCCTGAAACGGCAAGCGCCGAAGGCATCAACCAGACCGTGGTGCTTCGCAGCGACGACCAAGGCAAACACTGGACCTGGTTGACCAAGGGCTGGTTCGCCGAAGCCGATTATGTGGCCTGGAGCCTGAAACCGTATTTCCACAACGCGGATGAAGTCTGGGCCTGGGGACGACCGGACGCTGCGCAGGATGACAGCGGCGAAGCGACTCCAGGCGCCGTGTCCACCGGGGTCTTTTACTCAGCCGATCGTGGCATGAACAGTACTGCGATCATGGCATCCGAGTCGTTACTGGTGCCCGCTGCGTCAGTGCATGAAAAACATCCGGACATCACTCAATGGCACACCGACCGAGGCGAGCACGGGGAGGTGCAGACCAATGTCCTGCAACTGGACGCCCGGCAAGCATTCATCTGGGTGTCCCAGCGTTTTTGGGCCAGCAACCCTGACGGCGTCGGCAACCATCTTGCGTTCAACCTGACCACTCGCGCCCGACTGCAACGCGAGGAGGGGCCATGGCGAGTCGTCGAGATCCAGCGTGACGACAACCTGTACGTCTCCAGGCTGATCCAGAACGATGCCGGGAAGGTCATCGGCCTTATCGACCAGGGCAACCAGGGCCGCGACGTCGTCGCCGAACTGGATACCACTGCGCTGGCCTGGCGCACCCTGGGTGACCTGCCCAGCGTGTTTTCGCCCCTGCCATCGGCAAGCCAGGTGCGCGGGACAAACTTCTGGGTCGGGCAGAACAGCCTGCTGGTCAACACCACCAGCGCCCACCAGCCGCCGCGCTGGCTCTACTGGTGGGCGGACGTGAACATCTCGGCTGACGGGGTGTTCTACTCCAGGGACTGGGGCCAATCGTGGACACGCCTGGACATTGATGGCTACCTGGGCATCATCGGGTTCCAGCCGGACCAGGATCGGGTGTTCTGGGGCAACGGCAATTGGTACGACAACAATGATGGAGGGCTTTACTCCTATGGGTTGCGCTGACGATCGCCGAGCTTGGAGGTCGGGACTGACCCAATCCTCTGTGGCGAGGGAGCTTGCTCCCGCTGGGCTGCACAGCAGCCCCAAGGCCAGGCGCCTCGGTGAATCGGATAGAACGCGTTGAGTCTGCATGGGGAGCGCTTCGCACCCCAGCGGGAGCAAGCTCCCTCGCCACGGCGCCTGAGTTGCTGGGGCTGATGTGGGGAACTCAGTTTTTTGCAAGTTGATTTCAATCAAGGGCCGCTGAAGGGCAGGCTCCTACCATGAGCGCCAAGTTCCTGCCTACAAGCCTTGGCGTCCATGACCCTTTCCTTTGCAATGCTGCATCCCTCCCGCTCCTGGCTCCATGGCCTGTTCGCACTCCTGCTGACATTCACCAGCCTCGCCCAGGCCAGGGACTACGGCGACATCCAGCAGCAACGCATTCATCATGTCCTGAACCGGACCGAGACGATTTCCGAGCCCGATGGGCGCTTCAAGGTGCGCACCTTGTCGGCGGAGGGCAAAGTCCTTGGGTATGTGTTCCAGAGCCTGGACGTGGTGGACATTCCCGCTTACTCGGGAAAGCCGATCAACGTCCAGGTGATTCTCGATCCGGCCGGGGTGATTCTCGATGCCTACGTGCTGGAACACCATGAGCCGATCCTGCTGATCGGCATCGCCGAAGAGAAACTCCACGCCTTCAGTGCGCGCTACAGCGGCATCCAGGTCAATCAAAGGGTCGTCGTGGGACATTCCAGCGACCCGAATGCGGTGACGGTGGATGCGATTGCCGGTGCCACCGTGACGGCGATGGTGGTCAACGAAGTGATCATGCGCGCGGCCCATGACGTCGCGGTGTCCCTGGGCCTGGTCAAGAGTGATTCAGCGGTGGCAGTGGCGCCGGCCCGGATTCGCGAAGAGGTCTATCAGGCTGCCGACTGGAATACGCTGGTCGGCGATGGTTCGGTGCGGCGCCTGCATCTGACGCGTGGCCAGGTGGACGATTCCTTCAAAGGCACCGAGGCCGAGCAGATCGAAGTCGCCAGCGCCGGGCAGAGGGACGATACCTTCATCGACCTGTACCTCACCCAGCTCAACCCGCCCACCGTTGGCCGCAACCTGTTGGGGGAGGCGCAATATCGCACGCTGATGGCCGCGCTCAAGCCCGGCGAGCAGGCCATCGCGGTGATGGGCAGCGGGCGCTATTCCTTCAAGGGCTCGGGGTATGTGCGCGGTGGGATTTTCGACCGGGTGGTGTTGCGCCAGTTCGGCGACACCATCAGCTTCCGCGACCTGGATTTCCAGCGCCTGGATGACGTGGCCCTCGATGACATGCCGGCCTTCGATGAAATGGCGATCTTCATCATCCGCGCTTCCCATCGTTTCGATCCCGGTTCGCCCTGGAGCCTGGAACTGCTGGTGCGGCGTCAGACCGGGCCGGTGAGCGGCACCTTCAGCAGTTTCGAACTGGCCTATCAACTGCCCGAGGCCTACCTCGAACGGCCATTGCCCAGCGCCGCGCAACGGGCAGCGGCCGAAGAGGCCAGCCGGCCGCTGTGGTTGACGCTGTGGTATCAGAAGAATGTCGAGATCAGCGTGCTCGGCGTGGCCCTGTTGGTCCTTACGGGCATCCTTTTTTTCCAGGACGCGCTGGCCCGCCGGCCCAGGCTCCTGCACTGGGTGCGCCGGGGTTACCTGGTGTTCACGGTGGTATTTCTTGGCGGCTATGGTTTGGCCCAGCTGTCGGTGATTAACGTCTTGACGTTCGTCCACGCGTTGTTCGAAGGTTTTCGCTGGGAACTGTTCCTCACCGATCCGCTGATATTCATCCTTTGGGTATTCACCGCCGCCAGCATCCTGCTGTGGGGGCGTGGTGTGTTCTGCGGCTGGCTGTGTCCGTTCGGCGCGCTGCAAGAGCTGATCAACGAACTGGCGCGCAAGTTCAAGGTGCCACAGTACGAGCTGCCGTTTGCGGTTCACGAGCGCTTGTGGGCCATCAAGTACATCATCCTGCTGGCGTTGTTCGGCGTGTCCCTGGAGTCCATGGCCACCGCCGAGCGGCTGGCCGAAGTCGAGCCATTCAAGACCGCTATCACCTTGAGGTTCGACCGCCAGTGGTGGTTCGTGGCGTATGCCGCCGGCCTGCTGCTGATCAATCTGTTCACCCGCAAAGTCTATTGCCGCTATGTCTGCCCGCTGGGCGCCGCCCTGGCGATGCCGACGCGCCTGCGCCTGTTCGACTGGCTCAAGCGTCGCAAGGAGTGCGGCAACCCCTGCCAGTTGTGCGCCAAGGAATGCGAGATCCAGGCGATTCATCCTGATGGCCGGATCAACGCCAACGAATGCCATTACTGCCTCGATTGCCAGATGACCTGGCACAACGAGAACAAATGCCCGCCGCTGATCAACAAGCGCAAGAAGCGCGGCAAGGCGAGTACGACCGATGGGTCATTGATTCCCGTGGTGCAGGTGCCGCCGACGCCTTGAGGCGCCCTCAGGCCTGTCCCCCTGACCGATTCATTCTTGATGGAGCATTAGCATGAACGACAAGAACAACGACACCACCGACATGGCGCCAGAACCCAGGGGCGTAAGCCGACGCAGCTTCCTCGGCACGGGCGCGGTGACTGGCGCGGTACTGGCCGGCGCCACGGCACTGGGCGCCGGGACGTTCACCCGCGAATCCTGGGCCGCGGCGGCCAAGGAAGCCAAGTCCAAGATCCATGTCGCGCCCGGCGAGCTGGATGAATACTACGGTTTCTGGAGTGGCGGCCATCAGGGTGAGGTGAGGGTGCTGGGGGTGCCGTCGATGCGCGAGCTGATGCGCATTCCGGTGTTCAACGTCGACTCGGCCACCGGCTGGGGGCTGACCAACGAAAGCAAGCTGATTCTGGGGGACAGCGCCAAATACCAGAACGGCGACTGCCACCACCCGCATATTTCCATGACCGATGGCAAATACGACGGCAAGTACCTGTTCATCAATGACAAGGCCAATTCCCGGGTCGCGCGCATTCGCCTGGACATCATGAAGTGCGACAAGATCCTCACCGTGCCTAACGTGCAGGCGATCCACGGCCTGCGCCTGCAAAAGGTGCCGTACACCAAGTATGTGTTCGCCAACGCCGAGTTCGTGATCCCGCACCCCAACGACGGCCGTACCTTCGACCTGCAAGACAAGAACAGCTATACGATGTTCAACGCCATCGACGCCGAGAAAATGGAGATGGCGTTCCAGGTGATTGTCGACGGTAACCTGGACAACTCCGACGCCGACTACACCGGCAAATACGCTGCGAGCACCTGCTACAACTCGGAGAAAGCCTACGACCTGGGCGGCATGATGCGCAACGAGCGCGACTGGGTCGTGGTGTTCAACATCCCGCGGATCGAAGCGGCGATCAAGGCCGGCAAGTTCATCACTCTCGAAGGCTCCAAGGTGCCGGTGGTCGATGGTCGTAAGACCGATGGCAAGGACTCTGAATTCACTCGCTACATTCCCGTGCCGAAGAACCCCCACGGGTGCAATACCTCCTCCGACGGCAAATATTTCATCGCCAATGGCAAGCTGTCGCCCACCGTTTCGATGATCGCCATCGACCGACTGGATGACCTGTTCGCCGGGCGCTACAAGGACCCGCGCGAGGTGATCGTCGCTGAGCCGGAGCTGGGCCTGGGCCCGCTGCACACCACCTTCGACGGACGCGGCAATGCCTACACCACGCTGTTCATCGACAGCCAGGTGGTGAAGTGGAACATGGACGAAGCCATCCGCGCCTACAAAGGTGAGAAGGTCAACTACATCAAGCAGAAGCTCGATGTGCAGTATCAGCCCGGGCATAACCATGCGTCCTTGACCGAGACCAGCGAGGCCGATGGCAAGTGGCTGGTGGTGCTGTGCAAATTCTCCAAGGACCGCTTCCTGCCCACCGGGCCGCTGCACCCGGAGAACGACCAACTGATCGACATCTCCGGTGAAGAGATGAAACTGGTGCACGACGGCCCGGCGTTTGCCGAACCCCACGATTGCATCCTCGCCCGACGGGACCAGATCAAGACCCAGAAAATCTGGAACCGCAACGACCCGTTCTTCGCCCCAACCGTGGAGCGAGCCAAGAAGGACGGCATCAATCTTGAGACCGACAACAAGGTCATCCGCGACGGTAACAAGGTGCGGGTGTACATGACCTCCATGGCGCCGGCCTATGGCCTGACCGAGTTCACCGTCAAGCAGGGCAACGAGGTGACGGTCACCATCACCAACATCGACCAGATCGAGGACGTGTCTCACGGTTTCGTCATGACCAACCATGGCGTGAGCATGGAAATCAGCCCGCAACAGACTTCGTCCATCACCTTCATCGCCGACAAGCCCGGCCTGCACTGGTACTACTGCAGCTGGTTCTGCCACGCCCTTCACATGGAAATGGTCGGGCGCATGCTGGTTGAAAAAGCCTGAGCCGGCGGATCTGGGAGACTGCAATGACCGGAGACATGCGACGACTTGCAAGCGACGCTCGGCAACCGGTCATTGCGCTGGTGCTCTGGCTGCTCTCGGGCGGCGTGTTCAGCGCGCCACAGTCGATCACCGATCTGCCTTTGCAGGCCGACGGGGAGCGGCACTGGCGCTTGCCTGCCGGTCAGTACCAGGGCGCGTTCAGCATCGATCAAACCATGACCCTCACCTGTGAACCGGGCGCGGTATTGCGGGGGCAGGGCGAGGGTAATGGCCTGACTATCCGTGCACCGGATGTCCAGGTCCAGGGCTGTACCTTCCTGGATTGGGGCCATGACCTGACGGCCATGAATGCCGCGGTGTTCATCCAGCCGGGCGCCCAGGGCGCCGTAGTTCGCTCGAACCGGATGCAAGGCCAGGGCTTCGGCATCTGGGTCGATGGTACGCGAGACGTGAGCCTGGTCGACAACCGCATCCAGGGCGACCCGAGCCTGCGCTCCCAGGACCGCGGCAACGGCATCCACTTGTATGCGGTGCATGGCGCCCGAGTCATTGGCAATCAGGTACGCGACACCCGCGACGGTATCTACATCGACACTTCCAACGGCAACTTGCTTCAGGGCAACACCCTGGAGGACCTGCGCTACGGCGTGCATTACATGTTCGCCAACGATAACCGGCTGCTGGACAACGTCACCCGGCGCACCCGCACCGGCTACGCGTTGATGCAAAGCCGCCAGCTGACGGTGATCGGCAATCGCTCCGAACAGGACCAGAACTACGGGATCCTGATGAACTACATCACTTACTCGACCTTGCAGGGCAACTTCGTCAGCGATGTACGCGACGGGACGACCGGCGACACCATGATCACCGGTGCCGAAGGCAAGGCGCTGTTCATCTACAACTCGCTGTTCAACCGCATCGAAGGCAATCATTTCGAGCGCAGCGCCGTGGGCATTCACCTGACCGCCGGCTCGGAGGACAACCGCATCGCCGGCAATGCCTTCGTCCATAACCAGCGCCAGGTCAAATACGTCGCCACGCGGCTCCAGGAATGGTCCGCCGAGGGGCGTGGCAATTACTGGAGCGATTACCTGGGATGGGATCGCAACGGCGACGGGCTCGGCGACGTGGCCTATGAACCCAATGACAACGTAGACCGGCTGCTCTGGCTCTATCCACAGGTGCGGCTGCTGATGAACAGCCCGGGGATCGAACTGCTGCGCTGGGTGCAGCGGGCGTTCCCGGTGATCAAGTCGCCCGGGGTGATGGACAGCCATCCGCTGATGGAAACACCGCTGCGTACCCCGCAAAGCAACACTGCCCAGGAGGACGCGTCTTGAACGTCGTCGAGATCGAAGGCGTCAGCCAGCTCTATGGCGACGTCGCCGTGCTGCGTGACCTGAACCTGAACCTGGCCCAGGGCGAAGTGCTCGGCCTGTTCGGGCACAACGGGGCCGGCAAGACCACTACCATGAAACTGATCCTCGGCCTGCTGCGCGCCAGCGCGGGGCAGGTGCGGGTCTTCGGTCGCGATCCCGGCGACCCGGATGTGCGGCAATTGCTCGGCTATCTGCCGGAGAACGTGATGTTCTACCCGCAATTGAGCGGGCTCGAGACCCTGCGTCATTTCGCCCGGCTCAAGGGCGCAGCGCCGGAACAGGTCGAGCGGCTGCTGGAAGAAGTGGGGCTGACGGACGCGGCCCGGCGCCGCGTGCGCACCTACTCCAAGGGCATGCGCCAACGCCTGGGCCTGGCCCAGGCGCTGCTCGGCCAGCCGCGACTGTTGCTGCTGGATGAGCCCACCGTGGGCCTGGACCCCACCGCCACCCAGGATCTGTACCAGTTGCTTGATCGCCTGCGTTGGCAGGGCACCAGCATCATTCTCTGCTCCCATGTGTTGCCGGGCGTCGAGGCGCACATCAACCGCGCCGCGATCCTGACCCGCGGGCGCCTATTGGCCCTGGGCAGCCTGGCCCGCTTGCGTCAGGAGGCCGGCCTGCCGACGCTGATTCGCGCTTCGGGGCTGTCCCGCGCCGATCACCTGCAACAGCACTGGCGCAGCGAAGGGCATGTGATCCAGGGCTGGGGGCGCGCGGGTTTGCAGGTGTCTGCGCCGGACGGCAGCAAACTGGCCTTGCTGCGCCAGTTGCTGGCCCAGGACGACCCGACGGATGTCGAGATCAAGCCGCCGTCTCTGGAAGATCTGTATCGCCATTACATGGTCCGCGCAGAAGCGGAGGAGGGTGTGCGATGAGCCCGATCTGGAACATGGCGCGCAAGGAATTGAGCGATGGCCTGCGCAATCGTTGGCTGTTGGCGATCAGTCTGCTGTTCGCGGCCCTGGCCATCGGCATTGCCTGGCTTGGCGCGGCGGCTTCCGGTCAGCTGGGCTTTACCTCGGTGCCGGCAACGGTGGCCAGTCTGTCGAGCCTGGCGACTTTCCTGATGCCACTGATTGCCTTGCTCCTGGCCTATGACGCCATTGTCGGCGAGGACGAGAGCGGCACCTTGCTGCTGTTGCTGACCTATCCGCTGGGACGCGGCCAACTGCTGCTGGGCAAGTTTGTCGGTCACGGCCTGATCCTGACCCTGGCGACGGTCATAGGCTTTGGCTGCGCGATGCTCGCCATCGCCTTGCTGGTGGACGATGTTGAGCTGAGCCTGCTGCTCTGGGCCTTTGGCCGCTTCATGTTGTCCAGCACTCTGCTGGGCTGGGTTTTCCTCGGATTGGCCTATGTGCTGAGCAGCCTTGCGGCGGAGAAATCCACCGCGGCCGGGCTGGCATTGGGCGTCTGGTTTTTCTTCGTGCTGGTGTTCGACCTGGTGCTGCTGGCGCTGCTGGTGCTCAGCGAGGGCCGGTTCAAGCCTGACCTGTTGCCCTGGCTGCTGCTGTTGAACCCGACCGACGTGTACCGGTTGATCAATCTGTCGGGTTTCGATTCCGCCTCCAGCGGCGCTGCGGTGTTGACACTGGGCAGCGACCTGCCGGTGTCCGGGCGTTGGCTCTGGCTATGCCTGGGCGTGTGGCTGGCCGTCCCGTTGTGGTTGGCCTATCGGCTGTTCAGTCGCCGGTGCCCATGAGTTTCTGATCTTGATAAGGAGCAAGCGATGATGAGCAGGTTGTTTTGGGCGGCCCGGCTGTTGATCTGCCTGACGCTGGTGGCGTGCGGCAAGGCTGAACCGCCGTCGGCCAGCGAGGCGGCGCCGGCATTCCATTCCAGTGATGAGTGCCACGTCTGCGGCATGGTCATCACCGACTTTCCCGGACCCAAGGGCGCGGCGGTCGGGGCGGGAGGCGTGAAGAAGTTTTGCTCGCCAGCGGAAATGCTCGGCTGGTGGTTGCAACCGGAGAATCATCGGGCTGACGTCAAGCTGTACGTCCACGACATGGGCCGCAGCCATTGGAATACCCCCGACGATGCTCACCTGATCGATGCCCGGACGGCCTGGTTCGTCGTCGGCTCCGGCCTCAAGGGCGCCATGGGTGTCGTCCTGGCCTCGTTCGCCGACGCCCAGGCCGCGCAGAAGCTCGCCAATGACACGGGCGGTCGCGTGCTGCGCTTGGAAGATATCGACCAGAAGCTGCTGGGGCAGGCGACGATGAACCATTGATTCACAACCGCATTGCCCCTGTGGCGAGGGAGCTTGCTCCCGCTGGGCTGCGCAGCAGCCCCAAGGCCAGGCGCCTCGGTGGATCAGATAGAACGCGTTGAGTCTGCATGGGGGCGCTGCGCCCGAGACGTCGGACCGTCCCAGCGGGAGCAAGCTCCCTCGCCACAGGGGCGGCCGGGGCGACATTAATGTTGACTGCCCCTTTCTCCTCCCATGGAAGCGTCCACCCACTACCCAAGTAGCATTCGTGTGCCCGGTGCGGCTTCGTACACTCAAGGCTCCGATCACGCATACGCCGGAGGCGAGGATGCAGCAGGCCCAGAGCGAAGGTGTGGTGAGCGCCATGTCCCAGGCGACGGATGTCCAGCAGGTGGCCCAGGAACTGGCGCGGCAGTTGTTGCACCCGTACCTGGGCTTCGTGCTGTTTTTCTGTTCCGCCGAATACGACTTGCCGGCCCTCGGCCTGGCGCTGTCCCAGGGCTTCGGCGGGATTCGCCTGGTGGGCTGCACCAGTGCCGGTGAAATCACCGCTCAGGGTTATGGCCGCAACTGTGTGACGGCGGTGGGCTTCGACCATCGACACTTTTCTATCGCCGCCGAGCTGATCGGCGAAATGGAACACTTCAGCCTGATCGACGCCCAGCAAATGGTCGAGCGGCTGGCCAGCGGCTGTCGCAGCAATGCCCTGGCACCCATCAAGGGCCACAGCTTTGCGCTGACCCTGCTCGACGGCCTGTCCAGTCGTGAAGAAATGGTCCTGGCGGCCCTGAGCGCAGCGCTCGGCGACATCCCGCATTTTGGCGGATCGGCCGGCGACGACAATCGTCTGACCCACACCCATGTGTACTTCGAAGGGCAGTTCCACAGCGGCGCGGCGGTGGTGGTGCTGATCAACACCTGGCTGGCCTTCGAAGTGTTTACCGCCCACCACATTCTGCCGCGACAGGAAAAACTGGTGGTGACCGGCGCCGACGCTGCCTTGCGGCGGGTCTATGAACTCAACGCCGAGCCCGCCGCCGAAGAATATGCCCGGCACATCGGTGTGCCGGTGAGTGCGCTGGATTACCGGGTGTTCGCCGCCCATCCGTTGGCCGTGCGGATCAATGACCAGTACTACGTGCGGGCCATCCAGCAGGTGCACCCGGACCTGAGCCTGAGTTTCTACTGCGCAGTGGAGAACGGCATCGTCCTCACGGCGATGACCCCCGGCCCCTTGCTGCAGAACCTGCAGGCTCTCTTCGACGGCTTGCAAGCCCGCCTCGGTGACCTGCTGCTGACCATCGGCTGCGACTGCTTCCTCAGGCGCCTGGAGCTGGAAGGCCGTGGCGGCCTGGAGCAGATCGGCCAGGTCTTGCGTGAACATCGGGTGATGGGGTTCAACACCTATGGAGAACAGTTCAATGGCATGCACATCAACCAGACCTTCACCGGAGTTGCCATTGCCCGCCATCGCGTCCCCGGCCATCGCTGAGCTGCAAGCACAGATCGCCAGCCTGCAAGACGAAAACCGCAAGTTGCGTCGCATTAATGCGGCGTTGATCGAGCGGGTGGAATCCGGCGTGACCCGGGGCAACGATCCGTATGCAGCGTTCCAGCATTCGGTGGTGTTGGCCGAACAGGTACGTGAGCGCACCGATGCCCTGAACCAGGCCATGGCCGAGCTCAAGGCCGGCAACCATCTGCTGGGCGAGGCGCGGCTGCGGGCCGAAACCGCCCACCGGCATTTGATCGACGCCATCGAGAGCATTTCCGATGCGTTCGTGCTGTTCGACGCGCAGCAACGCATCGTCCTGTTCAACAGCCGCTTCAAGGCGTTCTGGGCCCACAGCCGAGTGCGGATCATCGCCGGGATGCGGCTTTCCGAGGTCAAGCGCCTGATGACCGCCAATGGCCTGTTCAACGAAGAACCCAGGGGGCAGGCCGACGAGCATGTGCTGTATCGCTTGCAGAACGGTCGCTGGCTGCAAGTCAGCGAACGGCCAACCCAGGAAGGTGGCCGGGTGATCCTGTTCACCGACATCACCGACGTCAAACTCAGCGAAACCGTGCGTCGCGAGCAGGCCATCGCGCAGAAGTCACACCTGCTGCAACGGGCGGTGGACAACCTTTCCCAAGGCGTGGCGATGGTCAGCGCCCAGGGTGTGCTGGAGTTGTGGAACCGCCGCTTCCTCGAACTCAGCGGGCTGGCACCGGTGGCTGCCCATCGGCCGTTCAACGAGGTGATCGGTGACAGCGAGCTGCAACTGCTGACGCCCGCCAGTCGGGACAGCAACGGTCGGTTGATCCACGAATGCGAACAACGCCTGTCCGATGGCCGGGTTCTGGAAATCCGTACGCATCCGCTGCCCACCGGCGGCTACGTCAACACCTTCACCGACATCACCGAGCGTTACCAGCACGCCGAGGCCTTGAGCGAAAGCGAGCGCTGGATCCGCCTGATCACCGACCATGTGCCGGCCCTGATCGCCTATCTCAATGCCGACCTGGTGTATGAGTTCACCAATAAGGTCTATGAGCAATGGTATTGCTGGCCGCGTGGGGTGATGCTCGGCCAGAGCCTGCGCGAGGCCCACAGCGAGCAGCACTATCAACGGCTTGAGGCCTACGTGGCCCGGGCGCTGGCCGGGGAGAGCGTGACGTTCGAATTCGCCGAGACCAACATCAACAACCAGGAGCGCTACATGTTGCGCTCCTACGTGCCTAACCGCCTGGCCAATGGTGAGGTGGTGGGGATCTTCGTGTTGATCCGCGACATTACCGAGCGCCGCCGTACCGCCGAAGCGCTGCATCAGGCCTATCAGAACCTGGAACAGCGCGTCCAGGAACGCACCGCCGAATTGACCACCCTCAACGATCAGTTGCTACGCGAAATCGATGAGCGCAGTCGGGCTGAATTGCGCCTGCGCGAGGCCAAGCGAGAGGCGGAGCGGGCTAACCTGTCGAAAACCAAGTTCCTCGCCGCGGTCAGCCATGACCTGCTGCAACCGCTCAATGCCGCACGCTTGTTCACCAGTGCGCTGCTGGAACGCCGCGAGCCGGTGGCGAACGCGCAGCTGGTGCGCAACGTCAGCAATTCGCTGCAGGACGTCGAGAACCTGCTGGGCACGCTGGTGGACATTTCCAAGCTAGATGCCGGGGTGATCAAGGCCGATGTCGCGCCATTCGCGCTCAGCGAGCTGCTCGACAACCTGGCGGCCGAGTATGTCCAGGTCGCCCGCAGCGAAGGGCTGGAGCTACGCTTTGTCGGTTGTTCGGTGCTGGTGCGCAGCGACATGCAGTTGCTGGCGCGGATCCTGCGCAACCTGCTGAGCAATGCGATTCGCTACACCCCCAGTGGCCGGGTGGTACTGGGTTGTCGGCGCCATCGCCAGCAGGTGTCGATCCAGGTCTGGGACAGCGGCATCGGCATCGCCGAAGAACGCCTGGAGGAAATCTTCCAGGAGTTCAAGCGCGGCGATGTGCAGCGTCCGGACCAGGATCGCGGGCTGGGCCTGGGGCTGGCGATTGTCGAGAAGATCGCCGGAATCCTCGGGCATCGCATCCAGGTGCGCTCCTGGCCGGGCAAGGGCTCGATGTTCGCCGTCGACGTGCCCCTGAGCGCCACCGCGCCCAAGCCGTCGGTATGCCTGGACATGAGCGAGCCGATGCTGGAGCGCCTGCGTGGAGCTCGGGTCTGGGTGCTGGATAACGACGCGGCGATCTGCGCCGGCATGCGCACGTTGCTGGAAGGGTGGGGCTGCCGGGTCGTGACGGCGCTGTCGGAACAGGATCTGGCGCGCCAGGTGGACGACTACCGCGCCGAGGCCGACCTGCTGATCGCCGACTATCACCTGGACCACGACCAGAACGGCGTGGACGCCGTGGCCCGGATCAATGCCCGGCGGGTCGCGCCGATCCCGGCCATGATGATCACCGCCAATTACAGCAACGAACTCAAGCAGCAGATCCGCGAACGCGGCCATACCCTGATGCACAAGCCGGTGCGGCCGATGAAATTGAAGATTGCGATGAGTCATTTGTTGGGCGGGCACCACTGAGCCACTGCTGGGCTCAATGGCTTATTGTGGCGAGGGAGCTTGCTCCCGCTGGGCTGCGACGCAGCCCCAAGGCCAGGCGCCTCGGTGAATCAGGCAGGGCGCGTTCAGTTTGCATGGGGGCGCTTCGCACCCCAGCGGGAGCAAGCTCCCTCGCCACAGGGGTGTCCACCCTATCCCAGTGCTGATCAGCGCCGCAGGTACGCCCCGAAATCGATATCCCCCGCACTGAGAATCGCCTGCACCCGATTGTGCACGTTGAGCTTGCGCAGGATCGCCGAGACGTGGGCCTTGACCGTGGTCTCGGCGATGTCGAGGGTGTAGGCGATCTGCTTGTTCGACTCGCCCTTGGTCATGCGTTCAAGCACCAGCAACTGCTTGCGAGTCAGGGCCTGGAGCAGCTCGGGCGGAAATGCCGGGGTTTCGTTCAGGCGTCGGCCCGTGGGGCTTTTCTGGGTGCGGATGATGTCTGGCGGCAGGTACACGTTGCCGTTGAGGATCTGCTCGATGGCGTCGGTCATCTGCGAGCGTGGCGAGGATTTGGTGATGAATCCCACCGCCCCGTAGGTGATGGCCTGCAGCACCACCTGTTTGTCCTGCTCGGCGGAAACGATGACCACCGGGATGGTCGGCGCCTCGTTGCGCAGGTTGATCAGGCCATTGAGCCCGTGCATGCCGGGCATGTTCAGGTCCAGCAGGATCAGGTCCAGGTCGTCGTGCTCGGTGGTCAGCGCCAGGGCGCTGTCCAGATCGGCGGTTTCCATGACCTCGCTGCCAGGAAAACCGTCGCTGATGACGTTGTGGATGGCTTCGCGAAACAGTGGGTGATCATCGGCTATCAGGATTTTATACATGGCCATTCACCTCGTTATTGTCGTATTGGTGGGGCAATTGCACGCACGCTTTTGCTCAAACAGATGGATCAGGGAAAAGGTTCGGGCCGAGCCGCTTGCAGGGGCAGCCGGGCCGCCTCCCAGGCATCGAGGCCATCGCGATACCAATACAGATGCTTATAGCCCATGGCCGCGGCGCGTTTTACCGCGTTCCAGCTCAACCAGCAATCGGAGCGGCAATAAAAGACCAGCGGTTGCTCCGCCCGCCCGGCGGTGGCCTTGCGCAGATGATAAGTGAAGTAATCCTGCCAGAGCGGGTCGAGTTCACCGTCGCCGGTATTGGCCAGCCACAGGCTGCCGGGGAGGTTGGCGTGGGGTTCGTTGTCGATGAACCGTCCCTGGAGCCAGGGCCGCCGATAGACGTCGATCAACACCGGTGGTGATGCTTGCCCGAGCAACTGTTGCAGGGCCTGTGTATCGACGGTCCGGGCGCCTTCGACGCTGGCGGGCGTCGGGCTGCGGTACTGGGTGATGCGATAGCCCTGCGCGGAAAACAGCAGCGTGTCGGCCTGCGCACCATTCAGCGCCAGGCCCAGCAAGACGATCGCCAGCAAACGGGGCATAGGATTGATCCTTTTTGTTATGCGCCCATTACATGTCAGGGTCGAGGCCTTGTGAATGCGACCATAGACAGGGAAAGCAGTACTAAAGTCGTAATTTCGGGCTCAGGGACTGATCCGGAAGCCATCACCAAGCCCCTGTCCCACAGGGAATCCACCACAGGGGGATTTGTGTAGGGCAGGATCAACCCGCCTTACGCAACGCCGCATGCTGCGGATTGAACGTCCACACCGCCAGCAGCGCAAACACCAGGGTCAATCCCAGGCACACCGTCATCGCCAACAGGTTGAACCGCTCATACAGCGCAAATCGCACCAGCTCCACACCGTGGGTGAACGGGTTGACCGCGCACAGCCAATACAGCCAGGAGCTGGCTTCGAGCATTTTCCACAGCGGATACAGCGCCGAGGACAGGAAGAACATCGGGAAGATGACGAAATTCATCACTCCGGCGAAGTTCTCCAGTTGCCGGATGGCATTGGACAGCAGCAAGCCCAGGGCGCTGAGCATCAGCGCTACCAGCAACAATGCCGGCAGCGCCAGCACCAGGCCCATGGCCGGCGGCTGGATGCCGTAGAGCCAGGCGATGGCGAGAAAGGCGTAGACCTGCAACAACGAGATCAACGATGTTGCCAGCAGCTTGCTCGCCAGCAAGAACGCCCGCGGCAGCGGGCTGGTGAGCAGCACGCGCATGCTACCCATCTCGCGGTCGTAGACCATCGACAACGAACCCTGCATGCCGTTGAACAGCAGGATCATGCAGGCCAGCCCGGGGACGATGTACACCTCGTAGGGAATGTAGGTGTCGTAGGGCGCGATGATCGCGATACCCAGCGCCGCCCGAAACCCGGCGGCGAATACCAGTAACCACAACAGGGGCCGCACCAGGGCACTGAGCAGGCGTGTGCGTTGCAGCACGAAACGCAGCCATTCGCGCATCACGATGCCGCTGAAACATTGCCAATAGGCGTTCATGAGCAGGCTCCCGGCACTGTCAGGCGGTTGAAGGCCGAGCCGAGGCTGCCGCCGTGCTCCAGGCTCACCGCATCGGCGCGACCGCTGGCGACCAGGCGTCCCTGATGCACGATCAACAATTCGTCGCTCGGGTGTACTTCGTCCAGCAGGTGTGTGGTCCAGAGCACGCTGAGGCCTTGCTCGCGACACAGTTGCCGCACGTGCTGCCCGAGTGCCAGGCGGCTGGCCGGATCGAGGCCGACGCTGGGCTCGTCCAGCAGCAACAGGCGCGGTGCATGAAGCAGCGCACGGGCGATTTCCACCCGGCGCCGATGGCCGCCGTTGAGGTCGCGCACCCGTTCGTGACGGCGCTCTGTCAACTGCTGGCGGGCCAGCTCGGCGTCGATCCGCGCGGCGCCCTGGCGTCGGGATATCCCATGCAGTGCCAAGTGATAACGCAGGTTCTGCTCGATACTCAGGTCCAGGTCCAGGGTGCTCTGTTGGAACACCACGCCCAACTGGCGCAGGGCCGGGCGGGGGGATTTTCGCAGCGAGTGACCAGTGATGCGGATCTCGCCGCGCTGCACGTCGTACAGGCGCGTAAGCAGGGCGATCAGGGTCGACTTGCCGGCGCCGTTGGGGCCCAACAGCGCGGCGAACTGCCCGGCGGGCAGGCTGAAATTGACTTGCTTGAGGGCTTCGCGGGCGCCATAGGCGAAACTCAGGTCGCTGACCTCAAGGGCGTTCATGGCGTCACCACCACGCCCCAGGGGTAGCGTCCGACCTTCACCGATTTCAAAACCTTACGGCTTTGCACGTCTATCACCGAGACGTCGCCGCTGACGCCGTTGGTTGCCAGCAACTGGCGCTGGTCCGGGGTGAACGCCAGTTGCCAGACCCTGCGCCCCACCAGCAGATAGTCCAGCACCTCGAAGGTCGTGGCGTCGATCACCGCGACATGGTTGGCCGGGCCCAGGGCGACGTAGGCGAACTGGCCGTCGGCGCTGAGCTTGATGCCCACCGGTTGCACCTTGTCCGGATGCACGCCCTTGATCTGGAAGGTCAGGGTCTTGAGGATCTTGCGCGTGGCGACATCGAGGATCGTCAGGGTGCCGCCAATCTCCGCCGAGGCCCAGAGCTGGGTGCCGTCGCGGTTGAACTCGACGAAGCGTGGCCGCTGGTCCACCAGCGTGTTATCGGCCAGGGTCTGGGTGCTGGTGTCGATCCAGTGCAGCATGTTGGTGGTTTCGCTGGTATTGACCGCCCATTTGCCGTCCGGGCTGACGGCCATGCCTTCGGGCTCGACGCCGACCCCGATCTGCCCCAGCACCTCGGAGGTCTGGGTGTCGATCACCGTCACCAGGGCATCGTCTTCGTTGGAAACATACAGCCAGCGGTCGTTGGGGTGCAGGGCGAATTGCTCCGGGTCTTTGCCCGAGGGCAGCTCCTTGATGATCTTGCGGGTCGCCACGTCCATCACCTGGACCCGGTCCGAGTCGCTGGCGCAGATGTACAGCAGGCGATTGTCATGGGACAGCAACAGGCCGCGGGGACGCTGGCCCACCGGCAGCGTCTCGACGACCTCCAGGCTCTGCATGTCGATCAGGCTCAGGCTGTTGTCTTTTTCGTTGGAGACCCAGGCGATGCTGGCCGCCGCGGGGCCCGTGGCGAGCAACGTAGCGCCCAGGGCGATGGCTTGGCAGAGCAGGGCCGGTTGGAGCAGGCGGCGCATGGCGGTTTTCCTTATTGTTGTAATGGTTCAGGGGTAACGGCAGCTCACTTCAGGCTGGTCGTAGCCCAGGCTGTCCATTTCGTTGGTGGGGTGCAGGAAGCCATCCTGGGGCGAGGTGCTGACCAGCGCGCGGGGCTGGACCAACGGGATCGGTTGGCGCAACTGGCCGTTCCAGGGCCGATAACTGAGCTTGCGGCCTTTGAAACCGTCCAGTGGCAACTGGTCGCTGAGGGCCAGTTGGCGAATGGCGAACGGGTCGGCCTGGCGCAGCTTGCTGACTGCGCTGGCGATGCTGCGCACAGCGATCCAAGCGGCGAAATCACGGTCGTTCATCCAGCGCCCGGCCAGGGTTTCGAAGCGCTTCTGCAACTGTGCCGCGCCGTAGGTTTCCACGGTCTTGTGCCAGCCGGTGGGCGTCAGGCCCTGGGTGCCGGCCACCGGGCGCGGGAACCAGGTCTGGTAGGGCAGGTATTCGCCGAAGTCGCCGCGCTCGTCGGCCACCAGCACCACGTCGTACTCGGCAGTCTGGGTGAACAACGGCATGTCGGCCTGGGCGCTGCGGCGCTGGTCGTTGTCGAACTGCCAGGCCTTTTGCGCGACGGTCTTCATGCCGAAGCGTTTCATGGCCCTGAGCAGGGCGTTGGCGTAGGCCTGGTCGTCGGGTGTCTGGCCGACGATCAACAATGCTCGCTGCCACTTGCGCACGACAGCGAACTGCACCAGCGCATCGGCGAGCATGGCCCGGTCGGGCAGGCTGTGGAGCACGTTGCCCAGGCAATCGGTGGTGCGCAGGCTGTCATCGGCGCTGCCGGCGTTGAACAGCAGGCTGTCGGGCAGCGCCGCGCTGAGCTGGCGCAGGCTCGCCGCCGGGGCGTTGACCACGAACAGGCGCAGGCCTTGGTCATGTTGTTCATGGGCGGCCTGGAGCAGGGCTTGCGGGCTGTCGACATTGGCGCTTTGCAGGCGGTAATCGTGCTTGAGAAAACGCCCGGTGCTGTTGCTGTCGATGATTGCCAGTTCAGCACCGCGCAAGCCGGCATCGACGGGTTCGGCAATGACGTTGGAAAGCAGCGGGCCCGGGTCGGGGCGATAGCCCAGGTAGCCGATGCGCACTTGCAATCCGGCGTCCTCACCTGCCTGTGAGGCGCCCGGCAGCCAACCGGTGGCGACGGCCAGCAGGGGAATCAAGGCGTAACAGACGAGCCGGCGCATACCACCTCCATTGCAGGTAGCGCCAGCATAGGAACCCGGTACCCGACGGGAAATATGCAGAAAGTACCGCCGAGGCAGTACCAAGGTAGTAAACCACCGCCGAGCAGGGGGTTTTAGGATGCAGGCATGGGGCATTCACCAGGGAGCGCACAGATTGTGCGAATGTTCAAAGCGCTGCTTTTGCCGCTGTTGCTGATCCTGAGCCTGGTTGGAATGGATCGGTTTTCTGCCAGGCACAAAACATTCAAACACCCGCAATCCCCTGTGGGAGCGGGCTTGCTCGCGAAGGCGGCAGTCCTGTCGATGCCGATGCAAGCTGACCCATCGCTTTCGCGAGCAAGCCCGCTCCCACAAAGGAACTGTGGCGTGCATGAAGGTTGTGCGTTAGTTCCGACAACAGGCCACTAACCATGTCAGCCCTCTGGCGAATCAATCTCTGGGTCACGGCGTTCTTTGCCCTGGTCACCCTGGCCTGCGCCACACTGTTGTTGCACCAGGCCGTCGCCGATGTGCAGCGCGAATTGCAATCGGCCGGGTCGGTGGTGCACTACCTGCGTGAAACCGCAGAACGCGACCCGGCCAGCCTGCAACCGCGCCTCACCGGCAGCCTGCGCCACGTACGCGTGCGCTGGCTGGCGCCGGGTGAACGGTCTGCAACCGATGCCGATGCCGGGTTCAAGGCCTGGCTCGGCCAGCGGCTGCTGAAGGACGGGCCCGCGCCCCAGGTGGTGGATCTGCGTGACGGCCGCCGCGCCTGGATTGCGGTCGATCCTCGCGATGAGATCGATGAAATCCTCGACTCGCTGGTGCAATTGCTGGGTGTGTGCGCGCTGGCGTTGTTGGTCAGTTTGCTGGTGATTCGCTGGGCGGTGCGTCGGGGTATGCACCTGCTGGATGAACTGCTCGATGCGCTGCGCCAGGTGTCCGCTGGGAACCTGCACGTGCGACTGACGGCTGAAGGGGTACCTGAAACCCAGCAGCTGGCCGGGCATTTCAACCGGATGGCCGCCGCCTTGGCCCAGGCCCAGGCGGATAATGCACGGCTTACCCAGGCGCTGTTGGCCGTGCAAGAGCAGGAGCGCACCCGATTGGCCCAGACCCTGCACGATGACCTGGGCCAGTATGTGGCGGGCATTCGTGCCAGGGCCTGCCTGCTGCGCCTGGTGCTGGACCAGCCAGCGGCGCTGGAGCAGACGGTCGATCAGTTGGAGGAACACTGCGAGCATTTGCAGCAAGGTTTCCGAGCGTTGGTGCATGACCTGTACCCGGTGGTGTTGCAGCACTTGTCGTTGCGCGAAGCGGTCGACTTGCTCGCCGGGCAATGGCAGAAGCATCAGGGTATTGCTTGTCAGGTGCGCATCGATGACGCGCTGCCGGTGTTGCCGGGAGCGGACAAGACTCACCTGTATCGATTGTTGCAGGAAGCCTTGACCAACGTGGCCCGGCACGCAGACGCCACGCGGGTACGGATCCGCCTGCAACACCGGGCCGGGCGTCTGCGCCTGCTGGTGCGTGACAACGGCCGCGGTGCGCCGCAGCCGCCACGCGCCGGCGTGGGCCTGCATTCGATGATGGAGCGGGCCCGCAGCCTCGGCGGCGAGCTGCGCATTATCAGCCAGCCCGGCGACGGTTGGGCGCTGGCCTTGAACATGCCTTTGGAGGGCTGATGAACATTTTGCTGGTGGACGATCATGCAGTGGTCCGGCAGGGTTATGCCAGCCTGCTGCGGGCGCTGATGCCCGACTTGCAAGTGCGAGAGGCGGCCACCGGGGAGGAGGCGCTGAACCTGGTACAGGAGCAACTGCCTCATCTGGTGATCATGGACTTCGGCCTGCCGGGTATCAGCGGGTTGGAAACCACCCGGCGCCTGCGCCAGCGTCTGCCGCAACTGCGGGTGTTGTTCTTCAGCATGCACGATGAATTGCCGTTGGTTCGCCAAGCGCTGGACGCCGGCGCGGCGGGCTATCTGACCAAGAACTCGGCGCCCCAGGTGCTGGTGGAAGCGGTGCGCCGGGTACTGGCCGGGCATGCCTATATCGAACAGTCCCTGGCGACGCAGCTGGCTTGTGCCAGCTCCCGGCAAGCGATCGATCCGCGCCTGCAATGCATGACCCAGCGCGAGCTGGAGATTTTCGTCATGCTCGCCAAGGGCACCCCGGCGCGCACCATTGCCGAGCAGTTGTGCATCAGCGCCAAGACCGTGTCCAACCACCTGACGCTGCTCAAGAGCAAGCTGCAGGTCAGCTCTCATGCCGAGCTGGTGCATCTTGGGATTGACCTGGGGGTGGTGCGGGTGGCGGGGTGAACATCTGATCTGAAATCGTGTCGAGGGAGCTTGCTCCCGCTGGGGTGCGAAGCGCCCCCAAAACCCGGTACTTCGGTGTGCCAGGTTCATTGAGTTGTCCCTATTGGGGCTGCTTCGCAACCCAGCGGGAGCAAGCTCCCTCGCCACAGAGGGAGCATGACAGGTTCACTGATCCCAGGATGCCGGGCAGCCCTTGCAGCCTTGCATGTTGGCATCCTGGAAATTCCCGTAATGCTGGCGCGAGCCACTGAGGTCGGCCTGTTCCAGGTTGCTTTCGCCGAGCTTGGCTTCCTGCAGGTTGGCGTCGCGCAGGTCGGCGCCCTTGAGGTCGGCCTTGCTCAGCCAGGCCATTTCCAGGTCGGCGGCTTGCAGGTTGGCATCGTGGAATCGGGCGCCAGACAAGCGGGAAAATTGCAGATAGGCCGCCGTCAGGTCGGCCCGCTGGAACTGCGCGCCCTGGGCAAACAGCCCCCAGCCCTGAATGGCCTTGAGCGTCGCGTCGGTGAAGTCGGCCAGGCGCAGGTTGCTCTGTTGCAGGCTGGCGCGGGTCAGGTTGGCGCCCTGTAGTTGGGCTTTTTCCAGATTGGCCAGGTCCAGACGCGTGTGCCGCAGGTCGGCATCGCGAAGGTCGGCACCGCTGAGGTTCATCTTGCGCAAGTCCTGGTTTGCCAGCCTGGCGCCCCGCAGGTTGGCGCCGGGGCATTGGCTGGCTTCGGCGATGAGGCAGCCGTTGATCGTCAGAGCGGTGTCAGAGTCGTCGGCATGGGCAACGGTGCCGACGAGCAGAAGCAGCAATGGCAAGAGTTTCATGGCATCAACTCAGGTAAGTGTGGGAGCGGGCTTGCTCCGGGCGGCGATCCGACGAAGACGTCGGCACAGTCAAAATCCATATCAACCGAACCACCGCTTTCGCGAGCAAGCCCGCTCCCACAGGGATGGCGTTCAGGTCAGGAGTTATTTCTGCGCAGTTGCCTTGTCCCAACTCGGAATCTTGAACACCCAGAACGACCCGCCCTGGGCCACGGGCTTGGTCAGTTCGGCCATGTCGCCGCCCCACAGTGGCACGGCACCACCGTAGCCGACGGTCACGCCGATGTACTGCTCGCCATCCTGCTCCCAGGTGATGGGCGGGGAGACGATCCCGCTGCCGGTTTGGAATTTCCATAGCTCCTTGCCGGTCTTGGCGTCGAAGGCCTTGAAGAAGCCGTCACCGGTGCCGGTGAACACCAGGTTGCCTTTGGTGGCCAGCACGCCGGCCCACAGCGGCAAGTGCTCCTTGTGTTCCCAGACGACCTTGCCGGTGGTGGGGTTCATTGCTCGCAGGGTGCCGACGTGGTCGTCGTACATGCGCTTGATGCGAAACCCCATGCCCAGGTACGCCGAGCCTTTCTTGTAATTCACTTCTTCGGTCCAGTATTCCTCTTTCCATTGGTTGCCGGGCACGTAGAACAGCCCGGTGTCCTGGCTGTAGGCCATGGGGTTCCAGTTCTTGCCGCCGAGGAACGGCGGCGAGACTTCCACCGGCTTGCCCTTGGTTTCACCGGGCAGCGGCTTGGCTGGTCGCTGGCCGGGGTTCTCCACCGGACGGCCGGTCTTGAGGTCGATGTGGCTGGCCCAGGTGATGTTGTCCACGAAGGGGAAGGCGTTCTGCAGCTTGCCGTTGTTGCGATCCACCACGTAGAAGAAACCGTTGCGGTCGGCGTGGGCGGTGGCCTTGGTCACTTTGCCGTCCTTGTCCTTGTAGTCGAACAGCACCAGCTCGTTGTTGCCTGAGAAGTCCCAGGCATCGTTAGGCGTGTGCTGGTAGAACCACTTCACTTCGCCGGTGCTTGGGTCAACGCCCACCTGGCCTGAGGTGTAGAGGCTGTCGTAGTCGTGAGGGTTGCCGTCCTTGGCGGTACGCGCCCAGGTGTTCCACGGGCCGGGGTTACCCGCGCCGACGATGATGGTGTTGGTCTCGGGGTCGAAGCTCGCACTCTGCCAGGGTGCGCCACCGCCGTGGCTCCACGCCTCGACCTTGCCGGTCTCGGTGGTCTTGTCGTCGGGCCAGGACGGTGCCTTGACGTCGCCGGTGGGCGTGCTGTCCTTGCCGTTGAGGCGGCCCATGTGGCCTTCGACGAACGGGCGCATCCAGACCTCTTCGCCGGTCTCCGGGTCGCGGGCGAACAACTGGCCGACCACACCGAACTCGTCGCCGGAGCTGCCATGGATCAACAGCACCTTACCGGTAGTCTTGTCCTTGATCAGCACCGGGGCGCCGGTCATGGTGTAGCCGCCGGCGTGGTCGCCGAACTTCTTGTTCCAGACCACTTTGCCGGTGTTCTTGTCCAGGGCGACCACCCGGGCGTCCAGCGTGCCGAAATAAATCTTGTCGCCATAGATGGCCGCACCGCGATTGACCACGTCGCAGCACGGACGAATGTTGTCCGGCAGCCGGTGGTTGTAGGTCCACAGCCGCTTGCCGGTCTTGGCATCGAGGGCGAAGACCCGCGAGTACGAGCCGGTGACGTAGACCACGCCGTCACTGACGATGGCCTGGGATTCCTGGCCGCGTTGCTTCTCGTCGCCGAACGAGTAGGACCAGGCGGGTGTCAGCTTGAACACGTTCTTGTCGTTGACCTGGGCCAGCGGGCTCCAGCGCTGGGCATTGGTGCCCATGCCATATTGCAACACGTCCCGGGTGGTCAGGTGGTCGTTGGCGATGTCGTCCCAGGTCACGGCGGCACTGGCCAGGGAGCTGAGCGACAGGCCGCCGGCCAGCAGCAAGGCCGCGCTCAGGGCGCAGAGGGCGGATGGATTTTTTATTGTCATGGTGGGCATTCCCAGTGAGGTTTTGGCCTGACTAGGGTGGGTCGCGCCGCAGTCCGGCGGATACGGAAAAAGTCCCGCCTTTGCCGGGAAGACTTCCCGAACCGCCTGTCTTTGCGACCTGCGTCGGACGGCCTGCTACCAAGGAACTAGACCCCGGCCACCAAAGCAGCATTCGGCGGGGCCAGAGCGCTTTCTAAGATGACGGCACAGCCTCTGCAAAGAGGTTTGCGTGCAATCTGAGAGGGCATAACAATGACAACAAAACGTAACGCCATCATCGCAACCGCATTGCTGGCGGGGCTGATCGGCGCAGGCTCCGCGTGGGCCCATGGCAACGTAGTGCCCCAGGCAGTGGAAACCAAAGGCCTGACTCCGGTCAAGGACACCAACCTGCCATTGGATGCCGATGGCTGGGCTTCGCAGAATCCGTATCGCAATTCCCCCGAGCGCGACAAGGCCGTGCAGATCGGCGCCTCGGCCTATAACCAGAACTGCGCCGCGTGCCATGGCCTGGAAGCCAAGTCCGGCGGGATCGCCCCGGACCTGCGCATGCTGGACGCCGCCGAAGCCGGGGACGAATGGTTCGTCGAGCGCGTGCGCCACGGCGCCGTGCGCGACGGCCGGGTCTACATGCCGAAGATGGCTGACTACCTGAGCCAGGAAGCCTTGTGGGCGGTGCGCACTTATCTCGACAGCGTGCACGTCGAGGAGTGAGGGCCATGCGCCTGTTCGCGTGGGTGATGTGCGGCGTGCTGCTGTGTGGCCAGGCGGTGCAGGCGCAAGTACGCAGCTATGACCAGATGATTGCCTCCGGTGAGTTGAAGGTGGCGGTCTACAAGGATTTCGCCCCTTACAGTTTCGAAGACCAGGGCCAGGCCAGGGGCGTGGACGTAGAACTGGCCCAGGCGCTGGCCAACGCCTTGGGTGTGCATCTGCGGCTGATCTGGGCACCACCGGGCGAAAAGCTCGATGACGACCTGCGGGACTATATCTGGCGCAGCAGCCCCTTGCATGACCGGCAACTGGCGGACCTGATGATGCGGGTTCCGTACGATCATGACTACGTGCAGAAGCGCAATGACATTGGCGAACTGGAAAACGCCCAGGTGGTGATGTTCGGGCCGTATCAGCAGGAGAGCTGGCAAGTGGCGTATGACCGACGTCGCCTGGATTCGGTGGGCAGCGTCGCGGTGTTCCAGCAGCACCCCATCGGCGTCGAAGTCGACAGCGTGCCGTCGTTCTACCTGACCTCGGTGTTCAACGGCATGCTTCGCGCCAAGACCCATCATTTCCCTGGCGTGAGCCAGGCGTTCAAGGCCATGCAGGCCGGGGACGTCGACGCGGTCATGGCGATGCGCGGGGAGATCGACTGGCAGCTGCATGAGGCGGCCGATCCGCAGTTGGCGTTGGCGCACAATGCCTACCCGAACATGGGCAAGCAGCGCTGGGAGATCGGCATGGCGGTGCATGAGAGCAACCGGCAATTGGCCTATGCGGTGGAGGAAGCGCTCGAAGGCCTGATCCGCGACGGCAGTCTCAAGGCGGTCTATGCCCGTTACGGCCTGCGCTATGAAGTGCCTGAGATGTATCAATAGGAGCGCAGGGATGAAATGGCTCGCGTGTTGGTTGCTGGCGTGCAGCTTGCCGGCGGTGGCAACGGCAACGGTGGAGCCCGGAAAGGACCCGGTGCCCTCGGTAATGTGGGCGTTTTATCACAAGCAATTGCTGGGAGAGGCGGCGTTCGTGTTCGACGAGCGGGTGCGGGTCCTGGCGCCACCCTTTGCTGAAGACGCGCGCCAGGTGCCGCTGGAGATCGATGCCCGGTCCTTTGGCGACGATGTGGTGCGGGTGTTGGCCTGGGCCGAACTCAATCCATTGCCGAAAATCGTCGACTTCCAGCCGACCGAGGGCGTACTGCCCTGGCTGTCGATTCGTATCCGTATCGAACAGGCCACGCCGCTGCGCGCCGCCGTGCAGACCCGCGATGGGCTGTGGCATGTGGGCTCGGCGTTGATCGACGCGGCCGGCGGCGGCTGCACCGCCCCCAGCGTGGTGCGCACCCAGCCGGGTTGGGAAGAGCATCTGGGAGAGGTCCTGGGCGGCCGCTACCCCCGAGGCGAAACCAGCCGGCTGCGTTTGCAGGTGGCGCATCCGATGGATAACGGCCTGGTCAGCGGGATCCCCGAATTCTTCCTCAATCAGGCCCGACTGCTGGACGCTGAGGATCAAGTGCTGGCCCGCCTGGAGCTGTTTCCAGCGGTCAGTGAAAACCCCAACCTGGGTTTCGACATTCGAGGCACCAGGCCGGTGCGCCTGTTGCTGCGCGACAACAGCGGCAACGCCTTCGAGGCGGCGATCCCCTGATCACAAGGAGCGCGCCATGCGCGGGTTATTGCTGATTTTTGCCTGCCTGTGCCTGCCGGCATGGGCGGATGCGGATTACTCGCTCAAGCCCCGGCAGATCGCCGAAGGCACCTGGCTGCTGGAAGGCAGTACCGAGAACTTTGCCAAGGCCAACGGCGGCAATATCGTCAACACCGGTTTCATCGTCACAGACGCCGGTGTGGTGGTGATCGACACCGGGCCGTCGAAACGCTACGGCGAGGCCCTGCGCCAGGCCATCGCCGCGACGACCGACAAACCGGTGATCCAGGTGCTGTTGACTCATCACCACCCTGATCACGTGTTTGGCAATCAAGCCTTCAGTGACGTGCCTATCGGCGCGCTCGGCGGCACCACGGAACTGCTACGGCAACAGGGCGACGCCCTGGCGGAAAACATGTACCGGCTGGTGGGTGACTGGATGCGCGGCACCGAGGTGGTGTTGCCGACCCAGGTCCTTGAACCAGGGCCGCTGAAGGTAGGCGGGCATTCCCTGCGATTGCTGCAACTGGCCGGGCACACCGGGGCCGACCTGGCGATTTTTGACGAAACCACCGGCGTGCTGTTTGCCGGCGACCTGGTGTTCTACGAGCGGGCCCTGACCACCCCCAACACTCCGGGGCTAGACATCTGGCTCAAGGACCTCGATACCTTGCAAGGCTTGCCCTGGAAGCTGATCGTGCCCGGCCACGGCCCGGTGGCGAGCGACAACCGGCCCCTTGTGCAAATGCGTGATTACCTGGGCTGGCTCGACCAGTTGATGCGCGACGGCGCTGCCCGGGGCGACGACATGGCCGAAATGATCCGCCGTCCCATCCCCGAGCGCTTTGCCGGAATCAGCCTGAGCCGGTATGAGTTGATTCGCAGTGTCAGCCATTTGTATCCGCGCTATGAGCGGGCGGGGATGAGGCGGGTGGATGCCCAACCTCAATAGCCCAGGTTGTATGACGCCCCTGTGGCGAGGGAGCTTGCTCCCGCTGGGGTGCGAAGCGCCCCCATCCAGACTCAACGCGCCCTGCCTGATTCACCGAGGCGCCTGGCCTTGGGGCTGCTTCGCAGCCCAGCGGGAGCAAGCTCCCTCGCCACAGGGGGGCGGCGAACTTCATGTGTACCAAGGAACTAGAAAACTCAACACAGCGGGCAATTGTTGACGATGGCCCCGAGGCCAAGAATCTGCGCCAGACCGGGAAAATTTCCCGGGTATAACAATAATCGCAGAGGTAGCCGTCATGACTCATCCCGCACGTCGCCAGCCCTTCGCCGTGAGCCTGCTGCTCAGTGCCATGCTGCTGTCCGGTTCGGCCCTGGCCGCCGTGACCGATCAGGAAATCCTCCAGGACCCCAAGAACCCGCAACAGGTTG
Organism: Pseudomonas sp. SMN5; assembly: GCF_052041925.1. Taxonomy (NCBI): domain Bacteria; kingdom Pseudomonadati; phylum Pseudomonadota; class Gammaproteobacteria; order Pseudomonadales; family Pseudomonadaceae; genus Pseudomonas; species Pseudomonas sp. SMN5. Next base: position 416,627 of record NZ_JBKGGX010000001.1, read on the forward strand.
TGACCAACGGCCTTGGCGTCCAGGGCCAGCGCTACAGCCCGCTCGACGCGCTCAACGTCGATAACGTCAAGGATCTGCGTCCGGTCTGGGCATTTTCCTTCGGCGGCGAGAAACAACGCGGCCAGCAAGCCCAGCCCATGATCAAGGACGGGGTGATGTACCTCACCGGGTCCTATTCACGGGTGTTTGCCGTGGATGCGCGCACCGGCAAGAAACTCTGGCAGTACGATGCGCGCCTGCCCGATGACATCCGCCCTTGCTGCGACGTGATCAACCGTGGCGTGGCGCTGTATGGCGACCTGGTGTTCTTCGGCACCCTCGACGCCAAGCTGGTGGCTTTGAACAAGGACACCGGCAAGGTGGTGTGGAGCAAGAAAGTCGCCGACCACAAGGAAGGCTATTCCATCAGCGCCGCGCCGCTGATCGTTAACGGCAAGCTGATCACCGGGGTGGCCGGTGGCGAGTTCGGCGTGGTCGGGCAGATCAGCGCCTTTGATCCGAAGAACGGCGAACTGCTCTGGACCCGCCCGACCGTCGAAGGGCACATGGGCTACGTCTACAAGAACGGTAAGGCGATCGAGAACGGTATTTCCGGTGGGGAGGCCGGCAAGACCTGGCCCGGCGATCTCTGGAAAACCGGCGGTGCCGCGCCTTGGCTGGGCGGCTACTACGACCCGGAAACCAACCTGCTGCTGTTCGGCACCGGTAACCCGGCGCCGTGGAACTCCCACCTGCGCCCTGGCGACAACCTCTATTCATCGTCACGCCTGGCCCTGAACCCGGACGACGGCAGCATCAAATGGCACTTCCAGAGCACGCCCCACGACGGCTGGGACTATGACGGCGTCAACGAACTGATCTCGTTCAACTACAAGGACGGTGGCAAGGACATCAAGGCGGCGGCTACCGCCGACCGTAACGGCTTCTTCTATGTGCTCGACCGCACCAACGGCAAGTTCATCCGTGGCTTCCCGTTTGTCGACAAGATCACCTGGGCCACGGGCCTGGACAAGGACGGGCGGCCGATCTACAACGAGGCGAGCCGTCCAGGGGCGCCGGGCGGCGAGGCGAAGGGCAGTTCGGTGTTCGTCGCACCGGCGTTCCTCGGTGCGAAGAACTGGATGCCGATGGCCTACAACCAGGACACCGGGTTGTTCTATGTGCCGTCCAACGAGTGGGGCATGGACATCTGGAACGAAGGCATCGCCTACAAGAAAGGCGCGGCGTTCCTCGGTGCCGGGTTCACCATCAAGCCGCTGAACGAAGATTACATCGGCGTGCTGCGGGCCATTGACCCCAAGACCGGCAAGGAAGTCTGGCGCCACAAGAACTTCGCGCCGCTGTGGGGCGGGGTGCTGACCACCAAGGGCAACCTGGTGTTCACCGGCACGCCTGAAGGCTTCCTGCAGGCTTTCAACGCCAAGACCGGGGAAAAGGTCTGGGAATTCCAGACCGGTTCCGGCGTGCTCGGCTCGCCCATCACCTGGGAAATGGACGGCGAGCAGTACGTGTCGGTCGTCTCCGGCTGGGGCGGCGCGGTGCCGCTGTGGGGTGGCGAGGTGGCCAAGCGCGTGAAGGACTTCAACCAGGGCGGGATGCTGTGGACGTTCAAGCTGCCGAAAGAACTTGTCGCCAAACGTTGAAACCTGCGTTTACCCGTGGCGAGGGAGCTTGCTCCCGCTGGAGGGCGAAGCCCTCCCGGAAACGGTGCCTCGGTTCTGAGTAAACCCTGGTTTGCCGGACGGGTGACTGCTTCGCAGCCGAGCGGGAGCAAGCTCCCTCGCCACAAATATACCTATTCGAGCCGGCATTGCTGACTCGAAACCTACGACCAAATAACGAGAGCCCCTCCTGCCAACGACGCATTCGTCAGGCAAGCGGGGCTCTCTACCATCGGCCTATCGCCTGTCCCGCGACAGGCATCGACCAGGCAGAGGCCCATCATGATCTACGCACAACCCGGAACCCCAGGCGCCGTCGTTTCCTTCAAACCGCGCTATGGCAATTTCATCGGCGGCGAGTTCGTCGCACCGGTCAATGGCGAGTACTTCACCAACACTTCCCCAGTCAACGGCGAGGTGATCGCTCAATTCCCACGCTCCAACGCCGCCGACATTGACAAGGCACTGGACGCTGCCCATGCGGCCGCCGATGCCTGGGGCAAGACCTCGGTGCAGGAACGGGCCCTGGTGCTGTTGAAAATCGCCGATCGCATCGAACAGAACCTCGAACTGCTGGCCGTCAGCGAGACCTGGGACAACGGCAAGGCTGTACGCGAAACCCTCAATGCGGACGTGCCGCTGTCGGCTGACCATTTCCGCTATTTCGCTGGCTGCATCCGCGCCCAGGAAGGCGGCGCCGCCGAGATTAACGAGCTGACCACCGCCTATCATTTCCACGAGCCGCTGGGGGTGGTCGGGCAGATCATCCCATGGAACTTCCCGCTGCTGATGGCCGCCTGGAAACTCGCGCCAGCGCTGGCCGCCGGTAACTGCATCGTGCTCAAGCCGGCGGAACAGACTCCGCTATCGATCACTATTTTCGCCGAGCTGATCGCCGACCTGCTGCCGGCCGGGGTCCTGAACATCGTCCACGGTTTCGGTCGCGAAGCCGGTGAGGCACTGGCCACCAGCAAGCGCATCGCCAAGATCGCTTTCACCGGTTCCACCCCAGTCGGTTCGCATATCATGAAGTGCGCGGCGGAGAACATCATTCCGTCCACCGTGGAGCTGGGCGGCAAGTCGCCGAACATCTTCTTCGAAGACATCATGCAGGCCGAACCGGCGTTCATCGAAAAGGCCGCCGAGGGCCTGGTCCTGGCGTTCTTCAACCAGGGCGAAGTCTGCACCTGCCCGTCCCGCGCCCTGGTGCAGGAATCGATTTATGATGAATTCATGCAAGTGGTGATGAAGAAGATCGAGCAGATCAAACGTGGCGACCCGCTGGACACCGACACCATGGTCGGCGCCCAGGCGTCCGAGCAGCAATACGACAAGATTCTTTCCTACCTGGAGATTGCCCGCCAGGAAGGCGCCGAACTGCTGACCGGCGGCGCGGCCGAGCGCCTGGAAGGGGACTTGTCCAGCGGCTACTACATCCAGCCGACCTTGCTCAAGGGGCATAACAAGATGCGGGTGTTCCAGGAAGAAATCTTCGGTCCGGTGGTGGGTGTTACCACCTTCAAGGACGAAGCCGAAGCCCTGGCGATCGCCAACGACACCGAGTTCGGCCTCGGCGCCGGTCTGTGGACCCGCGACATCAACCGCGCCTACCGCATGGGCCGGGCGATCAAGGCCGGCCGCGTGTGGACCAACTGCTACCACCTGTACCCGGCCCACGCCGCGTTTGGTGGCTACAAGAAGTCCGGCGTCGGTCGTGAAACCCACAAGATGATGCTCGACCATTACCAGCAGACCAAGAACCTGCTGGTGAGCTATGACGTGAATCCGTTGGGGTTCTTCTAATCCAAAGCCACCGCATAACCCTGTGGGAGCGAGCCTGCTCGCGATGAGGCCAGATCATTCAACATTGAGTTATCTGATCCACCGCAATCGCGAGCAGGCTCGCTCCCACATGGGTCATGTGTAGCCCCCTACCAACGCACCCCACCCACCGCTTCGAAAGTAGCATTCGAGCCTTGCGCTCCCCGTGCATTAATGACCCTGCCGGAATCGCCCGGTACAAGAAGAGGAAAGACCCATGTGGACTAAACCCGCGTACACCGACCTGCGTATCGGCTTTGAAGTGACGATGTACTTCGCCAACCGATGAGCGGCAGCCCGGTCCGGTGCGTCTGGGCCGGGCTACCCATTGGTCTGATTGCATTAACGGCGGGATGCTTTAGGCTCAGGGTATTTCACAATAAGAACAGGCTTACCGATGAGCCCGCTGCGCAAGTTCGTTTCCCCTGAAATCATGTTCGGTGCCGGTTGCCGGCACAACGTCGGCAATTACGCCAAGACTTTCGGCGCACGCAAGGTGCTGATCGTCACCGACCCCGGGGTCATCGCGGCCGGTTGGGTGGGCGATGTCGAAGCCAGTCTCCAGGCCCAGGCCATCGACTACTGCATCTACAGCGCCGTCTCGCCCAACCCTCGGGTCGAGGAAGTGATGCTCGGTGCCGAGCTGTACCGGGAAAATCATTGCGATGTGATCGTCGCGGTCGGTGGCGGCAGCCCGATGGATTGCGGCAAAGGCATCGGTATCGTGGTTGCCCATGGTCGCAGCATCCTCGAGTTCGAAGGCGTCGACACGCTGCATGTGCCCAGTCCGCCGCTGATCCTGATTCCCACCACGGCCGGTACTTCAGCCGACGTCTCGCAGTTCGTGATCATTTCCAATCAGCAGGAGCGCATGAAGTTTTCCATCGTCAGCAAGGCTGCGGTGCCGGATGTGTCGCTGATCGACCCGGAAACCACCTTGAGCATGGACCCGTTCCTGTCCGCCTGTACTGGCATCGATGCGTTGGTGCATGCCATCGAGGCCTTCGTCTCCACCGGGCACGGCCCGTTGACGGATCCCCATGCACTGGAGGCGATGCGCCTGATCAACAATAACCTGGTGCAGATGATCGCCAATCCCGGTGATGTGGCCCTGCGCGAGAAGATCATGCTCGGCAGCATGCAGGCCGGGCTGGCGTTTTCCAATGCGATCCTTGGCGCAGTGCATGCGATGTCCCACAGCCTGGGCGGCTTCCTGGACTTGCCCCATGGCCTGTGCAACGCGGTGCTGGTGGAGCATGTGGTGGCGTTCAACTACACCTCGGCGCCGGAGCGCTTCAAGGTGATTGCCGAGACGCTGGGCATCGACTGCCGGGGGCTCAATCATCCGCAGATCCGCACGCGGCTGGTGGAGCACCTGATTGCTCTCAAACACACCATCGGCTTCCATGAAACCCTGGGCCTGCATGGGGTGAGCACCTCGGATATTCCCTTCCTGTCGCAACATGCGATGCATGACCCGTGCATCCTCACCAACCCTCGTGAATCGAGCCAGCGCGATGTCGAGGTCGTCTATGGCGAAGCCCTCTGACGAACAGCAAACAGCCTTGGCCGGTTTGCTGGGGCTGGGCAATCACTCGACACGCAAGAGCCATTACCCGGAGCTGGCGGCGCGCCTGGCGGAACTGGAACAGGCCCGGCAACGCTTGCAGCAGCTCAACGACCAGTTGGAGCAGCGCGTGGCCGAGCGCACCGATGCGCTGCTGGAGGCCAACCACAACCTGCAACAACAGATCGCCCGGCGTGAATTGATCGAGCAACAGTTGCGCGACGCCCGGGACGCCGCCCAGGCCGCCAATCGCAGCAAGGACAAGTACCTGGCCGCCGCCAGCCATGACCTGCTGCAACCGCTCAACGCCGCACGCTTGCTGATTGCCACGCTGCGCGAGCGCCAACTCCCTGCCGCCGAGCACGTGCTGGTGGAGCGCACCCACCAGGCCTTGGAGGGGGCCGAAGACCTGCTCACCGATTTGCTGGACATTTCCCGGCTCGACCAGGCCGCCGTCAGGCCCGACGTGGCCCCGTATCGACTCGATGAACTGCTCGCGCCGTTGGTCTCGGAGTTTCAAACGGTGGCGGGCGCCGCAGGATTGGAGTTGCGGGTGCGTTTCGTCGATGCAGCGGTCGCGACCGACTTGCGCCTGTTGACCCGTATCCTGCGCAACCTGCTCAGCAACGCCTGCCGCTACACCGACCAGGGCGGCATCCTGCTGGCCGCACGGCGCCGGGGAGGGCGGGTCAGCCTGGAAGTCTGGGACACCGGGCGCGGTATCGCCGCCGATTGCCTGGAGTCGATATTCCTCGAATTCAACCAATTGGACGTCGGCCGGGCGGCTGATCGCAAAGGTGTGGGCCTGGGCCTGGCGATTGTCGAGCGCATCGCTCACATCCTCGGCTACCGGGTCCAGGTCCGTTCCCGGCCCGGACGCGGCTCGGTGTTCAGCATCGAGGTGCCGTTGTCCGCCGAACGCCCCTTGCCGGTCTCACACACGCCGGTACAGGCGGTGGCCGGCAACCCGTTGCCGGGCCGCCGGTTGCTGGTGATCGACAATGAGCTGAGCATTCTGCAAAGCATGGCCGCGCTGTTGGGGCAATGGGGCTGCGAGGTGTTGACGGCCACTGACGAGGCGGGCGCCTTCGATGCGCTGCAAGGCCAGGCGCCGGAGCTGATCCTGGCGGACTTCCACCTCGACCATGGTGTGGTCGGCTGTGAAGTGGTGAGGCATCTGCGCGAGCATTTCCAGCAGCCGATTCCGGCCGTGATCATCACCGCCGACCGCAGCGACCAGTGTCGCCGCGCCTTGCGCAAGCTGAATGCGCCGTTGCTCAACAAGCCGGTCAAGCCCGGCAAGTTGCGAGCGGTGTTGAGCCAGTTGCTCGGCTAGCGCGCGGTGTACTCATTCCCTGCGATGGCTCCCCTGTAGGAGCGAGCTTGCTCGCGAAAGCGGAGGGTCAGTCAGCCGAGATGTCGGATGTGCAGCCATCTTCGCGGGCAAGCCCGCTCCCACAATGAATATGCGTCGGGCACACCATCCAGACCCGCCGAAGAGTCGGTGGGAGCGGCTCGCGAAAGCGGAAGGTCAGCCGGCACGAGCCTGAGTGAACCGTCGTCTTCGCAAGCAGGCCTATGCCCACCGTGAAGGGTCTATTCGTCGTGGTGTTTTGTGTTATGTTATCCGCTTTCTTTTGATAGGGATTCTCATTCCTTGTCTTATACGGATCCCCGACGAGTATTGCCATGAGCCTCTCTTCCCCTGTGACGAGCCTGTCCGGCGTCGCCGCGCCCACCCTTGCCACGAGCCTCGCCAAAACCCATGTGCGCATGCTGGCCATCGATGCCCTGCGAGGGTTCGTGATGTTGCTGATGCTGGTCGACCATGTTCGCGAAACGTTCTTGCTGCACCGGCAGGTCAGCGACCCGATCGATGCACTGAGTGTCACCCCGGATCTGTTCTTCACCCGGCTGCTCAGCACGCTCTGTGCACCGGTGTTCATCTTCCTCACCGGGTTGTCGGCTTGGCTCTACAGCCAGAAGCACACCGCTGCTGAAACTTCGATGTTCCTGTTCAAGCGCGGGCTGTTCCTGGTGGTGCTGGAACTCACGTTCGTGTGTTTCGCCTGGACCGCCGAGTTCCCCCCCAAAACCTTGTGGCTGCAGGTGATCTGGTGCATCGGCATTTGCATGATCGCCCTGGCCATGCTGTTGCATCTCAAGCGCAGTTGGCTGGTCGTCATCGGCATTGCGATTGTCGCCGGCCACAACCTGCTGGACGGCATCGTGCTGGCACCTGACTCGCCGTTCTTCGTGCCCTGGTCGATCCTGCACCAGCGGGCATTCATCGATCTCACCGAATTCACCCGCGCCCGCACCACTTACCCGGTGCTGCCCTGGATCGGCGTGATCCTGCTGGGCTGGGCCATCGGACCATGGTTTGCCCGGCAGGTGGACCCCGCCGTGCGAGTGCGGCGGTTGTTGCAGGTGGGCATCGGCTTGCTGGTGGCGTTCGTCGTCATCCGCTACCTGAACGTCTATGGCGACAAGCCCTGGGTGCAGACCGGCGATGCGCTGCGCACCGCCATGAGTTTCCTGAGTGCGACGAAGTACCCGCCATCATTGATGTTCCTGCTGCCGACGCTTGGAGTTGGCCTGATCCTGTTGGCACTGTTCGAGAAGGCCCAGGCTCGGAGCACCATCGCCTTGCTGGCGGTCTACGGCGGCGCTCCGATGTTTTTCTACCTGTTGCATCTCTACGTGCTCAAGGCCCTGTACCTGGTAGCGGTTGCTCTCTGGGGCACCAACCAGGGGGCGTATTTCGGTTTCGACCATTTGCCCCTGGTGTGGGTATGGAGCGTGCTGTTGGGCGTGGCCCTGTTCTTCCCGACCCGCTGGTTCGCCGGTCTGAAGCAACGGCGACGGGACATCGCGCTGCTCAAGTATTTCTGATCAGAGCCAATAAAACGCCGTCATCTGGCCGGCGTTTTTCGTCCGTAATGTAAAAAGATGCTTCGGTCTGCTTATTTCATTATGTAAACTCCCCCCGCTGCGACAATCGGGCACGGTCAAACCAGACCCGAGCACAACCGTTTTGCAGTGTCCCTCACTCAGCTGAAGCCAAGACCTACAAGAAGTCAGCGCCGGAGAGACATAAATCTGAGGCCGACCTTTTGCTCGGTCCTGTAGGTCCTTCCACCCATCCTTTCGATCCCACCATGCGGGCACTGCCAGCCATGGGCGTGGTCTACGATTGAACAGGACCGGTGGACGGAATGGCGTTCCATCCTAGGGATACACACATGTTGAAGAAAACACACACGGCGCTATTGGGCCTGGCGATGGCGATGGGTCTTGCGACCACGCACGCCGCCGAGGCTAAAAAAGTCGACGTCCTGCTCATCGGTGGGGGCATCATGAGCTCGACACTCGGCGTCTGGCTCAATGAGCTGGAGCCGGGCTGGACCATGGAAATGGTCGAGCGCCTGGACGGTGTTGCCGAAGAAAGCTCCAACGGCTGGAATAACGCCGGTACCGGTCACTCTGCGCTGGCCGAGCTGAACTACACGCCGGAAGACAAGAACGGCAAGGTCGATATCTCCAAGGCCATCGAAATCAACGAAGCCTTCCAGATCTCCCGTCAGTTCTGGTCCTGGCAGGTCAAGAACGGCGTGCTGAAGAATCCACGTTCGTTCATCAATTCCACGCCGCACATGAGTTTTCTGTGGGGCGACGAGAACATCGCGTTCCTGAAGAAGCGCTACGAAGCCCTCCAGGCCAGCCCGCTGTTCGCCGGCATGCAGTATTCCGAAGATCCTGCGCAAATCAGCAAGTGGGTTCCGCTGATGATGCAAGGGCGTGATCCGAGCCAGAAGGTCGCAGCCACCTGGAGTCCACTGGGTACCGACGTCAACTTCGGCGAAATCACCCGCCAGTTTGCCGCTTACCTGCAAACCAAGCCGAACTTCTCGCTGAAACTGTCCAGCGAAGTGGAAGACATCACCCGCAACGAAGACGGCACCTGGCGCGTTTCGTACAAGAACCTGAAAGACGGTACCGAAACCGAGACCGACGCCAAGTTCGTCTTCATCGGCGCCGGCGGCGGTGCCTTGCACCTGCTGCAGAAGTCCGACATTCCGGAAGCCCGGGAATACGCAGGTTTCCCGGTTGGCGGCTCGTTCCTCGTCACCGAGAACCCGACCGTTGCCCAGCTGCACTTGGCCAAGGCCTATGGCAAGGCATCGGTTGGCGCACCGCCGATGTCGGTTCCGCACCTGGACACCCGCGTGCTCGATGGCAAGCGTGTGATCCTGTTCGGCCCGTTCGCCACCTTCTCGACCAAGTTCCTGAAGAACGGCTCGTACTTCGATCTGCTGACCAGCACCACCACTCATAACGTGTGGCCGATGACCAAGGTCGGTATCGAACAGTATCCGTTGGTGGAATACCTGGCCGGCCAGCTGATGCTGTCGGACGAAGACCGCTTCAACGCCCTGAAGGAATACTTCCCTGAGGCGAAGCAGGAAGACTGGCGTCTGTGGCAGGCCGGCCAGCGTGTGCAGATCATCAAGCGTGACGAAGAGAAGGGCGGCGTGCTGAAACTCGGCACCGAAGTGGTCGCTTCCCAGGACGGCAGCATTGCTGGTCTGCTGGGTGCTTCGCCAGGCGCCTCGACCGCCGCGCCAATCATGCTGACCGTGCTTGAGAAGGTCTTCAAGGACAAAGTCGCCAGCCCGGCCTGGCAGGAAAAACTGCACCAGATCGTGCCGAGCTATGGCACCAAGCTCAACGACAGCCCTGAGCGCGTGGCTCAGGAGTGGGCTTACACCAGCCAGGTCCTGCAACTGGACCCGCCACCGGCGATCGGCAAGCCAGGTACCCCCGCGGCACCGGCCAAGCCGGAAGCGGCCCGTGAAGGCAACCCGGCGGCTGACATGGCGCTTTAAAAGCCGGACGTTGTCTGGCGAGGTACAAGAACGCCGCTCATTGAGCGGCGTTTTTTTTTTGATTGCATCCAAGACCTGCAAACAATCGACCCGTATGGGAGCCTCTGTGCAAGCTGAGCCAGCGCTTTTGCGAGCAGGCTCGCTCCACAGTGGCTGCGGATCACTGATTTCTTGTCAACCAAGTCAGTGGTGAGTTCCCGTCGTGGGAAGCTCCCGGAACCGCTGGTCAAAATCCTCCGCCAATTGCGCCAGGGTAATGCTGCCCAACCGCTTGAGCAGCAGCGCTTGGGCTTCATCGAACGCCTCCGTCAGCACCGCGTTCACCGCTTGTTCTACAAGGCATTGCGGGTGGTCGGTGGACAGGCCGATGGAGAAGATCGACGTGCTGCCCAACGCTTGGTGAATGTCCAGCAAGGTCATGTCTGACAGGGGCTTGGTCAGGGCCCAGCCGCCTCGATGGCCTTTCTCAGACGTGACGTAACCGTGTTCCTTGAGCAATGCCATGGTCCGCCGGACGACCACCGGGTTGGTGCCCAGCATCTGGGCGATGGTATCGGAGGTCGCGGATTGTTGATGGCGATCCATGTGGATCAGCACATGAAGCATGCGAGACAGGCGGGTGTCGGTTCTCATGATTGGCGCAAGATTCGGTGGTTAGGACCGAAAAAGTATCGCCTGTAATCGCAAAAGTTACGAGACCGTTGACACCGACTTTTCAAGAAACTTACGATGTGTCGAGACTTTCATCCACCCAGGGAGTTCGACCATGCACTACGACGTTATCATCGCGGGCGGCAGCTATGCCGGCATGTCCGCAGCCCTGCAACTGGCTCGGGCCCGGCGCAAAGTGCTGGTGATCGATGCGGGCCAGCGGCGCAACCGTTTCGCGGCCACCTCCCACGGTTTTCTCGGGCAAGACGGCCGTGCGCCTGATGACATTGCAGAGGATGCTCGCCGCCAGCTCATGGCTTATCCGACCGTCCATTGGCTATCGGACAGCGCACTCGAGGCCGTCCATGAGGCGGGTGGTTTCAGCGTTGAAGTCGCCGGCGGCGAGCGGCACAGCGCTCGGCGCCTGCTGTTGGCAACCGGCGTGATCGATGATTTGCCGGCGGTAGAAGGGCTGGCTGAGCGTTGGGGTAAAAGCGTTTTTCACTGTCCTTACTGCCACGGTTATGAACTGGCGCAAGGGCCGATTGGTGTGCTGGCGACCTCGGAAATGTCGCTGCACCACGCCCTGATGCTTCCAGATTGGGGTCCGACCACGTTTTTCACCCAGGGCGTGTTCGAGCCCGACGCTGAGCAACGGCTGAGCCTGGCGCAACGCGGTGTGACGCTGGTGCCGGAGCGGGTCGTGCGCATCGAAGGCGAGCGAGCCGATGTAGTGCTGGCCGATGGACGCGTGATGGGTATTGATGGCCTGTTTGTCCTACCGCGCACCCGGGTGTCGGGTTCACTGGCGATGTCCTTGGGCTGTGCCTTTGAAGACGGGCCACTCGGAGCGTTCATCCAGACCGAGACGATGACCCGTGAGACCAGTGTGCCCGGGGTGTTTGCCTGCGGCGATGCGGCCATGCCGTTCGGCTCGGTGGCGTTGGCCGTCGGTGACGGGGTGCGTGCAGCGTCGGGTGTGCATCGATCGTTGATTTTCACGAAGCAATGAGTGCAGGGCCGACAGGCTGCCCAGCGGATCAATCCCCTCGCCGCAAGCTTGGGGTCACTGCGTGCCGAACATCGCCGTCCAATAGATCCCCGCATCGCTTTTCGGGTCTGTCGCGTAACCGGCACCCAGTTCGCGGAACTGCGGGTTCATCAGGTTCGCGCAGTGGCCTGGGCTGGCGAGCCAGCCGTCCACGACCTTGAGTGCGGTGTCCTGGCCGGCGGCGATGTTTTCACCGATCAACTGGCCCAGGTAGCCGGCCAGTTCGGCACGGTCGCCCGGCATGCGGTTGTCGCGGTCTTTATGGTCGAAAAAGTTATTGTTGGCCATGGCTCGGGTGTGGTTGACCGCCGCGAGTGCCAGTGTCGCATTCCAGGTCAGCGGGGTGGTGGCCGCGAAGGCTTCAGTGCCGCAGCGACGGGGCTGGGCGCGGGCACTGTTGATGAGTTTCAGCAGTTTCTGCCCTTCGGCTTGCCAGTCACCCAGGCGAGCCGACAGCAATGGCCGCGCCACCACAATGCGCCATTCGCGGTCCAGGCGACTTACGCCGATGTCGACGAACTGCGGGTCCAGCACCACCTGGCAGAAACTTTCCTGGATGGCTTTCATCGCCCCCTGCGCGTCTCGCGGCCCCGACAGGCTGATGGCCTGAACGTTGACCATCGGGTAAGCCGCCCGCGCCAAGGCCTGTTGCAGGTCGCCGATCCCCGTGGCCGAGAGAATCAACCGGGTATCCATTGCCAGCGGTGGCAGCTCCAGCGAAGCCTGGCCGGCGCAGCTTTGGGATTGGCTGCGGTAAAGGTTGATGGACTCGACCAGTTGCGTCTCTTCGGTGGCGCTGGCATTGGCGGCGAACACCAGCCCCAGCGACAGCACGGCAAGACGCATGACGGATGAAATGGCACGCATGTAAATCTCCCTTGAGCGGACGGCGCCTATAATGCGCAATTTTTGCCCGACTGGGGCAATGGTATTCACGCTCTCTTGAAATCCCGCGGGACGGTACGACCAGGTACCGTTCGGGACAATCCTCAAGTAGTGGGATCAATTTTCTGGCGAATAGGTCCATCGGCGTCGCTTAAAGGTATAAAGACATCGATCTTTAGCGCTTTCAGTTAAGCAAGCGCGTCGGTCGGCCTGACCCAGCCAATCGGGGCATTTGCATACGTGCCGGGCGTCACACGCTCAACGTTTCACGAGCAGGCTCGTTCCCACGATGGATCGGGTTACAACCGCAAAGGATTGGTCGGCAGTCAGGCCGTCGCTCCCACAATGGATCGGGTTGCAACCACGGAGGATTGCTCGGCTGACAGGCCGTCTTCGCGAGCAAGCCCGCTCCCACAGGATTCAGGTACAGCCGGAAAAGTCAGGTCGGCCGTTAGGCCGCCTCGCTTTGTTTTGCTTTGCTTTGCTTTGGCTTTTGATCTTGAG